>NZ_CP077770.1:40000-325000 GCF_019134595.1 Pseudoalteromonas shioyasakiensis | reverse complement strand
AAATCTACGAATGCATCTAATTGCTCAGCTAAGATAGTAGACGCACGGCGGATCGCTTCTTCAGGATCTAAAGTGCCGTTTGTTTCCATATCAATGATTAACTTGTCTAAGTCTGTACGTTGCTCAACACGGGCTGATTCAACCGAGTACGCAATACGTTCAACTGGGCTGAATGATGCATCAAGCAGCAGACGACCAATTGGACGCTCATCGTCATCAGAGGATAAACGACTAGATGCCGGCACATAACCGCGACCGCGCTCAACACGAATACGCATGCTGATCTCGCTGCTATCTGTCGTAAGGTGACAGATAACGTGATCTGGGTTGGCGATAGTTACATCACCATCGTGCTGAATATCAGCCGCAGTCACAGGGCCTACACCAGATTTAGTCAGGGTCAGAAAAACTTCATCTTTGCCTTCTAAAGTTACTGCTAGACCTTTAAGGTTTAACAGAATTTCAATGATGTCTTCTTGTACGCCCTCTTTCGCGCTGTACTCATGCAATACACCGTCGATTTCTACTTCAGTTACTGCACATCCAGGCATAGATGATAACAGTATACGGCGTAAGGCATTACCCAAAGTGTGACCGAAGCCACGCTCTAATGGTTCTAAAACTACTTTAGAACGCGTTGGGTTGATAGCGTCGATATCGACTAACCTTGGTTTTAGGAATTCGGTAACAGAACCCTGCATTTTATCCTCTCTTAACTCTTAACTTTACTTAGAGTAAAGTTCGACGATTAGTTGTTCGTTAATGTCCGCAGACAGATCTGAACGCTCAGGTAGGCGCTTGAAGCTGCCTTCCATTTTCTTACCGTCAACTTCAACCCAAGTCGGCTTTTCACGTTGCTCAGCCAACTCTAGAGCAGCGATGATACGTGCTTGTGTTTTTGACTTCTCACGAATTACAACAGTATCTTCTGGAGTAATTACGTATGAAGGAATGTTCACTACACGACCATTAACTAAAATCGCTTTGTGGCTTACTAACTGACGTGCTTCAGCGCGTGTGCTAGCAAAACCCATGCGATATACAACATTGTCTAAACGTTGCTCTAAAAGCTGTAACAAGTTTTCACCTGTATTACCTTTAAGGCGAGCAGCTTCTTTGTAGTAGTTACGGAATTGCTTTTCTAATACACCGTAGATACGACGTACTTTTTGCTTTTCACGTAGCTGTAAACCGTAATCAGATAAGCGACCTTTACGAGCGCCGTGCTGACCAGGTGCAGTCTCAAGTTTACACTTAGAGTCGATAGCTCTTACGCCGCTCTTAAGGAACAGGTCAGTACCTTCACGACGACTCAGCTTGAGCTTAGGGCCCAAATATCTTGCCATGTTATTTCTCCTAACCTATTGTTAAACGCGACGTTTCTTCGGTGGACGACAACCATTATGAGGGATTGGCGTCACGTCAGTGATGTTGGTGATACGGTAACCAGCAGCATTCAAAGCACGTACAGCAGATTCACGACCTGGACCTGGACCTTTGATGAAAACTTCTAGATTTTTTAAACCGTATTCTTGAGCAGCAGTACCTGCACGCTCTGCAGCAACCTGAGCCGCGAATGGAGTAGATTTACGTGAACCACGGAAACCTGAACCACCTGCTGTTGCCCAAGATAGTGCATTACCTTGACGGTCGGTAATTGTTACAATAGTGTTGTTGAAAGAAGCATGAACGTGAGCCATACCATCAGCAACTTGCTTTTTAACCTTCTTACGACGAATTGGTGCTTTAGCCATAATCTACCCCACCTTATTTCTTGATAGGCTTGCGAGGACCCTTACGAGTACGCGCGTTAGTCTTAGTACGTTGACCACGTAGTGGTAACGAACGACGGTGACGTAGGCCACGGAAACAACCAAGGTCCATAAGGCGCTTGATATTTAATGTAACTTCACGACGAAGGTCACCTTCTACAGTGTACTTGCCAACTGCTTCACGCAATACGTCAAGTGTTTCGTCTGAAAGTTCACCGATTTTTGTGGTCTCGGCGATACCAGTCGCTGCTAAGATAGCCTTAGAGCGAGTCTTACCTATGCCATAAATAGCAGTTAAACCGATAACTGCGTGTTTATGATCAGGGACGTTAATGCCAGCGATACGGGCCACTAACACATCTCCTATATTTGAATTTGGTAATCATCTGTTTGAAAAGCCCGTAAGGATACTCAAACGAAGACCAAATCACAACTAAAAACACAGGCCGAGTAAATAACTCAGCCTGCACGACTGTTTAATTAGCCTTGCCTTTGCTTGTGCTTAGGCTCACTGCAAATTACGCGTACTACACCAGCACGTTTAATAACTTTACAGTTACGGCATATTTTCTTAACGGAAGCACGTACTTTCATTGCTCAACTCCGTAAAATGACCTTATCGACCGTAGCCTTTAAGGTTTGCTTTTTTCAGCACAGAATCATACTGATGTGACATCAGATGCGTCTGTACTTGTGCCATAAAGTCCATGATTACAACAACGATAATCAAAATTGATGTACCGCCGAAATAGAATGGCGTTTGCCATGCCATAGTCATGAATTCGGGCACCAGACAGATAAAGGTTATATACAAAGCACCTGCCAATGTCAGGCGTGTCATCACTTTATCAATGTATTTAGATGTCTGCTCACCTGGACGAATACCTGGGATAAATGCGCCAGATTTTTTCAGGTTATCTGCTGTTTCACGCGGGTTAAATACCAACGCGGTGTAGAAAAAGCAGAAGAAGATAATAGCCGCAGCTAAAACCATCGCATATAAAGGTTGACCTGGAGTCAACGTTGTAGCGATTGCTTGTAGCACATCAGCGACCGGACCTTCACCCTGGCCGAACCAGCTTGCAATTGTACCAGGGAACAGAATTATACTGCTAGCAAAGATTGGTGGAATAACACCCGCCATGTTTACTTTCAGTGGTAAGTGCGTGCTTTGAGCAGCAAATACCTGACGACCTTGTTGACGCTTTGCATAGTTAACGACGATACGACGTTGACCACGTTCAAAGAATACAACTAGGTAAGTAACAGCGAATACGATTACAGCAATCAATAACAGTACAAGTACATTCAGATCACCTTGGCGCGCCATTTCGGCTGTCGAACCAATAGCAGACGGCAGGTTAGCTACGATACCAACAAAAATCAGAACTGAGATACCGTTACCGATACCACGTTCTGTAATTTGTTCGCCCAACCACATTAGGAACATAGTACCAGTTACTAAACTCACTACAGCAGTGAAGTAGAAACCGATACCTGGGTTAACAACTAACCCGTCCATCATGCCCGGTAAGCTGGTAGCAATACCGATTGATTGGATTGTAGCAAGCACAAGCGTGCCGTAGCGTGTGTACTGGCTAATTTTCTTACGCCCTTGCTCACCTTCTTTCTTAAGCTCTATAAACGGCGGATACATATGCGTTAATAGTTGCGTAATAATCGAAGCCGAGATGTACGGCATAATACCCAGTGCTAACACTGAAGCTCGCTCAAGCGCACCACCGCTGAACATGTTAAACATTTCAACAATGGTGCCCTTTTGTTGCTCGAAGAAATCGGCAAGTACAGCGGCGTCAATCCCAGGGATCGGCACGAATGAACCTAGACGGTAAATAATGATAGCACCTAATACAAATAGTAATCGACGCTTCAATTCCGAAAGCCCACTTTGTGCACTTTTCATATCTTGACCTGGTTTAGCCATTAGTACTTCCTTAGTCTTCTACCTTGCCTCCGGCAGCTTCGATAGCTTCGCGAGCACCTTTAGTCACTTTAAGACCTTTAACGGTAACTGCGCGTGAAACTTCGCCAGATTTAACTACTTTAACGAACTGGATGTTCTTTTTAACTAGACCAGCTGCTTGTAACGCGTTTACGTCTACTACATCGCCTTCAACTTTAGCGATTTCAAAAAGGTTAACTTCAGTAGATACTAATGATTTACGTGAAGTGAAACCAAATTTAGGTAGACGACGTTGCATAGGCATTTGACCGCCTTCGAAACCAACGCGAACTTTACCGCCAGAACGTGATTTTTGGCCTTTATGACCACGGCCACCAGTCTTACCAAGACCAGAACCAATACCACGACCTAGACGTTTCTTTTCAGTTTTTGCACCAGCAGCAGGTGAAAGTGTATTCAAATGCATCGAATTAACCCTCAACCTTTACCATGTAAGAAACTTGGTTAATCATACCACGCACACATGCTGTGTCTTCTAACTCAACAGTGTGATTGATACGACGTAGACCAAGACCGCGTAATGTAGCTTTATGCTTCGGTAAACGACCGATAGAGCTCTTTACTTGTGTTACTTTTACAGTTTTATTAGCCATGGTTTACCCCGTGATTTCGTCAACGCTAAGACCACGTTTAGCAGCGATTGACTCTGGAGAGTTCATGTTCTCAAGAGCAGCAATCGTTGCACGAACGATGTTGATCGGGTTAGTTGAACCGTATGCTTTTGACAATACGTTCTGTACACCAGTTACTTCTAGTACTGCACGCATCGCACCACCGGCGATGATACCTGTACCTTCTGAAGCAGGCTGCATGTATACTTTAGAACCCGCGTGGCGACCCTTGATTGGGTGCTGTAGCGTGTTACCGTTAAGGTCTACACTGATCATGTTGCGACGTGCTTTTTCCATTGCTTTTTGAATAGCAGCTGGAACTTCACGTGCTTTACCATAACCAAAACCTACTTTACCTGCGCCGTCACCAACTACTGTTAGTGCAGTGAAGCTAAAGATACGACCACCTTTAACCACTTTAGACACACGGTTTACCGCGATTAGCTTTTCAGCCAAATCAGGCTGTTGTTGCTTTGCTTCTACGTTAGCCATTGTCTACTCCTAGAATTGCAGACCGGCTTCACGCGCTGCATCAGCAAGCGCCTTCACACGGCCGTGATATTTAAAGCCACTGCGATCAAAAGCAATCTTTTCGATGCCTTTGTCAGCTGCACGTTCAGCAACCGCTTTACCAACTGCTTGAGCAGCTGCAACGTTACCTGTGCCTTTAACTGTTTCGCTAATTGCTTTTTCAACAGTAGAAGCAGCAGCCAGTACAGTACCCTCAGCAGTAACTACTTGAGCGTAAATGTGACGTGGCGTGCGGTGGATAACAAGACGCGTTGTGCCTTGTTCAATATAATTTCTACGAGTGCGTTTAGCACGACGTAGACGAGCTGTTTTTTTATCCATCGTCTTACCTTACTTCTTCTTAGCCTCTTTACGGCGTACATTCTCGTCCGCGTAACGAACACCTTTACCTTTATAAGGCTCAGGTTTACGGTATGCACGGATGTTAGCAGCTGTTTGACCAACTAACTGCTTGTCTACGCCCTTAACTAGAACTTCTGTTTGGCTTGGTGTTTCAATCGTAATACCTTCTGGTACTTCGAAATTCACTGGGTGTGAGAAACCAAGAGTTAAGTCTAATACTTTGCCCTTAGCTGCTGCACGGTAACCAACACCTACTAACTGAAGTTTCTTCTCGTAACCTTCATGCGTACCAACAACCATGTTGTTGATTAGAGCGCGAGCAGTACCTGCTTGTGCCCATGCATTAGCTACGCCTTCACGAGGTAAAGTTGTAATAACGTTGTCGTTAACTTGTACTTCAACAGCGTCGTTGATAGTACGAGTTAATTCACCGTTTTTGCCTTTAACTGTGATGTCCTGGCCTTTTAATGTAACTTCTACACCGGCAGGAACATTGATTGGTGCCTTTGCTATGCGAGACATAGTTCCCCTCCGATTAAGCTACAAAGCCAATGATCTCACCACCAACGCCGGCACTACGTGCTGCGCGGTCTGTCATTAGGCCTTTAGAAGTTGATACGATAGCGATACCAAGACCACCCATTACCTTTGGTAATTCGTCACGTTTCTTATAGATACGTAGACCAGGGCGGCTAACACGCTGGATATTTTCAATAACAGCTTTGCCTTCGAAATATTTTAAATCGATAGAAAGCTCAGGCTTCGCTTCACCGCTTACAGCGTAATCTGCGATATAACCTTCATCTTTTAATACTTTAGCTACTGCTACTTTCAGTTTTGAAGTTGGCATCGTTACTGATACTTTCTTCGCTGACTGACCGTTACGGATACGTGTAAACAAATCCGCAATAGGATCTTGCAAGCTCATAGTCTTACTCCCGTGATACTATTACCAGCTAGCCTTTTTAAGGCCAGGAATTTCACCGCGCATAGCTGCTTCGCGAACTTTGATACGGCTCATGCCGAATTTGCGAAGGTAACCATGTGGGCGGCCCGTAACGTTACAACGATTACGTTGACGTGAAGAGCTAGAATCACGTGGTAAAGCTTGTAGCTTTAATACCGCGTCCCAACGATCATCGTCAGATGTATTAACATCACTGATGATAGCTTTTAGTGCCGCACGCTTTTCAGCGAACTGAGCAACTAATTTCGCACGCTTTGCTTCGCGCGCTTTCATAGAATTCTTTGCCATAACCCTACCCTTATTTCTTGAATGGGAAGTTAAACGCTTCTAACAACGCACGGCCTTCATCATCTGTTTTCGCAGAAGTAGTGATTGTGATATCCATACCGCGAACACGGTCTACTTTATCATAATCGATTTCTGGGAAGATGATTTGCTCACGTACGCCCATGCTGTAGTTACCACGTCCATCAAAAGACTTAGCACTTACACCACGGAAGTCACGGATACGTGGGATAGCGATTGAAACCAAACGCTCAAAAAAGTCCCACATACGCTCGCCACGTAGGGTTACTTTACAACCAATTGGGTAACCTTCACGCACTTTGAAGCCTGCAACTGATTTGCGTGCTTTAGTGATTAGAGGTTTCTGACCAGAGATTGCTTCTAGATCCGCAACAGCGTTATCTAGGATCTTCTTGTCAGCTAGAGCTTCGCCCACACCCATGTTTAATGTGATCTTTTCGATCTGAGGGACTTGCATGACAGAGCTGAAACCAAACTTCTCTTGAAGTTCAGCAACTACTTTGTCTTTATATACTTCATGCAGTTTCGCCATCATTCTACTCCAACTATTAGATAGTTTTACCAGTAGATTTAAAGATACGTAATTTCTTACCATCTTCAATCTTGAAACCTACACGATCTGCTTTACCCGTTTCCGAGTTGTAGATCGCAACGTTTGATACGTCGATAGACGCTTCTTTCTCAACAATACCGCCAGCTTGGTTCAACTGAGGAACAGGCTTTTGGTGCTTCTTGATTAAGTTGATGCCTTCGACAAATACTCGACCAGATTCAGCAACAACTGAAAGCACTTTACCGCGCTTACCTTTGTCTTTGCCTGCTAGTACGATTACTTCGTCATCACGACGGATTTTTGCTGCCATGATAGACTCCTTATAGTACTTCTGGTGCTAGTGAAACGATTTTCATGAACTTTTCAGTACGAAGTTCACGAGTCACAGGGCCGAAGATACGAGTACCAATTGGCTGTAAGTTATCGTTTAAGATAACAGCCGCATTGCTATCGAAACGGATCAAAGAACCGTCCGGACGACGAACGCCTTTTTTAGTACGCACAACTACCGCGTTTTTAACATCACCTTTCTTCACTTTACCGCGAGGAATAGCTTCTTTTACAGAAACTTTGATGATATCGCCAACCGCTGCATAGCGACGGTGCGAACCGCCAAGGACTTTAATACACTGCACTTTGCGAGCGCCGCTGTTATCAGCAACGTCCAGCTGAGTTTGCATTTGGATCATGTTAATGACCTCCGGTGTAGAAATTACAACACGCCTTAATTTTGTTTAAAATCAAGACATTTCGGTTAAATTCCACTCAAAAAACAAGCAAGTTGTCTCTTAAGGGCGGGCAATTGTAGCAGCAATGGCAAGGAAGTGGTAGGTTATTTTTTAATTAATTTGGAATTAATCGCAATGCCTGCATTGAGGAATTACAGCAGCTTGCTGGTTTGTTATTGATTATAAAACAAACAGGGCGCAAATGCGCCCTGTTTTTGACTTTAATTAAATTTTTATTAATTACCAAATAGACCTTTTAATTTGTCTTTGATTTTATCTTTAGCTTTTTCTTTGACTTCTTCTTTAGCCGCATCACTGACATCTAAGCTATAACCAACATCATGGAATGGGCCTTTAATACGCAGTGGAATTTTAAAGCCGGTACTGTCATCGGTCGTGCCTTGCCCTTCGATTGAATCAACAACGCCTGTTACTAAGCGATAGTCTACATTCGTCATAGGTAAATCAACTTTACCTGAGCCTGTAATGCGAATAAGCGGGCTAAGTAGTGATAGGTCTTTATTTTCACCAACACCGTTAGTGAATACAAAACTGCCCTGCAATGCTGAGAAGTCTGTTTGCTGTGAGTTATCAAAACCAGTATCTAAACCTTCTGATACTGCGCTTAAGTTACCTTTGATAAGCTCTTTTGCTTTACGAACCATCTCTGCAATGTTGGCCCCTTTTACCGCACCATCAGCAAACTCAAAGCCTAACTTACCATTTAAAGCATTTATAAAGCTCTTTTGGCTTTGACCTGTGGTCGTTAGATCCCAATTTAGAGAGCCTTTACCCATTAACTTATCGAAACCAGCCGCATCAGTCAGTAATGGCTGCGCATCAATTGTATCTAAAGAAAAGTTAGTACTAATTTTATAAGGTGTTTGCTTGGCGTTAACGGTTATCACACCTTTACCATTGCCCTCATAAGCAACAAACTTGTCTAGACTGATTTTAGCCACGGCATTTTTTAGGTTCACCGTTAACTGGTTTTCACCAAGGGTAATATCATTGGCTTTTAATCCACTTGAACGCACGACTACATTTGCATCAAGTGCATTTAAGCCACTCATATCAATTGCAGTATCATCCCAAACAATTGGTTGTACTGGCGCATCTGCTGCAGGCTCTGCTTGTTCTTCTTTAGCTACGCCCTCTGGTAGGTAAGGGTTTAAATCAAGCATGCCTAAATCAATATCGGCATTCACAGCTAAACGGTCACCAAGCTTAATATCGCTTTTACCTTTAATTTGCAGCTCATCTAGGGTGGCAAGTAGCTCAGTAAGCTTAAACTGCTGTCCTTTTAGGTGCATCGAACCTTTTATATTAAAGGCATTAAACGCATTTTCTTTTGCATTAAGCTCAACACCTTGCCAGCTCGCAATGTTTTTAACAGAGTCACCACTGACAGAAAGAAGCCCTTGCACGTCATTACCCATTTCTGCAATTGCACCTTTAAAATTCAAATCGACTAAGCGTGAATCAACCTCAGCGCTTACATTAAAGGTTTCGCCTTCAATCGCTTTAACAGGTGTATCTAGCGTGACATCTAAATCAAAGCGCTCACCCATATAGGTAATACCGCCTTTTAATTCTAAAGTCTTGCGAAGAGAAGGTAATAAGATGGCTAATTCTAAATCGCTTATCTGTTGCTTTGCCCCGGTTTTACCATCTAGATAAGTGAAAGTACCACCGTAGATTGCCACTTCACCAAGTTCGATGTCAAAGTTATCTGGTAAGTTAACAGCGCCAGAACTCTTTTGCTGCTCTGTCTTTGGTTGCTCAGCAACCGCATCAAATAGTTGCCAGTTTGCTTTACCATTTTTATCGGTTTCTAACAAAATCGTTGGTTCGTTAATCACAAATTTATCAAGCTTAAACTCACCGCCAAATAACGACATCCACGGGATACGGATAGCAAGTTGCTGCATGCTTGCCATATCTTTTTGCGAGCCTGTTTGCATATTGGCAAAGTGCACATCATTCAATTCAAGTTTTAATGATGGAAATACCGACAGCTTTTTATCGCCATTAATAGTCAGACTACGACCTGTGGTTTGTTCTACTTGCTCCGATACTTTATTAAATATCGCGTCTGTAGGTATTAGGAATGGTGCAGCGACTACCAATGCAATCAGTAATACGAAAATGACACCAACGATTTTCAGTAAGGTTTTCATAATCATCCTTAAAAATGGGCAAACAATGTTCTTATCATAGCGGGAGTTAGGCGCAATTGCATTGCCCAACACATAAAAAGGTTTGTAAACAAGCTTAGGTACAAGAATATGAATCAGCGCTGAAACATTTTGATACCTATAGGTTACAAAAAGTTCTTGACCAAATGATACCCTAAGGTTACATTGATACCTAGAGGTTACAAGAATATAAGCTAAACACTTCCAGAGGATGGACTTTATGAAACAACTAGATATTAAAACTGAAGAAAAATTTATGAGTCAGAATATATGGCTTAGTTTAAGCACAGGCATGGTTTTTTTACTTCTAAGTATTAACTCACTATCTAAGCATGATGTAGAGGAGAGTCTATTTGTTGTAATGAGTGTTTTATTTTATGTGGTTTTAGTGATTATTTACCTCATTAAGAGTGGGTTTCCGTTAAAAATGTATTTTCAATACGCTTATAAAGATGAATTTCTAAACACCATAGACACTAGTGCACATAAACATACTAGTTTTGCAATTGTACTTTGTCTTCTTGGTGTTTCTTATATAAACAATGCAATACCCAGCGAAGTTTCGCATGCAGCTATGGCATTATTCTACCTAGGTATCATGCTCTGTATATATGGCGCATCACTACTATGGCAAAACCGTGATTAGGAAATAATGTGCAAAATAATATCGCTAAATTCCGCAAAGAAAAGGGGTTATCGCAGCAAGAACTTGCTGATGCCATTGCAGTATCACGTAAAACCATTAGCACAGTTGAAACAGGCCGCTTTATACCCTCGGTGGTTATCGCGTTAAAAATCGCTGCTCACTTTGAACTCAGTGTTGAGCAATTATTTACACTCGATGACAATGATTAATAAACCAGCTCAGTCGCAATCTTACTTATAAATTATCAGTAAGATTGCATCATTTCATTACTTCGGTATGATGCACGACCCTGTTGTTTTTGCACCCTGTGTACTAAAATTAAACAACCCAATTTAGTCAAAACTGGAGTATCGATTAAGCATGAAGAAACTGCTTATTTCACCGTCAAAAATGGCGCTTGGCGAGCAAGAAAGTCAAATTTATCAAAATATCCTCAAGCAAGCCTCTGATATCAGCTTAAACCTTATGGCAGTTAAAGTAGAAAACCACCCTGAAGACTTTTTAGGATGGTGCTATGAGCTATTAAGTGCAAGCCGTGATCGCATTAACTACGATCTATTAGAAGATAAGCAATTACCGACACTTAAAAAACTTCATGACTTATTAATTTCTGCCATTAGCTTTTTGCAGTTAAAAACATTAAGGGTTGCGCCATGGCCTGTTATCGCAGGCTTTATTGAGCAGCATAAAGAGCTTGTAGCCCTTGATGAGCAACTACGCTTAGCTAATTACATTGCGGCAATTAAATCGCAATCACTAAAAGAGATGATCCCAGAAGACCGTTTAGCGTTTTCAGGTAAACACAGTGCCTCGCTTGATCCAAGCAGCTATAACTTCGACGTTGAATGGTTTGCTTCTACTAAGAACGCGAAAGGTTTCCACCAAATGTTGAGTGATTTACCTGGTGCGTTCGATGAGGCGCTTGTACACATTCCACTTGAGGGTGAAGTAACGCAAGAACATTATCAGCATTTTATGGTTGCTTACTTCATGGCATTTAATGGCAGCGATGAAAAGCCAACACTTGCTCCCGCTACTCGCTTGCTTGCGATGCGCCGACCTGACGTGTTTACACCAATCGTAAATAGTAAACTTGATGCACTTTGTGCAGCCCTTGGCATCACAAAGCTAAATAACCGCGATTTTGAGCGCTACTGGCAAGATGTTGTTGAAGCGATTCATAGTATGCCTTGGTTCAAAATGGCCAGTGCAGCAAATGAGCTTGAGCAATCTCTAGTCGAAATCAAAGCCCTATTACCTAGCTTCTTTTATTATGCTGATAAAAGTACCGCTGATAACTCAAACTATATTAAGTTGTTAAACAAACCTAAGAGCACTTCAAGCTCAGCAGGTAAAAAGACCGTACGCCGTGGTAAAGAGTCAGCTGAGATACTGGTAGACCGTGCACTAGCAAGCGATGATATCCCTGAACATATCAAAGCTAAGCGCGACTCAATCATCAGTGAAGTTGAAAAAGGCCGCAGTGTTGAAGAAACCATTACGCTAATGCGTGCAATTTTCGGCTAAGTTACTCTCAAATAAGCAAAACCCGGTTGCTTCGCAATTGTGCAACCGGGTTATTTTTTGCACCACACATGTGCGCATTAACAATTCAAATAACCACCCTTTTTATAATTAAACAAGTTTAAAAGCCTGTTTTAAAAGCCTTTAAGCATAAAATATCCCGTTCGAAATTAACTTGGCACAACCAGTGCAATGTCGTATCCAGACAACACATAAAAATGTCCTCAAATAATATCCAGACTGCAATCTGAAAATGGGACAAAATCAACATAACAACAGGATACAGAAACATGCTAAAACTAAAAAAAACGGTCGCAGCAAGCGCCATTGCGCTATTAACTTTAAGCTCAACATATAGTTATGCAGAAGTAACAGCTAATGCAGCAGCCACTTCTAACTACTTGTGGCGTGGTCAAGAACAAACCGGCGGTGATGCTGCAATCCAAGGTGGTATCGATTACGCAAGTGAATCTGGCTTTTATGCGGGTACTTGGGTATCGAATGCTAGCTGGGCTGACGACATGACTTACGAGCTAGACCTTTATGCTGGTTTTGGCGGTGAAATCAATGAAACCTTTAGCTACGATGTTGGCTACATTTATTATGCATACCCAGATGCAGCGTCTTACACAGATGCAGACTTTTCAGAAATCTACGGTAGCATTAGCATGGGTAGCTTCACCTTTGGTGCAGCAGTCCTAGCAACATCAGCAGCAAGCGGTGACGGTACAGATTTTGGTGATTCACTTTATTTAAATGCTGACTACAGTTTCCCGGTTGGCAGTACCGGTGCAGAAATGGCCCTTCACTTAGGTCATTACTCAGGGGATTTCATTGGTGATGATGACATCATCGACTACGGTGTTTCAGTGTCGAAAGACGGCTTTACTTTCGGTCTTTCAGACAACGACATTGATGGCTCAGATGTAAAAGTGTACGTCGCTTACGCGGTTGATTTCACTTTATAAAGAATGTGTTACTTGCTGCAACACGAAGGGCCGTTAAGGCCCTTTTCTCGTTTTGGGCTATTCGTTAAGGCACACTATGACCGGTTGAGCCTTGCCAAATGCGATACCATTGTTCACGGTTCATAGTAAGCTGCTTAGCTTCAACAGCTGATTTAACACGCTCAATATTACCCGTACCAAGTACCACAGACGGTGCACTTGGGTGCATTAACAGCCAAGCATAAACAACTTGATCAATGGCTGTGGCGCCAATTTCAGCACCAACCTGCTCCAACACTGCACGTAAACGCACCGCTTTTTCATCATCACTTGAGAATATAAGACCCCCAGCTAATGGTGACCAAAGCATAGGTTTGATATCGAGCAATTGGCATTGGTCTAAGCTGCCATCATCAAGCGCTTTCATTTCGTAAGGTGAAAACTCAATTTGATTGGTCACAAGCTCAAAGTCTAAACGCGACTGCAACAAGCTAAGTTGCGATGGGGTAAAATTAGATACACCAAAGTCAATCACATCACCATTTGCTTTTAGAGTATTAAATGCTTCTGCCATTTCATCGGCGTTCATCAAGTAATCAGGGCGATGGATAAGTAATACATCTAAACGATCGGTGTTAAAGTTTTTAAGTGACTGCTGTGCTGAGGCAATTATATGCGCGGCACTTGAATCATAATGGTTTGCTTTGCCTTGCAATCCTAGGCTTGCAAACGCAGGCTTAATACCACATTTAGTGATTATTTTGATTTCATTACGAATACTTGGTTTTAGTTTAAGTGCTTTACCAAATTCGGCTTCACAACCGTATTCACCGTAAATGTCAGCGTGATCGGTATGTGACACACCCATTTCAATTGCATTTTCTAAAAAACTTAAGCATTGCTGGGGCGTTACCTGCCAATCTAACAATCGCCAGAACCCCAATACCAACTCATCAATACAACGACCTTTGCTATTCACCATAACGACCTACTATTCCTACTATATTCGACTCAAATTAATCTTTTAACCATATCACAGATTTACTAATCACAGCTGTTAACATACAGTTACAAAACAAATTGCTAATTTGTTACTAAACAGGATATTTTAGTACCTAAAACAAATGTTATAAAACAAGGAATAAAAAATGAAATCTTCAAATGTCATGACGGCTTTGGTTGATATTTTTATCAGCCCAAGCAAAGCCTTTAATGGTTTAAAAGAAGCAAAAGGTTGGTCTTTTGTTGCCTTTATTTTACTTGCCGGCATTCTCGCTGCCAGCATGTTTGCTTTTTACAATAAAGCTGACCCGCAATTTTTAATCGATCAACAAGTCGCAGCTGCAGTTGATGCCACTATTGCTGAGCAAAAAATGATTCGCCAAAGCATGGAGCAAACCATAGATATGCAAGTTTGGTTTGCTATGTTTGGTAGCATTATTGGTTTAGCTATTATCAATGCCCTAATGGCAGGCTACTACCTATTTGTATCTAAGCAAGATCCAGAAGCTAACTATGGCTATGGCGCGTGGTATGGCTTTGGCGTGTGGACCATGATGCCTTTGGTTATTTATTATTTAGGCATTTTAGTCTTAGTGCTTACAGCAAGCACTAACCAAATTTCACAAACACTAATGAGCTACTCTTCAATTAACCAACTTTTAATTGGTTTAGAAATTGGCCATCCACTCTACACCTTATTGGAAAGTCTAAATATCTTTTCTATTTGGAGCATTTTGATCGCTGCTATCGGTTTAAAGAGCTGGACTAATTTCACTTTCAATAAAGCGCTACTGTTTGCAGCCCTACCAAGTATTGTTATTTACGGTATTTGGACTGTAATCGCTCTCGTTTAATACTGCTTTGAGCGGCGATATGCCGCTCTAAACTCCCCAAGGAAGAAAGATGAAAAAAGCCATTATAATTGGCCTCGCTGTTACAGCATTTGTCGCTTTACTAGTATCAAAACAGGTCACCAGCAATAAAGAAGCGCCAGAAATGCATATTGCTGAAGTTGAACAAGGCAATATTGCCGATTCAATTTTAGCCTCTGGTAACCTAGTCTTTAATACCCAAGTGCAACTGCGCTCAGAAGTGACAGGCCGTGTAGCGAAAGTGTTTGTCGAGGAAGGTGAAAGTGTCACTGAGGGCGATATTCTTATGCGCCTAGATACGACCGCGTTTGAATCTGAAGTTGCCCGCAATAAAGCCGTGCTTCGTGCGACCGAAATCGATATTAAGCATAGCGAAACTCGCCTGAAAAATATCGAGCGCCAATTAAGCCGCCAAAAAGAGCTTTATGAAGTTGGCCTTGCTGGCCAAGAAGTATATGAAAACCTACAAAATGCCCGCGATTTAGCAAAAATAGATATTGAAGCAAAACGTGAAGCTTACAACCAAGCCCAAGCATCTCTATTGATTGCTGAAGACCGTTTAAATAAAAGTGTGTTTCGCGCTCCAATGAGTGGCCTACTTGCCTCGGTCAATATTAAAGAAGGTGAAACCGTTATTGCGGGAACAACTAACATTATCGGCTCAGACTTGATGCTAGTAGCTGATCCAAGCGCAATATTAGCCGAACTTCGAGTGGATGAAACCGATATTGCCGGTATCAAATTAGACCAACATGCAGATATCTATGCCGCCGCTTACCCAAATCAACCTTTCACTGGCAAAGTAATAAACATTGGCACATCAGCAAAAAATCAAGCCGGTTCTCAGGGCTTATCATTTAAAGTCAAAGTACTGCTTGATGCCACTGACCGCCAGCTTTATGCCGGAATGAGCTGCCGCGCAGAAATCGCCACAAGCATTGCCGAAAACGGCTTAAAACTGCCTATTGAAGCTATTCAAAAAGAGGATGAAAGCTATTTTGTCTGGAAGCTTAACGCCGATAATACAGTAACTAAAACAGCGGTAACGGTAGGTATTTCTTCAGATATCGAACAAGCACTAACCAGCGGTGTTGCAAAAGGAGATCGTATTGTTATCGGCCCAGCCAGACCTCTTAGCTCACTAAAAGAGGGTAATACGGTAGCCGTTAAAAACAGCCCTGAAAAAGGTGCTAACTAATGTCTGCGGTGATCAAGCTCAGTAATATCAATAAACAATACAAAATGGGCGAACAAGTTTTCAAAGCCCTTGATGATATTAATATTGAAATTGCACAAAATGAGTATGTTGCCATTATTGGCCCTTCAGGCTCAGGTAAATCAACCCTGATGAACTTGCTTGGCTGTTTAGATACTCCCACCAGTGGTGACTACTATTTAAAAGATAAGCTAGTAAAGCGCATGACCGAAACGGAGCTTGCTCATCAGCGTAATGAAAGTGTTGGTTTTATTTTTCAAAGCTTTAACTTGTTACCAAGAGCATCCGCCCTTGAAAATGTCATGCAGCCTTTAGTGTATCGATTTATTTCTGCCAAAGAGCGAAAGCAACAAGCGCTCGAATCATTACAACGGGTAGGCCTTGGCGATAAGGTAAATCATCTTTCGAGCCAGCTTTCTGGTGGCCAACGTCAACGTGTCGCTATTGCTCGCGCATTGGTTACTAAACCCCATATTCTACTTGGGGATGAGCCTACCGGTAACTTAGATAGTAAAACCACCACTGAGATCATGGCGCTGTTTGATGAGCTTCATAACGAAGGGCACACCATTATTTTGGTTACTCACGAACAAGATATTGCTGATCACTGCCAACGGGTTATTCGTTTAGTTGATGGCAAGGTTGTCAGTGATACCCGTAAAGGCGAAGGAGCAAGACAACATGTTTAAATCTGCTATCGCTATAATGGAAGGCACAAAAGCCGCATTAATGGCAATTAAAGCCAATGCAATGCGCAGTGCCCTTACCTGCTTGGGCATTATTATTGGTGTTGCTGCGGTTGTAACCGTAGTGGCAGTAATGCAAGGGTTTACCAAGCAAATTAATGATCAGCTTGCTGATATGTCTCCCGATGTCACCAATATCAAACCTTACACAAGTATGGAAAAAGGAATGGTGGGGCAACAAGCAAAGCTGACCTACAATGACTTCTTAACCCTAAAAGCACGCGTAAAAGAAGCCGAAACCTTTACTGCTGTAATGCTAACTTGGCGCTTTTCTGGTGCGGCTGAGTATGGCAATAAGAGCCATGCTTCAAGGGTGATGGGCACTGAGCAAAACTACCAAAAAGCTTACCGTATCTACCCAGAACTCGGGCGGTTTATTCGCGCAGAAGATGATGAAAAACGCCGTAGAGTGGCGTTTATTGGCCCTTCAATTATCGATAAGCTTAACCTGCCTGAAAACCCTGTAGGTGAATATATTAAACTCGGTGGTGAGTGGTTTCGCATTATTGGTGTTGCCGAAAAACAAGGTAGCTTCTTAGGTTTTGACCAAGACGATTACATTAATATTCCGATAAGTACCATGAGTGCGCTAGAAGGCGGCAGTGTTGATACCAATGTACAAATGATGTTTCGTTTAAAAGACGATGCTAACGAAACCCAAGTACTAGGTAAAATTCGCCGCATCTTACGTCAATTACATAAACTGAAGGACGGTGAAGATGACGACTTTGAATTTGAAACCGCCGAAAAAGCCCGTGCTAACATCGATAAATTTACCGGAAGTGCTACCGCAATTACCGCGGGGATAGTGGGTATTAGCCTGGTGGTTGGTGGTATTGGTGTGATGAATATCATGCTGGTTTCGGTAACAGAACGTACACGTGTGATTGGTACTTTAAAAGCATTAGGGGCAACACCTGGCTTTATAATGCTGCAATTTTTAGTTGAAGCGGTGGTGCTATCACTGTTTGGTGGTTTAATTGGTTTAGCGATAGGGTATGGTGCTGCGGCACTAATTTCAGTCTTAGTGCCGAGCATGCCAGATGCCTACATACCGGGTTGGGCGATTCTGCTGTCATTTGGCTTTACTTCATTGATAGGTATTGTGTTTGGCTTAGCGCCCGCTATTAAAGCGGCACGCTTAAACCCAATTGATGCACTGCGTTATGAATAACTAGTCTGGCTTATAAGGTACTTGAGCGCAGCTTATTTCAACTGTTTTCGGGTACCAAATAGGCCCTACTTGATTTACTGCAGCTTCAGCTAGACCATTGGTGAACGACTTATAAGTGTGAACAGTTTGCCATTCGGAATCAGGGCACTCCTCAGATAAGTCGACAGGCTTTGAACCTTCGTAAAGCGCTGCGGCAAAGTTATGATGCCATTGCTCTGTTGCTGGCGCTTTATTAGCTTGAGCGGCACTGCCATTATCAAAGTAGATATTTGTGCAACCACTTAAGGTGGCAACTAACACAGCTGTTACTAGTAGGCTTTTCATAGTTGTTGCTCCTGTGCTTGTTGCTCACACCATACTTTTACTGTGTGAGGAGCATAAATTCCGAGTGTAACGAGTCCTAATGCGCCATCAGCGAATGTTTGTTGCGATTGCATTTGGGCAACTTTTTTATCTTGGCAAATAGCCTTTACATCAACGCGCTCTTCACCAACGAGGCCCCACAAAAAGAATGGGCGGCTATCTTGGTAATCAGCTTTAGTGGCTAATTTATTGGTTGTTTTTTCTGGCACTATGGTGACTGATGAACACGCTGTCACCGATAAGGCGAGCAGCATACAGGCCATTTGTTTCATGATTAGTTCCTTTGTCTGAGTTGTTAAGCTCAGTAAGTATAAGAATATGAGTACTCATTTTGGGTAAGAAAGCGTATAGAAATTGTAGAAAATACTACAGTTTCTAACATTTAGTCTTTGAACTAAACTGAGGCTTACAACGACTAACTCTCAAGGAAAGTAACTAAAGGTCATTATGACGGCATATCTGCGTATATTTTTATTACTTGTGTGTTTGGGTGCGCTGTCTTGGTATAGCTTTTCAAGCGATCCTGGCTCTGATGAGCAACAAGGTATAACCAAAACCGCTGTGAACCTTGCTAATTGCCAACAGCAATTAGCGCAAAGCCGCATGCAAACTTATGCTGAACATTATATTTTGCCCTATCAGTTCAAGTTATTGAGCTGGAATATCTACAAAGCACAAATAGATGGCTTACTCACAGATTTGCAAAAGCTAAATGCCGATTCTGATATTGTGTTACTACAAGAAGCTATCGAAGAACCAGCGCTTACAAAGCTCAAACCCTATTGGCGCTTTGCTAAAGGGTATAAGAGTGGCAGCGTGCAATCTGGGGTTATGACACTCAGCCGCTGGCCCGCTGCGGTGCATTGTACACTCACCCATAAAGAGCCTTGGCTACGTAGCCCAAAAGCCACCAATATTGTTGAGTATGCGCTGCCAGAACAACAGTTATTACTGAGTATTAACCTGCATGCCATTAATTTTACGATTGGTGTTAGTGACTTTAAACAACAGCTAGACGATGCCGCCGCCATTATGCGAACGCATGAGGGCCCTATCGTGTTTGCCGGTGATCTCAATACCTGGAGTGATGAACGCCAAGCCTTATTACAGCAAACATTGACCCAGCTAGGTTTGCACGAAGCTATTTATTTAGATGATAAGCGCACCAAAGCATTTGGATTAGCACTTGACCAAGTATGGGTGCGTGGTGTCAAAATAGAAACAACCGTTGTGCCTGAGCTTGCAAGCTCTGATCATAACCCAATTATTGCAACCCTGACGATAGAGCATCAAACGCTATGAGATTATGTATGAGAAGATATTGGTTTATCGCGTTAATATTATTGAGCATTAGCCAATTCAGTGATGCAGCCACCCCAGAACAAGAGATAAATCACCTCATTGATTTTGTGGCTAAAAGCGATGCCGTATTTATTCGCAATGGTACAGAGCACTCAAGCCAAGATGCTGCCGAACACCTTGCTATGAAGTATCAAAAAGCAACCCGCTATGCAAAAACTGCCGAAAAGTTTATCGAGAATCTGGCGAGTAAAAGCTCATGGAGCGGTAAGCCCTATAAAGTAAGACTCAGCAATGGGTCGTTACTCAATGCAAAAGATTGGTTGAGCAATGAATTAAAAGAGTACCGCCGAAACCAACATATTCATAATTAAAATCATCAACACACAAGAAGCGAAAAGCCATGCAAGAACACAAAAATCAGCCACTCAATGACTTTATTGAGTACCCTCATAACGAGATGCTAAAACGCGCCGAAGAGTTTTTAGCCGTGAGTCAGCGTCGCCACAGTATTCGCAGCTTTAGCGACCGCCCAGTGCCAAAAGAAATAATCGAAACCTGTATTAGAGCGGCTGGCACTGCACCGAGCGGTGCCAATCATCAACCTTGGCACTTTGTAGCAATACACAGCAGCGATGTGAAAAAACAAATTCGAGAAGCCGCTGAAAAACTAGAGCGTTCATTTTATGAAGGTCGCGCGGGTGAAGAATGGTTAGATGCCTTAAAACCACTTGGCACCGATGCCAGTAAGCCCTACCTTGAACATGCACCTTGGCTAATTGCCGTGTTTAGTCAAAAGAAAGGCGGTATTTCTGCCGATGACAAAAATACCAATTACTATGTTCATGAATCTGTTGGCCTAGCAACCGGCTTTTTAATCCAAGCACTACACAGAGCAGGCCTTGCAACTCTCACACACACACCAAAACCAATGAGCTTTCTAACCGAAATTTGTGGCCGTGATAAAGATAATGAGCGCCCTTACATGCTGCTAATTGCAGGCTACCCAGGCACAGATGCAACCATCCCTGAGCATGCCTTAGTGAAAAAGTCGCTAGACGAAATAGCGACTTTTATTTAGTTTTAAAATCAACAGCCAGCACATCACCTGGGTTTAAACCTGAAACGATGTGCTGCTGGCCATCGACCATTTCGCCAAGGCGCACATAGCGGCGCACTATCTGATTATTTTCAAGTAAATAGACCATGCTCAATTGGCCGTATTGATGCACCCAGCTTGAGTCAATCAACACCCCTTTTTCAGTGGCGAGCGGTAATTGTAATTGTGCATAAAGCCCAGGCATTAACCCAGTTTGGGCATCTGTTTCTAAACGGATTTCCATACTACGCGCAGCACTATCAGCAACAGGCACAATTTCTGTCACTGTGGCAGGCATTGATGTTGATAAAGCCGGTAGTTTAACCATTAGAGTTTGACCAACATTCAGCTTAATTGCTTGCTGTTCTCTGACATTAAATGCTAATTGCAATTGCTGTGGGTTATACAGTGCGAGTAATGGCGTGCCAGGAGTTGCGGTATCGCCAGGTTCTGCAAAACGCTCTACCACAACACCTGAAATTGGCGCTTTAATTTGCGTAAAACTCAGTGCAACTTGCGCTTGTGTTTGCTGCTGCTTAGCAATCGCTAAGTTCGCCGTTAAATTATCGAACCTTGCTTTTGCATCGTCGTATTCACTAACAGATACCAAACCTTGCTTGTATAAATCGTTAATACGCTTTAGTTGTTTCTCAGCTTGAGTCAGCGAGGCATTAATCGCATTTATTTGTGCTTCGCTTTGAGCAAGTCCTGCTTTAAAGTCATCTTGCTGTAAGGAAATTAGCACGTCACCTTGTTTTACAGTATCGCCAGCGCGTACATTTAAACGCTCAACTTGTGCCATTACACGAGAAGAGATTTGCGTATTTTGTTTTGCAATCACGGTGCCCGGTACAATTTCATCACGAGCAATATCTGCCAGTGTCACTGTCATTAACTGACCAGTATAATCATTTGCCGATGGGTTTTTCATGCCTGCAGCTTGCTTATCAGAAAAACTGCCCGCCATGTAAAGTACCGCCACAATGATCACTGATAACGCGACAATTGAACCAATAAGTTTTGATTTACCCTGCATGAGCTTGTTCCTCTTTGGCTGCATCCTTTGCAAACACTAAATAATAAACCAGCGGCACAACAAATAATGAGAACAATGTTGATGCCACAATACCAAAAATAATTGCAATCGCTAGACCGCTAAATACCGGATCTAGGGTGATCACCAAGTTACCTAATAAGGTGGTTCCCGCTGTGAGTAACACAGGGCGCATACGCACGGTGCCTGCGGCAATTAAAGCCTGTTTAATTGCCATACCTTGGCCGCGAGCTTGGTTAATAAACTCAACTAAAATAAGTGAGTTACGCACCACAATACCGGCAAGTGCAATCATGCCTATCATGGCTGTTGCGGTGAATAGCACCGGCTCTGGAGCACCAGCAATGCTGCGCTCTCCAAATTGATTTAATAGCCAAAAGCCCGGCATGATCCCTATTACGGTTAATGGAATAGCCGACATGATGATCAGTGACAAACTGGCAGAGTTTGTTTGAATGCGTAGGATGATGAAAATTGCAGTAAGCGCAAACGCAAAGGCAATCCCCATATCTCTGAATACATCAATGGTAATTCGCCATTCACCTTCACCACTAAAGGTCACGTCAGTGCCAGCAGGTAATTGCCAAGCTTGGCTACCACCATTGTTGAAAAAGTGCCTACTTTGCCAATCAGTTTGGCTAAATTCGTCAGCGCTGATGCCGAAGTCGGCATTAACGTCAGCAATAATTTCAGCGGGTGTACGGCCATTTAGCTCAGCCATAACATACACAACATTACGCTGATCTTTACGCATAATTGGTATGGCAACGTCTTGATGCTGAAATTCACCTAACTCAGAGAGCGCCACCAGCGGCCGCGGTGCACTTTGCAGCCCAAATTCATCACTGGTTTTTGCAAGCTCCCTATCACCACGGACTTGTAATGCCAGCAATTGAGCAAATTGGTTACGATCTTGATAAGGCAGTTGCAGTTTTATATCGACAGGGTCTGTTTCGCCGCTAACATATAACACCCCAACATTTTGCCCATGCGAGGCAATGGCTAAGGTCTGGGCAATATCTTGCGTAGACACCGCCGACAATGACGCTTTACTTTTATCAGTAACAAAACGTTGTAACGGCGCATTGGCAGCAATACTGGTATCAACCTCAACCACATGCGGCTCTTGCTTTAACCTTGCAGCAACAGCAAGAGCTGCTTGATAGTGCGTGTCTGTATCAACAAATGGCTCACTGTAAACTTCGGCCACTAAGGTACTTAAAACCGGCGGACCTGGTGGCACTTCAACCACTTTAATAACAATGCCATCGGTTGCCAGTGGCGCTAATGCGGCACGCAAGCGCATGACCACGCCATGAGACTGATGATCACGCTCAGTTTTATCAAGCAGTAATACTCTGAGCTCAGCTAAATTAGCAGCTTCACGTCGATAATAACCACGCACCATACCATTAAAGTCCATGCTTGATGGCTGACCAACATAGGCTGCCGCCTCGCTTACTTCATTTAATTGCCAAGTGATGGTTTGTACTTGTCGAGTGAAAGCGGCGGTTTGCTCAAGGCTCGTGCCTTCTGGCATATCGATTAAAACTTGCAACTCGTTTTTATTATCAAACGGTAATAGCTTTAAAGGTACTGCACGCATTACGGGTAACATGGCACTTGCGACAAACAAAGCTAATGTGGTCCATAGAACGAGTTTGGCACGGCCTTTAGACTCAAGTAATGGTGATAATATGCGCTCGTATAAGCTATGGGGATTAGCTTCTAGTTGCATGCTGTCATCGACTGGCGCTTTCAGTAATTTCATGGCCAACCATGGCGTGACAAAAAATGCCACTATGGTCGAAACCATCACACTGACCGGTACATTGAATGCCATCGGTGCCATGTACGGCCCCATCATGCCGGTGATAAACGCAAGTGGGATAAATGCTACCATAATGGTCAATGTAGACATAAAGAGCGCCACACGTATTTCGCTCATGGCATCAACTATGCGCTGTTTCTTATCACCTTTTTTCGTTAAAAAACGACTTATGTTGTCTATCCCCGTGATCGGATCATCAACCAATAAACCTAAAGAAAGGATTAGTGCAAACAGTGTGACTCGGTTAATTGTATAGCCAAAGGCAAAATCAAGTGTCAGGGTGATGCCGTAGCAAATAGGTACCGCTAGCCCCACCACAATCGCTGGTCGCCAACCTAAAAATACGCCAACAAAAATAACCACGGTAAATACCGCAAACACTAAGCTCGAGGTAAGGTTATTTACTTTTTCATTCGCTGTTTGGCCATAGTCACGCAGTATGGTGTAGCCCACTTCATCTGGTAGTAGATTAGCCGACAAGCTATCCATCATGCTATGCACTTCGTTGGCTACAGCTACCGCATTGGTGCCTGCTTGCTTAGCGACACTAATGGTGACTAAAGGAAGTTGTTGTTGGTTATCTGAATGAGCCAGCCATTGATAGCTTTGCGCTTCGCTTGGACCATCACTCACCTGGGCCACATCGCTTAGATAAACACTCTTACCGTTTACCACGTTGACAACAAGCCGTTCAATCGCAGATTGAGAGCGTAAAACATCACCTACTTGTAAGGCAATTTGCTGCTTACCTTCAACAACACTGCCCACATTCACCAATTGGTTAGATACGCTAAGCGCATAATACACATCAGTTAGGGTTGTTTGATGTGCTGCAAGAGCACTTGCATCAAGGTTAATCGTTAATTGACGGGTTCTACCAGCAATTACTTTTACTTCGCTTGTATTTTCGATGCGCTGTAAACTGTTAGCGATTTCGTTAGCGAAGCGAGTTAGTTGATAATCATCGTAAAGTTTTGGATCTTTACTAAATAATCCCAGCATTACTATTGGCACATCGTTCACTTCAACCGGACGTATTTGCCATGAGCTGATCACTGACGCCATCGTGTGTTGATAGCTATAGAGTTTAGCGTAAGTGTCGAGAATGGCTTGCTCACGATCGTGACCGACTTCAAAGCGAAGAGTAACAACAGCAGCATTACTTTGTGTGGTTGAGTAAATATGCTCAACGCCCGTTAACTGCGCCAATAACTTCTCCAATGGTTCAGTTACTAGCCTGGCTACTTCTGGCGCTTCAACGTTTGGCGCTGCCACATATATATCAAGCATAGGAACCACAATTTGCGGTTCTTCTTCACGAGGGGTTTGCTTTAATGCCATTAAGCCAAGCAGCACCGACATAATAAAAATAATGACGGGGAGGCGACCGCTCAAGCTGTTTTTTACTGCATTATCGATAGCACTCATTGCTTAACTACCTTTTGCAAAATAAACCATGAAGTGTTTCAAGGATTGCCATTACACTTTTATCGACCACGCGATAATAGATAGTTTGGCTTTCACGTCGAGTCGCGACTATCTGAGCTTTTCTCAGCGCCGCTAAGTGTTGCGATAATGCTGACTGCGCTAACGGCACAGCTTCGTTTAATTCGCTCACGCTCATTTCACCATCTTGAAGGGAACATAAGATCATCAAGCGATTTTTATTCGCCAAAATCTTTAGCACTTGCTCTGCTTGTTCCACATTGTCGGCCATAGCCGCAAAATCGATGTTCATAATCACACTACTCTATATTCTTAAAATACCGCTAAAGTATAGATTGATATATTAGAAAAGTCTAATATTAGAATTTACTAATGTAGTATTATCTAATATATTAAATACATCACTCTGTTATCGAGGTCTTATTATGAAACTAAATGACGCGCTTCGCTTAATTGCTGGTGTAATGATCTGTATTTCATTGTTGCTACAACAGTTTCACAGTCCGCTGTGGATTTGGTTTACGGTATTTATTGCTCTAAACTTAATTCAATCGGCATTCACTAAGTGGTGCCCAATGATCACCATTTTACGCAAACTTGGCATGGAGGATTAGTATGCTGACCCCAATTCCTGACTTAATGAAAATTATTGCCCCAAACCAGCGCCGTATTAGCGCTGACCAAGCAAAGCAAGAATTAAGCGAAAACCACGGTTTATTAATAGACGTACGAGAACCTGCTGAGCACGCAACTAAAGCAGCAACAGGTGCAATTAATATCCCGCGTGGTGTACTTGAAATGAAATTATTGGAAATTGAAAAAGATCCTGCAAGACCCATTTACTTACACTGCGCAAGTAGTGCCCGCGCCACACTCAGTGCCGAAGCTCTGACTCGTGTTGGTTACGAAAATGTCACTGTAATCACCTGTAATGCCGAACAAATTTGTCAGGTGTTTTAACTTCATAGAACAGTAACACTGGTCGGATAAGCTCGTACTTTTCTACTTATAGGTACAGAGCAATGACTTTTACGCGCAGACGCTTTTTAAAAGCATCGGCGGCTGGTTTTGGAGCCGCCGTTTTATCTTTTGGTTTAACGGGCTGTAGTCTTAATGACGATGATGACGAAACCACAAAGCAAACCCCTGTCAGCTTTGATCACGGTGTTGCCAGTGGCGACCCGCTCGCTGACAGTCTAATTATTTGGACTCGCATAACCCCTCTTGAAAACGTCACGAGTGTTAGCGTAGTTTGGCAAGCCTCAACAGATGCTAACTTTACAACCATTAGCCATGATGGCGAAACACAGGTAAGCGATGCAACCGACTTCACCTTAAAAGTTGATCTGCAAGGTCTCGATGCCAACACCACCTATTACTACCGTTTTATAAGTAATGGTAAAACCTCACCCACTGGAGCAGGTAAAACACTTCCAACCGACAACATAGAACAAGTAAAATTTGCCGTTGTCTCTTGCGCTAACTATCCTGCAGGCTACTTCCATGTGTATGGTGAAATAGCAAAACAAACCGATTTAGATGCAGTACTGCACTTAGGTGACTACATCTATGAATATGGTAATACAGGTTATGCCACTGAAGATGCCGCCGAGCTTGGCCGTTTATTACCTGATGACAATAGCGATGAAATCATTTCTTTAGCGGATTATCGCAAACGTTACGCCCATTATCGTAAAGACGATAACTTGCAAGCTGCCCATAGTCATTGTGCATTTATTACTGTTTGGGACGACCATGAAATAACTAATGATACATGGCGCAGTGGCGCTGAAAATCACAACGACGGCGAAGGTGAATTTAGCGAGCGCAAAATGCATGCGTTACAAGCCTACTTTGAATGGATGCCTATCCGTAATGTTGCCGATAAAGAACGTATTTATCGACGCTTTGAGTTTGGTAATTTAGTGTCGTTACACATGCTCGATACCCGTGTTTTAGCTCGCGACGAGCAAGTTAATTATGCGGATTTCGACTTAACCAGCAGCCAAGGACAAACTGACTTTGTTGCAGCAATTAGCTCACCTACTCGTGCTCTATTAGGCAGTGAGCAACTTACATGGCTGACTGATGGTTTAACGACAGCAACAACACAATGGCAAGTACTTGGGCAACAAGTTCTGATGACCAAAATGCATTTGCCATTCGAGATTTTACAGTTACTAATGAATATTCAAGTGACTCAAGCAAACGGTGCTGATCCATCTGCTTTACTTGCTCAAGCAAATACCTTATTTAGTGAGCTTGCGCAAATTAAAGGGCGCGTATTAGCTGGCGATCCAACGGTGACTAGTGAGCAGCGAGCACGCGTAGAAACAACAGCGCCTTATAATCTTGATGCATGGGATGGCTATGCTTATGAACGAGAGGTAATACTTGGGACTGCAATTGCAGCGCAAAAGAACTTGGTGGTTTTAGCGGGTGATACGCATAACAGCTGGGCAGGACAATTAATCACTGATGCCAGTAACCCTGTTTCTGCTAAAGCTGCAGCTGGTGTTGAGTTTGCAACATCTTCGGTTTCTTCTCCAGGTCTTGAGAACTACTTAGCGTTAAATACGCAACCTAGCGAAGCTGTCGCACAAATTGAGCAAGTTATTGCATTGTTAGTTAACGACTTAACTTACAACAACTTAGTTGAACGCGGTTACTTAACGGTCACCTTTACTCAGCAGCAAGCGCTTGCCCAGTGGCATTATGTAAGTAGCGTTAAAACAGCCGATTACACACTGCTTAACGAACGTAAAAAAGCGCTCAGTGTACAAGCTGGTAGCTCTACTTTACAAATGGCTTAACGCTTTTCATCTAATAGCGTAACTAACATTTGCTCAATGTTTTTTACGCTATAAGTAAGTGAGCGCAGCAGTTCTAACTGAGTATCTTCAGTTTGATGTTCAACCTTAGCACTGCTGCTTTGAGTCATTTCATCTTTTTGTTTCAAGATTGCCTCGCGAAACGTCTCAGCATCAACCACTCCGAGCAATGATACCAATGCACCTTGTCCTGATTGACCTGCCGTTTCAAAGCTCAGTCGATAAAGACCAAATTGACGCATTAAAGGACCTTGGCTAAGTGCCACATCGGTTATTTTTTCAAGTGGGATAGATTTTTCTTCTTTAAAGAAGACACCGCGTTTTACCACTAACTTACGCGTTAACAACGTGGCTGACATCGCCGCTAAAATACGCCCTGCCACCAGCCAGATTATTAACGCAACTATGGGAATGAAAGGGATCCCTACCATACTAATCACACAGGTAAAAATACCCAGTAATAACCAATATTGTTTTACTTTTGGATCAAAGCTAGCACTCGTTAAACTGGTTTCTGTCATCATAGGCTCCTTGATAGAGAGTTATGACAATATACAAACTTTTCATTAAATACAAAAAAAACCGAGCAAAAGCCCGGCTTAAGGGTACTGCAGGGAAAGCTATTCCACTGCTTCAACCGTCACTGTTAGTTTACTCAGATCAGGTCCTTGCACTGTAAAACGATAATCGCCAGCAGCTGCAATACTCAGAGCGATATTGGCGCCAACCGCTTCTAGTAAAGCCGCTTCGCCAAGCACAGCAACAGGGGCATCACCACTGCCACCGTAATCCACCGTATTCCAGTCTTCAGAAGCGACTTTAAACTCATAGTCATCGGCTTCTAATGTCATGGTAGTAATGTACATCGCATCACCAGCATAAATCAGTGGGTTATCTGTGCTCCAATCATTTACGCTACCACGTAAGTACACTTGAGTTTCGCCAAACATTTCTGCATTGAATACAGTCATAAGTGGTTCTTCAAGGTTACTGGCATCAAAGACAAACTGATATTGACCATCACTTGCAATATCCATTGTCATGTTTGCGCCTTTTACCGCGAGTAGTTTTTCAGTACCCACTGTAACCGCTGCACTACTTTCACCTGAGCCATAATCCACCGTGTTCCAATCCTCAGAGGCCACTTTGAACTCATAGCTACCCGCAGTTAATTGTTTAGTGAAGGTATAAACACCTTTACCTTGATACATTAACTCGTCACTGGTACCCCAATCGTTTAAGCTACCGCGTACATAAATTGACGTACCAACAAATGGCTCTTCATTATAGATCTTAAGTACTGGGTTATCGGTGTCTGTGGCATCGAATGAGAACACATAAACAGCATCCATTGCCGCCGTAAAGGTCATATTGGCACCACTGCGTGTTAGCGGCTCATCTTCGCCTTCGATCACTTCAGCAACATCAGCAGAAAGCGCACCAAAATCAACAGTAGACCAATCTTCAGAAGCCACTTTAAATTCATAGCTACCGGCTGTTAGAGGAATCGCAATTTTGTACTCGCCATTACCTACATATTCAAAGCTATTTGCCGTACCCCAGTCGTTTAACGAGCCACGAATATAAACTGTTGTGCTACCAAACGGCACAATATCTGGCGCACCCACAGTCGCATCGGCACTTAGGCCTTCGCCTTGAGCATCACCTTGTGGTTTCACAAACACAGCAACAGTATAAGGCGGAACATTAAAGGTACCTTCGCCTTCACCAGCCATAAAGCTTGCCGCTGACATACTTGAGTCAACACTCGCTTTTAAAACAGGGTGAAGCTCAAAACCCGCAGCCGTTGATACTGTATGCGATAAGCTTTGATCCGTACCGTTCATCACCACGACAATGGCATCGTATTGGCTATCTAGGTCAGTCAACCCAACGCCATCATCGATACTCATCACGACTAAGCCTTGCTGTTGACGCTTACCAATATTGTGGAAGCCAACGCGGTCTAAAATGTCTTGCTCTGTGGTTAAACTAAATAATGGGCTGGCACTACGAATTGCTAAGAATTCAGTAAATACATTACTTGCGTACTCAATGTCGCTTGCCATCGCTTGTGCATTAGGATTTGCTGAGATAGGCGCAATTTCGCCCCACTTCGCTTGGTTATCTTGCGCAGGTGGCAGGCCTACATTCCAGTTATTGGTATCCATACTGAAATCAACAAAGTTGAACCAATCACCAGAATCATAACTATTACGATCCATTGATTTAGAACGCAGCATATCAGCACCCATTTGCATAAATGGAATACCTTGGCTCATCAGCGGCATAGCTAAAGCCATATTGTGAACACGCACACGCTCTTCAATACTTAAGTTAGTGCCATGTTTATATTGCAGCTGATCCCATAGTGTTTCGTTATCATGCTTAGAGACATAGTTAATGCTGTCAGCCGGGTCAAGAGCGTAAGCCGCTGGCTGACCACTCCAGCTAAAGCTACTGCCTTTTGCTGAATTACCTTTAAAGTCTTTAAGAATGTAGTTTTGTAAGTTACCTGCCAGTGATAAACGCAACGTATCTTGCTCAGATAAATTGCCATCTGTGACATTATTACTAAAGAACGCACCACCACGAATTGCTTCACGTATACGGTCATTAAAGGTACCTACTTCAGTACCTGCCATATCCATTTGTTTAGCTTGCACAAATAAACGGTTATCAGCGACTTCACCAAAGTTCCACCCTTCACCGTAGAAGTAAGTATCTGGGTCAACCGCTTGCACTGCACTAAGCGCGGTCATAATTGACGCTTTTGGCATATGCCCCATCACATCAAAACGGAAGCTATCGTAACCAAAGTCACGGGCTAAAATCACCATAGAATCAGCAACAAACTTATCCATCATGACATGTTCTGTTGCTGTATTTTCACAGCAGGTTGAACGCTCGATATCACCAGAGGTTTCGTTGTATCTGTGGTAATAACCCGGAACGAGTTTATCGAACACTGATTTATCCCAAACACCTGATGAGGTCGTGTGGTTGTAAACAACGTCTAGCACGACACGTAAACCAATTTCTTGTAAAGACTGGATCATCGCACGCGTTTCTTTGACTCGTGCAATACCTTCAGGTGATGAAGCGTAAGAGCCTTCAGGTGCAATAAAATGATGCGGATCATAACCCCAGTTAAAGCTATCAACACCACGCATTGCATTGGCAAGTGCTTGAGCATCATCAGAACCTGGTAGATATGACGTCATTAAATCAACTATCAATGTGCTCTTATCTTCGGTTTTACATGCATCGGCATCATCCTCAATGCGGCTACATAAATCAGCTAAGGTTGCAGTAATATCTACACGCTGACTGGCATCTTCATCAATGGTGCCAATATCTGTCAGTGGTAGTAAATGGAAATGGGTTAAGCCATTATCTGCCAGCTTTTTGAGGTGTTGCATTGGTGCGCTATCAAGCTCAGTAAACGCAAGATACTTACCACGGTTTGCTTCACTGACGGTTTCATCACGCACACTAAAATCACGTACATGACCTTCGTAAATGACCGCTTGCTCAGGGTAATCAACCGTTGGCACCATACGCTCATCCCAGCCGGTCGGTTTAGTATCTTCATCATCAAGGTTGATCAGTTGGCTATATAAACCATTTGTTGAAACGTTTAATGAATATGGATCTGTGCTCCATAAGCTTTCAATTTGCTTAGTCGTTGGATGATAAACATCAAACATAAAGCGGTAGTAATGGCGATCGTGACTAATATCGACATTGCTAGACCAAATACCCGTTGCGCTATCAAAGGTCATCACAAGTTGTTCAAGCTCTGTTTTATCAGCATCATAAAGCGCTAATTTCATATTGCTTGCCGTTGGAGCCCATACCGATACATCAATGCCATTATTGGCGTAATGCACACCAAGTTGTGCTTCATTAGCATCACTTTCGCCACTGGTATATAAGTCATCGAGGGCTTTAGCGGCTTGCACATAAGTGGCTTCTGTTAGCTTGCCATCAGCATCATAGCCTGCCACAACCAGTTGTTGTTTAATAAGCTCTTTTGCAGCGGCTGCATCCCAGTTACCTTGGTATGCATTCCATCCAGCAAGGTGCGGCACTTTAGCGATTTGTTCATCGCTTAAAGAAGTCGATGTAAGCTCAACCACTTGACCATTTAACTCGCCGGTATCTTCATCGACAGCTAAATCTGCACTGTTTGATGAGTGTAATTTAATGATACTTGTCAGCTCATTACTTGGCTGATAAATCACAGTAGATAAATCAATCCAATGCGCTGAAGCACCAGAAATACTCACCGGGCGCTCACCTAAGCTTATAATTGGATATTCAAATACTGATGGTTCACCATGAATGGTAAAGTTCATACGTTGGAACTTTTCATCGTCCTGCATCAATGGCATTTTTAAATCGACATCACCAAACGCTTTGCCAGACCCTTCTGTGCCAATATGCACGATAAAGTTAGCACACTCGTTGTAACCCTCTTTTAGTTTTACAATCCAGTACGCACCATAGTTAGGATCAATACCATCGTATTCATGCCCATTGGCCCAATCAGTGGCATCAAACGGCGCTGCGTACGCATCGCAGTCATCGTTATTCCATGAGTGTAATCGATAACCTTCGTAGGCATCATCACTGGTGCGATTATAGAATAAGATGGCTTCGTCATCTGCAGGGAAAACCACAGGATCAGGCAAAGTGGGATCAGCGCCTACCACGCAGCTTTCATTATTCTCATCGGGTACTGTTGGTGCCGGACAACTAATCGGTGGTGGATCAACACACTCAGTCCCCGCTTCATTAGGAATTTGCGGTACGCTACAGGTCAATAAAACTTGCCCAGAATCTATATCGTTACTAGCGCCACCACCACATGCAGTTAGCAATACCATGCTACATGCAATCAGTAAGCGGCTAAAATTAGCTATTATTTTCATATTATTATCTCCAGCTTACTGATCAATGGTTATAGGTAAAACCTAGATAAAACTGACGACCAAAGAATTGCGTGGTGCCTGTTTTACTGGTTGTTCCAAAGTAGCTTTGTGTTGGTTCATCGGTTAAGTTATTCACTTGTAATAACATGCCGAATGAATCTGTGAACTGATACGACGTTTGGAAATCGACAACCGTTTCTGCATCAAAATTCACCACTTGCTCATTGACAGCAACTTGCTCTGAAACGAAATCATCGCGATAACGCACATTCAAACGTGTTTCAAAGTTTTCATAGCTGTAAAAAAGTGTGCCGTTAAAGACATTGTTTGAAAGGCCAGGCAAGTCTTGCGACACAGAATCACCACCTAAATCGGTAATAGATTGCACCTCACTCTCGGTATACGAGTAACTGGCGTTAATACCTAAACCTTCAAACGGCGAGGGTAAGAAAGAGAAAACTTGCGTATAGGCAAGCTCAATACCACGAATATAACCGCCTTTGGCATTGTTAACCGCAGTTGTGTACACCCCATTTGTGGTTTCGATTTGCTCACCACTGACAGGGTCAACAATGTATTCTGGTACGTTAAAACCATTACCTTTAAAGTCAAAGTTCTCTATGGCTACCGTATCTATGAATGAGTCGATATTCTTATAGAACGCAGCAACAACCAGTGCACCATCGGTGTCTTCAAAGTATTGCTCGTACGAGATATCGTATTGATCAGCATAGAAAGGTTTTAAGAATGGGTTATTGGTACTTGAACCGTTAATTTCGCCGTCATTGTTAACCGATGCACTGGCATCGCCCGCTAAACGGTTAATCGGAGCACGCGCCATCACTTTTGCCGCAGCAAAACGAATTTGTGTCGCGTCACTTACTTTAAAGTTCAGGTTTAATGAAGGCAGGTAGTCTGTGTATTTAATGCCTAAAACGCTTGGTGCATAAAGGTCGTTAACAATGCCATTGTCATCCACAATATACTGCGCACCGAGTTGCGGATCGCCACCGACGTTTTCAAGTACCGTCGCTGACTGGTCTGTATCTACTCGGCGAATACCAATATTACCTGTAATTGGTAGAGTGCCAATTTCGGTATCAATGTTAAGCATCAGATAGGCTGATACCACTTCTTCATACACTGAGCCACTTTGTAACATGGTCCATGAGTAGTTAGTGGTATAGCCTTGTGCATCAGGCTCACCATCACCATCTAAATCCACAACACCATCGGCATTACCCCAAGTCTGTACTGGCTGAGGAATACCATTTGGGAACCATGCGTTGAGTGCTTTATCTAAATCTATCGCTAGGTATGATGGGAAATAGCTAAACTCACCTTGCCAATCGACCACGGTGGCCATGTCATCGGTAAGGCGAAGCGGTGGTTGAGTCGAAGAAAATGCACCATCGTTACCGTATTCAAATACAGAGCGATTATTGCTGTACTCACGGTCTGAATAACGCGCGCCAAATTCAATTGAGCTAAACCAGTTATTCTCTAACTCATACTTAAAATCGAGTCGAAATGCTTTTACTTCATCTTCATTTTCATACGGATAAATACCGTATTTACTCACCATAACCCGGTCAATATCGCTAAATGCGTCGGCTTGGTTAAAGCCTACGTCAGGCAAGTTTAATCCGTTCAATTGATAGTTAAGCGATACATTGGTATCAAACACAGGGTTCTCAGCAGTGGCATCTTCTGCAACCAATGCCCAAAGTAAACCATTACGGAAATTACTCTTAGCACGTGAAAGCGACACGTCAGCATTGACATTCAAACGCTCGGTAATTTGCCAATCGGCATTAATGCCATAGCTGTCTACTTCATCAAAGTCTTGGTTATCATCATTAACGATTTCAACACGGGTAAAGCTATTTGATGTGCGGTTAATCGCACCACCAATCACCGCATTACCGTCAAGCACTGGATTAGCATAAACTGCAGACGGACCACCAAACTTAACCCGAAAACCACGGGCAAATGATTCGCTATCAAAACGCGATAAAAACGCATCACCCTTTAATTTAAAGTTATCGGTTGGCGCCCATTCAATTGAGGTTAAATAACCATTACGGGTTTCTTCACCACCTAAGTGCTGAAGCTCAAAACCTTCACTGATGTATTCATTAGCAGGATTATCTGCAGGGCCATCGGTATCATTTGCTAGCCCATCAACGTCTTTATTACCGTTATATGCTAAACCGATAAACTGAGTCGCCACACTTGGTTGGAATAAGCGCGCGTAACCCAGTGCGACACCTAGCGTATCGTCAAGAAACTTACCTTGGTAAGAAAAGCTAATACGGTCGCCATACTCCGTGGCATCAAATACCTCTGAAGCACGGTCGTTATACATACCACGCACATTGGCAGTAAATTTGTGTGGCTGGTCATTATCCAATGGGCTTGCGGTTTGTAGCTCTACCGTACCCGCGACGCCCCCTTCAATAAGTGATGCTTTTGGCGACTTGTAGACCGCCGCCGAACTGATTAGCTCAGACGGGTATTGGTCAAACTCAATACTGCGACTACCACTAGTAGATACTTGCTCTCGACCATTTAATGTCGAAAAAACAAATCCACCAGATAAACCGCGAATGTTGATTTCGGCAGCTTGACCACCGGTACGTACCGCCGAGATCCCCGGTAGACGCGTTAATGCATCAGCCATAGATACATCAGGCAATGCCCCTAAGTCATCAGCTGATAGTTGCTCAGAGACAGTGTCGCTAAAGCGTTTTTGATTTAATGATTGAATTAAGCTGCGACTAAAGCCGCGCACTTCGATTACTTCTAGCTCAGGATCGATTTCCTTTGCTGATGTGCGTTCTTCTTCCGTCGCCGCTATTGCACTATTTGCTGCCACTAAAGCCAGCATAAGCGCACTTAGCTTGAATTTCCCCATTGGATTTCCACCCTGTTGTCGTTGGAGGTGTTTATTTGTGGTTATTGTTGTTGTCAAAAAACAACCAATAAAGTGTAACCAAAAGGTAAATATTGTGTGATGAATACGTATGCAATAGGAGCTTACTGGGGAGAGCAGCGATCACAACCCTTTTTTATTAGTGATGTGATCGCAATATAGAAGGATTTATAGGGTAATAACGACGCGAACAGCTAAGGCAATAAAGATCACCCCTAGCAATTTTTCGAGCCATGGGTTTGTCTTGGTGAAACCAAAACGCTTTTTTGATATGTCGGTTAATAGTGCAACAAGTAGATACCAGCCTGTATCAAGCACAAATACCGTTAAACACATGATTAAACCAACTTGCAAAGTCAGGTTTTCTGGGTCAATAAATTGCGAAAACAACGCTAAAAAGAACACCGCAAGTTTTGGGTTTAAAAAGGCAATGGCAAAGCCATCTTGCAACGCGCTGCGAGGGCTCGGCTTAGTTTGCTCAACATTCAGTGTTTGCGAGCTGGGTTTAGCTAATAGAATACGAATACCCAAATATGCGAGATAGGCGGCACCGCCATAGACCAGTACTTGATAAAGCGTTGGTAACTGAGTCATCAGCGCACCTAAACCAAGTAACGAGGCACACGCATAAAAGCCAACCCCAATACCGTGGCTCAACGCCGCTAACATGCCGTTCTTCATACCGCCATGTAAGCTGTGTTTTAAAACCACAGCTAAACTCGGCCCCGGCGACATTGCCCCCATCACGCAAATTAAAACTAAACTCAACCACTCAGTTAGTGTCATTATTCGTTATTCTCGATTAGTAATAAAACGGATGTTACCTGACCATAAACCCCAGTGGCAGTGGTGATTGTTTTCACTTGCCAGCCAGCTTGACCCAACTCGAACACCCGTTGATTTAATGCATCCATATCGATGCCGCCGAAAAAGCGCTTCTTTTTAAACTCAACTACTTTTTGCATGTTAGTCCATCAGTTGGTATTCAAAGTCATAATGATGAATACCCGATTCAATTCGAATTGCCATTTTACCAGAAAGACCTTCAAGCTCTCCTGCGCCTGAGTCAGGCACCACTTCTAAAATCAATCGATCAGCCCCTTTATCCATAGTGCCAAAATGTTGCAGCACAAAACTGCCTTGTTTACCTTCTAAGCTACCAACAACTTGTTCAATGGCTACATAACCTGCACTGCCCTGAGTTGCAGTCATAGCACTGAGCATTTCGCCTTGGCTTGTTGCCTCTAATGGACCTGAAAACTGTTTATCAATCGACATGCGTCCTAAATTTACGCCATCTTTACCTGTGGCATAGCCACCAATTGGGTTTAATTTTACGGTGAATTGACCACTGATCGTTGTAGATTCCATACTAATCCCTTAATAACTGTTGAATTTTAGAGCATTGATAACCATATCTATACCCTATTCACCAACAAGAATCTAGCATGTCTAACAACAAAGAAAAGGCCGCATTTAGTAGCCTGTTACCGATTTTAGCTTTTATAAAACCCTATAAATGGGTGGTATTTGCAGCCCTTGGCGCCTTGTTGCTTACGGCCGGTGTTAACTTATCACTCGGACAAGGCGTTAAATTTGTTATCGACCATGGCTTTATTGCGGGCTCACAAGCTCAACTTCAACAAGCGGTGATGGTGTTGATTGGTTTAATAAGCTTATTGGCTGTAGGTACTTTTTGTCGCTTTTATTTAATGTCGTGGATTGGTGAGAGAGTCAGTAACGATATCCGTAAAGCCGTGTTTGATCGCATTGTTACACTACACCCCAGCTACTTTGAAGAAAACCGCAGCGGCGAGCTGATGTCGCGCCTGACCACCGATACTACCTTGTTGCAATCTATCATTGGTTCCTCTTTTTCGATGGCATTACGCAGTAGCTTAATGCTGATTGGTGGCTTGGCTATGCTACTTATCACCAACCTAAAGCTAACCCTTGTGGTTGTTGCCTGCGTGCCATTGGTATTACTGCCAATGATGATTTTTGGCCGAAAAGTAAGAAAACTCGCAAGCTCAAGCCAAGATGCTATTGCCGATATCAGCACCTATGCCGGTGAGATCATTCAAAATATTAAAGTCGTGCAAAGTTATAGTCACGAAGGGCGTGAAAAAGCAGCATTTAGCGAAGAAACCAACAAAGCATTTCAAGTAGCGAAGAGCCGAATCAAACAGCGCTCGTTTTTGATTGCAGCGGTTATATTTCTGACCTTTAGTGCTATTAGCGTGATGCTGTGGGTTGGCGGCAGCGACGTATTAGCTGGCACCATGACAGGTGGTGAGCTCGGTGCTTTTGTGTTCTATGCGATTATGGTGGCAATGTCTGTAGCAACCGTTGCCGAAGTGTACGGTGAGTTACAAAGAGCGGCAGGTGCAGCAGCCCGATTATTAGAACTACTCGCCGTTGAAAGCATGATCAAAAATCCAGATACAAATCATGATGCACAACTTGAAGCGAATAAACTTAATCACCCTGCTATCGAGTTTAATGAGGTGTCTTTTCATTACCCTTCTAGGCCAGATAAAGCCGCTTTAAATGCGCTAAATTTACAAGTAAAACAAGGGCAAACTGTTGCTATTGTTGGCCCATCGGGGGCTGGTAAAACAACGCTGTTTGAATTACTACAGCGCTTTTATGACCCAAGCTCTGGGAGTATTTCGCTGGCAGGAATAAACATAAAAGCACTCTCTCTTGATTGCTTACGCCAGCAAATGGGGATGGTGGCACAAAACCCAATTTTATTTAGCTCTGATGTAATGCATAACATACGTTATGGCAATCCAAGCGCCAGCGACGAGCAAGTATACGCTGCGGCCAAATATGCCCATGCCGATGAGTTTATTAATCAACTCCCTGATGGCTATCACAGCTTTTTAGGGGAGCAAGGTGTTAGGCTATCAGGTGGGCAAAAACAACGCATAGTACTAGCGCGCGCAATATTAAAAGACCCTGCCATTTTATTGCTTGATGAAGCAACCAGTGCACTCGATGCACAAAGTGAGTTTCATGTACAAGCTGCCCTTGAGCATCTAATGAAAGACAGAACAACTCTGATTATTGCCCATCGTTTAGCAACAGTTAAACACGCCGATGTGATTGTCGTGATGGATAAAGGAGAAATTATTGCAACGGGTACGCATCAGCAATTGTTTGAAACTAATCCATTGTATAAACAATTGTGCGAACTACAGTTTAATCGAGATTAAGAAGAGAAATGTCAGGTTTGAAAGGGCATATCAAACCTGACCACAAATCTAGATATAAAATCTAACCTTGTGTATTCGGTACGATCTGAATTTCTACGCGGCGGTTTAAAGCTCGGCCATTTGCTGAGTCATTGCTCGCCACAGGACGTGTTTCACCATAACCTCGTGTGCTGATACGCGCAGACATAATTTGGTGATTAACTAAGTAATCTTTTACGCTTTGTGCACGTTGTTGAGATAACGTCATGTTGTAGCTATCTTTACCTGTGCTGTCGGTATGACCTTCAACGCTTAAGTAGGTTTTTTCGTATTTGTTCATTACCTTAGCAATTGCGTCTAGGGTGCTATGAAAGCCAGACGAAATATAAGATTGATCAGTTGCAAAAGTAATATTTGATGGCATCACTAGACGAATATTGTCGCCTTCACGAACCACTTCAACACCTGAACCTGCAAGTTCATCGCGAAATGCTTCTTCTTGCTTATCCATATAATCGCCAACGGCTGCACCTGCTAATGCACCAATAGCCGCACCAATAAAGATACGTTTATCGTCATGGTCACCAGTTGCTTTACCTAGTACTGCACCTGTAGCAGCACCAATCGCAGCGCCTTTACCTGTATTCGTTGTCTCACAACCTGTTAATAGAACGGCTAATACGCCCACTGTTAAAACTGATTTTGTAAAAGTCATGTGTCTCTCCATGGCAATTATTCAAATTGAATTGTTAACAATTATGAATGAACGTCTATGAACAAACTATGAAGAATGGGTTACTTATCGATTGCTACAGCAGTAACCGGCGGTAAGTTATAACTTTTAACCAATTCTGTTAAACGGCCATTGAGGACTAACGTATTGAGTCGCTCTTGAATTTTTTCGGCTAAACCCGAGCTTGCAAACTGTTTACTTAGGGCAATGTGACCATAAATAACATCTTTATAGCGATAAGGCATTTTTACAATTTCTTGTGAAGGTCGCTGCAAAAATACAGACGCATGATCTGCTGTTTCCTCAACAGCAATGACGAGTTCAACACGGTCTTTTAATAACATGTCAAACGCATTATGTTCGCTTAAGGCTTCAATTTTAGTAAGTGTTTTATCGTTATCAAAACGAGGAAAATGCGCAGCACCTCGCATGACCGCAATGCGCTTACCGACTAGGTCTTGGTAGTTATTTATTTTAAGTTCGCTATCAGCTTTTGCATAAAACACAAAAGAAGACGACAGCATCATATACGGCGGGGTAAGAAACTGTATTTTTTGCTCGCGCGCTTCTGTGCGAATAAGCCCGCCCATCACATCTAGCTCATTTTGCTCGAGCATTTTTAAACAACGAGAAAACGGGCAAGCGACATATTCAAGCTTGATTGGTAAGGTACGCTGCATTTCACGCATAATATCCACTATTGCGCCACTGACTCTACCATCTTCAGAGACCATGCCATAAGGAGGCGCATGATCAACAGCCACCACAACTTTCTCAAAAGAGGTTGCAAGTGCAAAGTTGCTGCAAAGTAATAACAATAAACTGTTAATATAGCGTTTCATAGTGATACTCATAACTACGTTCACTCGTTCTCTATATTGTAGACGGCCTTGTGTCATAAAAACCACAAAAATGTCATACAATTTTGTCATAATAGAAACATCATCCTGTAACGGCAACAGTAATGTTATTTATCATCTTTAAACAATTCTTTTTATTAGGCTGTATGAGCTTTGGCGGTCCTGCGGCACATCTTGGTTATTTTAAGCGCCACTTTGTTGATAATTTAAAATGGCTCACTGCTGAGCGCTATGCGCAACTGATTAGCCTAAGCCAAGCATTGCCAGGCCCTGGTTCAAGCCAAGTTAGCTTTGCAATGGGGGTTGAAAAAGGAGGGATACTGGGAGGCCTGTGTGCATTTGTTGGCTTTACCCTGCCCTCATTTTTAATTATGTTTTTTCTAGCTCTCAGTGCTCACCAATTTGGTGATATTTACTTTGCGGTAATTGCCGGGCTTAAACTCTTTGCTGTGGTGATTGTTGCCGATGCGACCTACAGTATGGCAATGAGCTTTTGCAAAAACCACTTACACAAGCTTATCGCGGTATTGAGCACGATTGCACTGATTGTGTTCTCACAGCTATCAAGTCAAATTATAGTGCTGATTGCAGCTGCAGCCATAGGTTGGTTTTATCCTCAGCTTAAACTGCCAGAGAACCAAGAACATAAACCTGTGAAAATTGCTTGGTTACCACTTGGTTTATTTACCGTCTTGTTACTGATTAGCTTTTTACCTTTAGGCGAAGGGTTTTCTTTGTTTGCCCCATTTTACCAAACTGGCGCTATGGTCTTTGGTGGCGGCCACGTTGTGTTACCCATTTTACAAGCTGGCGTGCCGAGCCTTGAAACCGAGCAGTTTTTATCTGCTTATGCCAGTGCTCAGGCCATACCTGGACCGATGTTCACTATCGCCACATACTTAGGCGCACAAGTGTCTCCAAATACGCCACTTTTAGGTGCGATTGTCGCAACCATCATGATTTTCTTGCCGGGCTTTTTATTGATGTTAGCCTTTATGAAAAGCTGGCTACAACTGGCTGATAAACCTCGCTTTGCGGGCAGTATTGCAGCGCTAAATGCCGCTGTTGTGGGTTTTTTAGCTGCCGCCCTTTATTCACCTATTTGGCAATCGGCAGTGCAAAACCTGTGGCAAGTAGCTTTAGTCATTGCTGCATTTACGTGGCTAAGAATGGCAAAGCCACCTATTTGGTGGCTATTGTTAGGCTTTATTGCACTGAGCGTACTGGTTGGTCAGCTTTAAGTTTTTTCGCGCACAGGGTTAGCAACCTTGATACTTGGTTTTAGCCCTGTTTGAGCTTCGCTTGTACTTAACTGCCCAGTAACACTTTGATATGGTCTGAGTCCAAAGATTGGTAGCACAGCAAGTAGATGATCCATAATCTCTGCTTGCAAGTGCTCGTATGAAATCCAGCGCTTATCTTCACTAAAGCAGTAAAACTCAATAGGTAAGCCGTGATTCATCGGTTGTAGCTCACGCACCATTAAGGTTAAATCACGATTAATTTTTTCGTGTTGTTTTAAGTAACCTTCAGCATAACGACGAAACAAACCAAGGTTTGTCACCGGATCGGGCAAGTTTGAAACACGAATATAGTCGTTAAGTGGAATAGCAGCATCAATTTGCTCTCGAAACGCATCATCAACCAAACGAATACTGTTCATATCAATGTTTAAAGCACGCTTGATACGACGACCACCCGACTCTTGCATACCTCGCCAGTTTTTAAATGACCCAGCAACTAACATGTAGGTCGGAATAGTTGTAATAGTGTTATCCCAGTTACGTACTTTTACCGTGTTTAAGCCAAGGTCGATAACCTCGCCATCCGCGCCATAACTATCCACTTGGATCCAATCACCATAAGTCACTAATCGGTTAGCTGCAATTTGAATACTGGCGACAAAGCCCAAAATGGTATCTTTAAATACGAGTAAGGTCACCGCCGCTATCGCACCAAAGCCGGAGAGGATATAAGTTGGTGACTTTTCGAGCAGAATACTCACAATGAGGATGGCGCAAACCATAAAAGTGATAAGTTTTACAACTTGGATCAAACCCTGAATCGGAATATCGCGGGCAAAATCAAGTTGGTTATAAATGCCACCTGCTATGCTCACCACACTACTTAAAATGAAGCCACCATAAATGATCAATGCAACTTGGCCTACAGTTTTCAAAACCAACGCAGCAACATCATGAACGGGGTAAACATAATCAAAAGTTGCCAAATACAGTACGCAGCACAATATCCCCGCAAAACGCCGATTCAGTTTATTGAGCATTGGAGTAAGCGCACCAATGCGCTCTGGAGACAGACGTGTAACAACCTTTTGAATACCCGGTAGCAGCAGTCGACGGGTAAACATATAAATTAATAGTAATGAGCCAACGCCAATCGCTGTAGCCGTTAATGCACTTAACAGCGCCGCGTCTTGCATTGATTCAAACCAAGGCATCACCAGCTCTTGCAGGTGAGTTTGCTTCATGGTGCTTCAACCTCTTTATTGATGTTGGCAAGGTACTCAGCTTGCTGGGCTTGATGATAAGTTAGTAGCTGAGCATCTTTTTGCAACCATAACCCATTAATATGTTGTTGAAAAGCCGTTCTAAATGCACGGTCATGCTGATAATCACCAATCATCTCTGCGCTAATTGCTTGTACGTGTATTTCAACTTTGATCACATTAAGGCGGCCACGCATCAGGTTACGGCAAATATGGTCGCCCTCGCCCTGGTAAATAATCGAGGTATTTAATATTGCATCAAACTGATCACCTAATACCTCAAGGGCAAATGCAATACCGCCCGCTTTAGGTTTTAAAAGATAAGTAAACGGACTATTTTGCTTTTTGTGTTTTTGGCACGTAAAGCGCGTGCCTTCAACAAAGTTGATAATGGTTGTCGGGTGATTACGGAAGTCGCGGCAACTGCGCTTAGTACGTTCAACATCGAGGCCTTTCAGCTTAGGATTTTTTGCCAGTTGTGCTTTGCTAACACGTTTCATGAAAGGCATACCCATGGCCCACGCACCGGTGCCAATGAATGGCACATACTTCAGCTCATCTTTTAAGAAGAATTTTGGAGCAGGTAAAACATCAATCGCACTGAGAACAACAATGTCTAGCCAACTCATATGATTAGAGATAAGTAAGTACCAACCATCTGTACTGACTTTACCTTTAATTTCAACATCTATTGTGGGGCAACCTAACCACAAAGCTAAGCGGTTACCTTTACACCAACCGCGATAAGCCGTATGAAGAATATCGCTAACCACTTTAAATGGCAGTAATAATTTAAGCACACCAAACAGCAGCACAAGCGTGCCCCAAATAATTACATTAGCAAACAAGACAATGCTAACTAGAACGCCTGTTAACCAATTTGGTAAAAATTTCTTTAACATATGTGTGCTCTCGACTGCGTTAGCAATACTACTGCGTTTTTGCTTCTAACTCAGCTAGCTGCTGATTTTTTTCATTCCAAATGCGGTTTAATTCAGCTTGAAAGTTAACTCTAAACTCAGCATCAGCTGTGTAATCACCGATTAAATTAGGGCTTACTTCCATCACTTCTACTCGCACTTCGACTTCTTTTACACGACCACTGGCAAAGTCCACAAAACTAGGAATTCCACCAGGGTAATGAATAGTGACATTAACCACTTTAGAAATTTGTTCACCCATTGCTTGCATAACAAACGCAACACCACCCGCTTTTGGCTTTAATAAGTGCTCAAAAGGACTGTTTTGGCGCGAGTGCTTTTGCGGTGTAAAACGCGTACCTTCAACAAAGTTAACGATACTTACTGGCATTTCTTTGAACTTTTCGCAGGCTTTACGCGTTGTTTCTAAGTCTTTACCACGCAATTTAGGGTTTTTCTTTAACTGAGCTTTACTCGTGCGAGTCATAAATGGGAAATCCAATGCCCACCAAGAAAGACCTAAAAAAGGAACATAGATCAGTTCTTTTTTCAAGAAAAAGTTTAAAAACGGTATGCGGCGATTGAACACGCGTTGCATAACAACGATATCTACCCAGCTTTGATGATTTGCGATCACCAAGTACCAGTCTTTCGCTTTTAGTTGCTCAAGACCTGTCACGTACAGCTTATATGAAGCAAAAATGTTTTGGTTGATGCTGTTACAACTCACCCACATAGTGGCGCATTGCTTAGCTATCCAACTCATTACTTTTTGTAGAGGCTTAATTGGGATCAGTTTAATCACGCCACAAATAAAGATGGGCACAAACCAAAAAAGTGTATTGAGGGTGTAAAATATAAAACTGAACACACAACGGATCATGGACATTACTACTTATTCCTTTAATGCTTAATCTTCAAAATACGTATAGCCAGCAAGGCCTGCATTTAGTTCTGACAAATATTGTGCCTTAGATTGCTCATCAATTGCCAGTGAGTTAACCCGTTTTGCAAAGTTTTCAGCAAGAATGTCGCTATCATAATCAACAAACTTTAATACGTCCTTAACGCTGTCACCTTTAATCGCGTTAGTCAGCTGATAGCCTGCTTCAGTAAGCTCAACATGCACTGAATCTGTGTCGCCGAATAGGTTATGTAAATCACCTAAAATTTCTTGATACGCGCCCACTAAGAACATCGCAATGTGGTATTGTTGGCCTTGCTTGTACTCAGGAATAGGTAAGCTGCTCTCAATGCCGGTACCTTCAACATAGTTACGAATTTGCCCATCAGAGTCACAGGTAATGTCTTGAATAATAGCCCGTTGCGTTAATGGCTGATGAAGGTTTTCTACTGGCATCACAGGGAAAAGTTGCTGAATCCCCCAGACATCAGGCAGTGATTGGAATAATGAGAAATTAACGAATAGCTTATCGGCCAGCTTTTCGTTTAAATCATCTAACACTTCACGGTGGGCACGGGCATTTTCGCTCAGGGATGCACGAACGCGGTGTAAAATGGTGAAATACAGCTGCTCAAGCTTTGCCCATTCAAGCATAGTGAGTAGGCCATGCACATATTGGTCATGAGCTTCACTAAATAGATGCATTGCATCATGATAAATTTCTAGCGCCATACGTGGTGTTAAACGCTGTAAGCACTGCCACATTTCATCTAACACTAATACGCTGTCAGCCTCAGGCGCCGTTGGATTCGCATGGTTAGGTGCACGCTCAACATCAATAACATCTGTAATTAATACTGCGTGGTGCGCAGTTAACGCACGGCCAGATTCAGTAATAATGGCTGGGTGCTTAAGATCATGTTGTTGGCACACTTCAGCAAATGCATTCACAACATTACGTGCATATTCATCAACACTGTAGTTCATTGAACACGAACTACGTGAACCAGACCCTTCATAGTCAACACCTAAACCGCCACCAACATCAACTGTATTAAGTGGCACGCCTAACTGCGTTAACTCTGCAAAATGGCGGGCACATTCACGCAGTGCTCGATGAATATCACGGATATTGGCAATTTGAGAGCCGATATGGAAATGCACAAGTTGCATTAAATGGAGTTTATTACGTGACTTAAGTAGCTCAACCGCAGAAAGTACTTGGCCAGCAGTTAAACCAAATTTGCCTTTTTCACCACCGGTGTTTTGCCATTTTCCTTTACCTACCGAGTTTAAGCGAATGCGAATACCGATTGATGGCTCAATACCTAAGTCATCAATTTCAGCCAATAAGGTGGTTAGTTCAGAAAGTTTTTCTACAACAATATGAACCTTATGGCCCATGCCTTGACCGATACAGGCTAAACGTAAAAATTCACTGTCTTTGTAGCCATTACAAACAATGGTAATTGGCTCTTGTGCTACACCTAAAATCGCCATAAGCTCAGGCTTTGAGCCGGCTTCAAGGCCTACTAAACCACTTGGATGGGCAAGTAATTTACTAACCACAGAGCGCTGCTGATTAACCTTGATTGGGTAAACACAGGTATAACTACCTTGGTATTCACGGGCATTACATGCTTTGGTAAAAGCACTCGTTAGAGTATCAACACGATTTTGTAGAATGTCGGTAAAGCGAACCAGTACAGGTAAAGTAAGACCTTGCTTTTTGAATTGCTCGGTTAGTTCAGATAAAGACACCGCAGCTTTAGTTTGATCGCCATCTGGGTAAGCCACCAGCTCACCTTGTGCGTTAATGTCAAAGTAACCGTCACTCCAATGAGCAACATTGTATGTATCGCGTGCTTTGTCTAAACCCCAAGTCATGGCAATGTCTTCTGTAATTTCATTAAATATAAACGCACATTTTAATACGCCAGGGCTGACCACGCTAACAAAAATTGCGCTATATGCCAAAGTGATAAAAAATATTCGCTATACTGATTAAAATTTGATTGAGCAATTGGTCAAGCACTGGCAAAATTGCCCCCCTTTTTTACCATTAACCAAAAGTGTATAAGCAAGATGGCTAATTTAGATCAAAACAACTGGTTCACTGAAATTAGTGACCGTGATGGTAGTGCCTTTTCATTACGCATTACTAAAAAGCTTGATGAACAGCAATCGCCATTTCAAAAAGTAGAAATGTACGAAACAACTGACTTCGGTAATCTAATGATTATTGACGGTTGTACTATGGTAAGTAGCCGTGAAAACTTTTTCTATCACGAGATGATCAGCCATCCGGCATTGCTTGCACACCCAAATCCAAAAAATGTGGTGATCATTGGTGGTGGTGACTGCGGTACTTTACGCGAAGTTTTAAAACACCCAGGTGTTGAGAGCGTAACGCAAATTGATATCGACGAAGTTGTGACGCAAATGTCGCTTAAATACTTCCCTGAGTTGTGTGAATCAAATCAAGATCCTCGCGCGACAGTGATGTTTGACGACGGCATCAAGTACATGCGTGAAGCAGCGCCAGAATCAATTGATGTAGTAATTGTTGATGGTACAGATCCAGTAGGTCCGGGCGAAGGTTTATTCAACCACGCTTTCTATACTAGCTGTTTAACTGCCCTTCGCCCAGGTGGCATCCTAATTCAGCAAAGTGAATCACCACTTATGCATATGCCACTATTAGTAGAAATGCGTGATGCGATGACAGAAGTGGGTTTTGTTGACCTACAAACGCTGCCTTTCCCACAGCCAATTTACCCAAGTGGTTTATGGTCAGTGACCCTTGCTCGTAAGTCAGAAGCGTTCGCAGGGTTTCGTGAAGATGATGCAAATGCACTCGCGCAAAGCACAGAGTACTATAATGCAGGTATTCACCACGGCGCATTAGCGACACCAAATTATATGAAACGCGCTTTTGAGAAAAAGTAAGCGTTTTAGCTAGATGTAAAAAAGGGCTCATTGAGCCCTTTTTTGTTGCTTTAATTAGACTTTAAATCGATTCACTAAATGATTGAGCTCATCAGTGAGTTGGTTCATACGATTAGCCACTTCTTGTGTTGAACTTGCTAAGCCGCCCCCTTGTTGGGTTTGATCGTTTAAGTCTGATAAGTTTTGGCTAATTTCATCTGCTACAGCAGTTTGCTCTTCAGTCGCTTGCGCTGTCTGCATCGCCATATCATTTACCTTAACTGATGACTCTTGCATTGAGTTAAGCACATCATTGGTTTGTGTGAATGACTCAACCGCTTCATCAGCATAGCGCTTACCACTGTTAATAGCTTGCAGTGACTGCTCAACGCTGGTTGCAAACTGCTCCACCATAGTTTGAATGTCATTAGTACTCTCTTGCGTGCGAGTTGCAAGGGTACGAACCTCATCAGCTACTACCGCAAAACCTCGCCCTTGTTCTCCGGCGCGGGCCGCTTCAATTGCTGCATTCAGTGCAAGTAGGTTAGTTTGCTCGGCAATAGCACGAATAACTTCAAGCACTTTAGCAATGTTGTCTGAGCTTTGTTGCAACTCAGTTGAACGCTGGCTGGCATGTTCCATGTTGTCTGACAGCGCAATAATTTTACGGCTTGAATTATCAACCGCAGCTAAGCCTTGTTTAGCTAGCTGCTGAGAATTATCAGCTTCATGAGATGAGTTTTGCGCCACATTAGCCACTTCGCGACTTGCTACACTCATTTCATGTACAGCACTCACTATCGACTCAGACGCTTGGCTGAGCTTTTGGTTAACTTGATGGTTTTGATTTGCAAAGTTATCTAAATCGTTACCTAAATTATGTAGCTCTTTCGCTTGCTCTAAAATATCTTTGATTAACTGCTGCAGATTATCTAAAAAGCGATTAAACGCGGTTGCTAACTCGGCAAATTCATCTTGCGTTTTAACATTGATACGACCTGTTAAATCACCATCTCCAGAGGCTATTTCGTTAATCCGCTCTGTGACAAAGTTAATTTGCTTTGTAAGCTGACGCGGCACAAAATAACTAAACCAACCAGCAACAGCTAAAACCACTGCGATCATCACCATAAGCATCACTTTAAAGCCCATTACTTTATCCATCAGCTTTTCAGTTTCTGCTTGCGAGGTTTTGTCTGCCGCTTCTCCGGCTTTATCTAAAATATCACGTAGTGCCGAAAAGCTTTGCTCCGACGCTTGTTGTTGCGCAGCATTTGCTGGGTTATCAATGTAAGCTGTTGATGCTGCATACCAAGCATCAAATGCGCTATCAAAGTTACGAAACTGACCGGTCACCTCAGAATATGGCGACATATAAGATAAATATTGCTTGAAACGGTCTTTAACTTGCTCAGCATTTTCTTGGTGATCAGTAAGTTGGCCTTTATCTCCATTCATTTGGGTCACCAGGTGCAGCTCTGCTACTTTGGCTTGGTATAAGTCTCGGTCAGCATTAACAACCACAGAAACCGCATTTAAGAAACGCTCTGACTGTGCATCAATCGCTTCTTTTTGAAGGTTAATTAGATAGGTATAGCCAGCAATTAAAATGACGATAGCAATGCCGAGTAGCACAATAGGCAAAGAACTTTTGACGCGAATGCTTTGTAACTTCATACATTATCCTAATTTAAATTCTAATCAGCACGTTCATTAGAATGTTAGTAGAAAAACTGAAAAAGTGTATGAAATTAAAAGTGCCAACTCGCTGAAAGTTGCAATTGCTGCTGCGAGTTGTGCTCATTAAATCCCATACCAGGTCTATTTTGAGCGTCACTGCTCAGCACTGAATATTCAGCACCTACTTGCCACTTAGTTGACAGTTGATAACGCCAACTTGCGGTTAAAGCTTCTCCACGACTTTGGTTAGGATCAAATTGCCAATCATCATGATCGCTAACCTTAAAATAATCATACCTAATTGTGAGACGATGCTGGTCTAACTTGTGACTTAATAGAACAAAATGACTATAAAAATCATTGTCTACTCCACGATTAGCACCCATCGCAGTTTTACCATCAAGGATCTGCACAATGATGCGGGTTTGCTTATTAAACTTATACAACCATGCCGCGCTTAAAAAGCGTGTATCCCATGCGTATTGACCAGTACGGGTATTCAAAGCACCTGGATCGCCATTGTTGTCATAATAATAAACACGTAATTGAGATTTTTTTTGATAATCCCAATGTGCACCGACGTAATAACCAAAGCGCCCATCTACTTCTTCGAAAGGCTCCACATACTCAGCTTGCTTATCTAACTGCGTCCACTCAAAAGAATGTGGAATAGCAAAATCGATTTGTTCGTTGAACGTGGTTTGCCTGTCATGCATAGCGAACCCTCGCCATGACAGGAGTGTTCCAGCTGGATCGTTACCTTTAAAAACCGCAGCAAAGCCTTCAAAACTATGGTTACTTCTAAATTTTCTACCTGGGCGCTTAATGCTTGCCTCTAAACCAAAGGCACGCACCTCTTCGCCTATCCAAGTATTAATTGCAGAGTTAGTGTAGTTATAAGGTGACATCCAACCACTTTGCGGGTTTTCAAGTGACATTTTTGGATAAAAGCCACCGGCTTTCACTGCCCACTTGTAACGACTTGCAGTGAGCGGTTGATATTGTAAATAAGCCTGACTAAAGCCAACAGTTAGTTCAGGATCAGGATGGGCGTTAAGCACTGTATGCGCAGACCAATCACTCGTTAACTCAAAACGACTACTCAGCATAGCTTGGGATATCACAACACCATCATGCTCTTGGTCATAACGGTATAAGCCTATTCCTTTACGCTGATAGCTCGCTAGTTGGTCACCACGCACAGCCGAAACAGTTACCAGCCCATCATGCTCAGCAAATGCCACTGCGGGCAACCCAAAAACACTCGCCAATGCTAAGGTTTGCCATTTACTCATAATCATCAAACTCGTCGCTGCTTAGTTCTAGTTTTGGTAATAAGGCTTGTTTTAACTGGTAGCTCAATGGCTTTGCATTGTTCGTCATCTCAATAGTTTCTGGTGTGCTGATATCATTAAATCGATCATGCCAAACAGCCAGAGTAAACTTACCTTCAGGTAAGCTTAACTCAACCATACCTTGCTTATCTGTTTGCCCATAAATACCACCATCTACAACCACAATGTAACCCAGCATCCAGTCATGAATGTTACAGCCAAGCTCGACAACACCTGTTTGTGCAAAGTTAACCGGTTTTTCTGGTTTATCGTGGTAAAGCTTTAACTCAAACTGCTTTGTTTTAGAAAATGAATAAACGTGGTGCATGATTGAATCAAGGTTAGGAAACTCAACATTAGCCCCTTGTGGCACTGCCAGCACATGAGGCACAAAGGCACGTTTTTTTTGGCTCATAGTGTAATGACTATCAAGCGCTGTAACTTGTTTTGAACCTTTAAGCCAAACCACGGCATTTTTGACAGGTTGATTCTGCTTATCAACTATCTGTATTTGCTGTGCCAATAAACATTGACTAAACAATAGTAGTAGCAACAGGGTTATTCTTGTCATTTTGCTAAACCTTTTTAGGTGCTGGGCTGGATATCGCCGCGTTCACTTTGTTGAATACGTATGCAGATCTCTCGTATTAACCAGCAAGTCACTTTATGCTTTAAGGATATATGTGAATACATGACAACAATCCATAACCATAAGCCGCCAAGGAACAACAATGCGATTAACTGCCTTAATGTTAGCAGCCTTTTCAGGTACTTGCCTAGCACAAACCACAACCGTCAGTTCACCTGATGGGCAGATCAAAGTAACTATCTCAGATGAGCAACACACACCTAGCTACGAAATCAGCTTTGCAGGTAAACAAGTCATTGCTAACTCTTCGTTAGGCCTTGTTTTTAAAAAACAACCAGCAATGAGCGAAGGTTACAAAATTAGCAGCCAAACCACTGATTCGGTAAAAAGCAGTTGGGAGCAACCTTGGGGTGAACGCCAAACTGTGGTTGATAACCATAACGAAGTCGCTGTGACCTTTAAAAAGCCACAGCCACAAGGTGGCACGTTTACAGTACGTTTTCGCGCTTTTAATGATGGTGTAGGCTTTCGATACGAATTACCAAAACAAGCTGGCTATGATGATGTAGAAATCACTAAAGAGCTTACTGAGTTTGCTATTACAGACTCAACAGATGCAACAGCTTGGTGGATCCCCGCTCGTGGATGGAACCGTTATGAATATGTTTATAACACCACCCCACTTCATAAAGCAGCACTTGTGCACACACCATTTACTATAAAAAATAAAGAGGGTGTGCATATCAGTATTCACGAAGCTGCTCTTGTTGATTATGCAGGCATGGTTTTAAATCAACGTCGTGATGGTACTTTCCAAGCCGATTTAACACCTTGGTCAGACGGTGTAGCGGTTAAAAAGCACGGCGCATTTAATACTCCTTGGCGTACAATTCAAATTGGTGATGAAGCCGTTGATTTAATCAACTCAGATATCATCTTAAACTTAAACGAACCAAATAAACTGGGTGATGTATCTTGGGTTAAACCGGGTAAATACGTAGGTATTTGGTGGGGTATGCACATCAATGAAAATACTTGGGGTAGCGGTAAAATTCATGGTGCAACCACTGCAAACACTAAATATTACATGGACTTCGCTGCTAAATATGGCTTCGATGGCGTGCTAGTCGAAGGCTGGAATATTGGCTGGGATGGCGACTGGTTCTATAACGGTGATGTATTTAGCTTCACACAACCTTATGACGACTTTGATATTGAAGAGCTGACACGTTACGGCAAAGAAAAAGGCGTACAATTAATTGGTCACCACGAAACGTCGGGCAACGTGACCAACTACCGTAACCAAATGGAAAATGCATTTGCATTATACGAAAAATCAAATGTAAGCCAAGTTAAAACAGGTTATGTCGCCGACGGTGGTAACATCAAGCGTATCGATGAAAACGGCATTGTACGCAAAGAGTGGCACGATGGTCAGTTCATGGTTAATGAATACCTACACAACGTAAAACTTGCTGCAAAACATAAAATTAGTATCAACACGCATGAGCCTGTGAAAGATACCGGCCTACGTCGTACATACCCGAACTGGATTGCTCGTGAAGGTGCCCGTGGTCAAGAGTTTAACGCTTGGGGTACACCGCCGAACCCACCAGAGCACATTCCAATGCTTGCTTTCACGCGTATGCTTGCAGGCCCAATGGACTTTACGCCGGGTATTTTTGATATGGGCTTTAACGGTTTAGGTGCTGATACCAACCGCCCACAAACGACCCTAGCGAAGCAATTAGCGCTATACGTTGTAATGTACAGCCCAATTCAAATGGCCGCAGATTTACCACGTAATTATTTAGCGAAGCCAGATGCATTCCAGTTTATTCAGGATGTACCAACTGATTGGCAACAAAGCATTGCACTACAAGGTGAAGTAGGCGATTACGTTGTATTTGCACGTAAAGAACGCAAGCGTGATCAATACTCAGGTAACGACTGGTATCTAGGTGCTGTTACAGACGAAAAAGCCCGCACATTAGAAGTGAAGTTAGACTTCTTAGATAAAGGTAAAAAGTTTGAAGCGCAAATCTACCGCGACGGTGACAAAGCTGAATGGGTAAATAACCCTTACGACTTAAAAGTAGAAAAACGCATAGTGACTGCTGATGATAAGCTAACGTTAAAGCTTGCCACCAGCGGCGGCACAGCGATTCGTTTTAAAGCGATGTAAGTAACTAGTTACTAAAAATTATGAAAAGCGCGGCATTTGATGTCGCGCTTTTTTATAGCAATAAAAAAGCAGCCCACTCGGGCTCCTTATAACTTAAGATTTGAAGCTAACAACTCAGCTTTAATCTGCTAGTAATTGATCAAATAAATCAAAAACTTTATCAAGCTCTTCAATAGTGTTGTAGTGCATACAACCAATGCGTACCACGCCGCCGGTTTCTAATACACCTAGCTGCTTACATAAGCCTTGGGCGTAGAAGTTACCGTCCCACACACAAATATGTTGCTTACCTAAAAACTCAGACACAACACGTGGCTCGATGCCTTCAAAAGTTAAAGCAAAAGTCGGTGTGCGGTAAGCTACACGTTCTAGATCATCAATACCAAATAAATTGATGCGTGGGTAATCAGCTAAACGAGTTAAGAAATGCTTACTTAATGCCATTTCGTGTTGTTTAGTAATAGCAAATGCAGCCGCGAGTTTTTCTCGGCGTGAATAACTGTCATCAAACTCACTAATTGCAGCAATGTAATCAACCGCAGCAATTAAGCCAGCTAGCGCTTCAAAGCTTTGTGTACCTGTTTCCCAGCGACCTGGCGCAACATCTTTTGCAGGTTCTACTTTATATGGTGTGAAACCTTCAAGGTGCTCACGTTTGCCATAGACAATACCAAGGTGAGGACCAAAAAACTTGTATGCAGAGCAAGCTAAAAAGTCACAATCAAGTGCTTGTACGTCTACAAGCTCATGAGGTGCATAATGTACGGCATCAACATAAACTAGCGCACCAACAGCATGAGCAAGTTCAACGATGCGTTTAATGTCATTGATTGAACCTGTCGTGTTTGATGCATATGTCACTGCAATAAGCTTTGTTTTGCTAGATAAAAGGCTTTCAAAGTGTGCCATATCTAGGCTGCAATCAGCTTCGTTGATAAAAGCCGTTTTTACTGTTGCGCCTTTATCTTCAGCAGCTTGCTGCCAAGATGATACGTTTGAGAAGTGATCTGCATTAGTGACAATGATTTCATCATCAGCAGTCCAATCACGCGAGATGGCACGGCTAAAGCTAAACGTTAAGCTTGTCATGTTTGCACCAAACACGATTTGCTCTTTAGATGGCGCATTTAATAAATCGGCTGCAGCTTGGCGAGCGTTTGCCATTAACTCTACCGTTTTATCACTTGAGAAAAATGCACCGCCTAAGTTTGAGTTGTAGTAACCCAAATAAGCACTCATAGCGCTTAGCACTGACTGTGGTACTTGAGAGCCGCCCGGGCCATCAAGGAAAATCGGTGACTGGCCTGCAACTTGTTGCATAAGTGCAGGAAACTGGCGACGTAATTGCGTTAAGTTCATGAGGTACCCTTACGCGGTTAGTACGAAGCAATCAAGGTAACCTTCCTTGCTTGCATCTAATTTATTCATTGGTGTTGCGTTGTGCCATACTTCGCGATCATTAATCAGTGCGAACATGCCGTCTTTAATTTCCATTTTGAAACATGGCTCTGCTTGCTGGTGTTCATAAACAAGTAACTCACCGCCTTCTAGGTTTTCGTGTGATACACCGCATACACATACGTGATCAAAACCATCTTGGTGAACACCTTCAGGCGCAGCGGGTGTGTCGCTGTCAATTGCAAGCATTCTGAACTGATGAATTTCAATAACGCGATCATCGCTAATACCCGTCATATCGCGGAACTGATTAACGATTTGCTTCATGCCATCAGTCGCTAATAAGCTATCTTCTAGGTTTTCATAAGTACGCTCAACATTCCCTTGGAAGGTATTGATTGAGTCATCTTGAACGAATGCTTTTGTTGGTTGTAGTTTTAATTCACCATCAACAACTTTAATTACTGAATAACGACGCTTACGAAATTCACCATCTGCGTATGGGTTTGCAGGTAGGTTAGCAAAAGAAGGCTTAACTGCGTCAATATGCGCTTGGCTTACAAAGCGAAGCTGTAGAAGGTTCTGGTTGTTTAATGTAGTCATTTCGATCTCGCCTTAACACGTTGAGAATATTGGCGAGGATTTTAATGCAATTGGTGGGAAATTTTTGCGTTATTATGTAAACAGCAATGATGATTTATGTGTTTTTAAGATCGAATAAATAAAAAATTTAGAAATTTTATCTAAAATAAAAAGCCCGCTAAATGCGGGCTTTTTTGTCATTTAATTTTTCTAAAATTAAACAGCTTGCTGAACGATTACTTGGTCTGCCTTTTTAGTGTATTGAGGCATACGGTGGAAGTTCAGGTAACGATAAGTATCAGCTGCAGTTGCATTGATCTTATCTGCATACTCTTGGTACTCAGCAGGTGTAGGAAGTTTACCTAAGATAGCAGCTACTGCTGCAAGCTCTGCTGATGCTAAGAATACGTTAGCGCCAGTACCTAGACGGTTAGGGAAGTTACGCGTAGAGGTAGAAACAACTGTTGCTTTATCAGCAACACGTGCTTGGTTACCCATACATAGTGAACACCCTGGAGTTTCGATACGTGCACCTACGCGACCAAAGATACCGTAGTAACCTTCGTCAGTAAGCTGGTCTTTATCCATCTTCGTTGGAGGTGCAACCCAAAGTTGAGTTGGGATACGACCACTGAAACCATCTAGTAGTTTACCTGCAGCACGGAAGTGACCGATGTTAGTCATACAAGAACCAATGAATACTTCATCGATTTTCTCGCCTGTTACGTCTGAAAGAAGACGTGCATCATCTGGGTCATTTGGTGCACAAAGGATTGGCTCTTTGATGTCTGCAAGATCGATTTCGATTACATGCTTGTACTCTGCATCAGCGTCAGCTTCCATAAGTTCAGGATTAGCTAACCACTCTTGCATTGCATTGATACGACGCTCAATAGTGCGAACATCACCGTAACCTTCAGAGATCATCCACTTAAGCATTACGATGTTTGACTCTAGGTATTCAGCGATAGACTCTTTAGAAAGCTTAACTGTACAACCTGCAGCTGAACGCTCAGCTGATGCATCAGAAAGTTCGAAAGCTTGCTCAACAGTTAGGTGCTCAACACCTTCAATTTCTAGTACGCGACCAGAGAATTCGTTGATTTTACCTTTCTTCTCAACTGTTAGAAGACCTTCTTTAATACCGTAGTAAGGGATAGCATGAACTAGGTCACGTAGTGTGATACCTGGCTGCATTTCACCTTTGAAACGAACTAAGATTGACTCAGGCATATCAAGAGGCATTACACCAGTTGCCGCTGCGAATGCTACCGCACCTGAACCCGCTGGGAATGAAATACCTAGAGGGAAACGAGTATGCGAGTCACCACCAGTACCTACTGTATCTGGTAATAACATACGGTTTAACCATGAGTGGATTACACCGTCACCTGGACGTAGTGATACACCGCCACGGTTCATGATGAAATCAGGAAGTGTGTGGTGAGTGTTTACGTCGATTGGCTTAGGATAAGCTGATGTATGACAGAAAGACTGCATTGTTAGATCTGCAGAGAAACCTAAACATGCTAGATCTTTAAGTTCGTCACGCGTCATAGGACCTGTTGTATCTTGCGAACCAACAGTTGTCATTTTCGGCTCACAGTATTGACCAGGACGTACGCCAGGCATGTTACATGCTTTACCAACCATCTTCTGAGCTAATGTGAAGCCTTTACCCGAATCAGTTACAAGAGCAGGTTTGCGGAAGATATCTTCAGCTTCCAAACCTAGTGATGCACGCGCTTTATCAGTTAAACCACGACCGATGATCAGTGGAATACGACCGCCAGCACGCACTTCATCAAGAATTACGTCTGATTTTAAAGAGAAAGTAGAGATTACTTCATCAGTACCGTGACGCTTAACAACACCTTCATATGGGAAGATATCGATTTGGTCACCCATGTTTAGCTCATCAACAGGAAGTTCGATTGGTAATGCGCCAGAGTCTTCCATTGTGTTGAAGAAGATAGGAGCGATTTTACCGCCTAAACATACACCACCAACGCGTTTGTTTGGTACGTGAGGAATATCATCACCCATGAACCAAAGTACAGAGTTAGTTGCAGATTTACGAGAAGAACCCGTACCAACTACATCACCAACGTATGCAAGAGGTAAACCTTTCGTTTTAAGCTCTTCTAGTTGTGAGATTGGACCAACTTCACCTGGTTTTTCAGGGTTGATACCATCACGTTCGTTCTTCAGCATTGCTAAAGCGTGTAGTGGAATATCAGGGCGAGACCATGCATCTGGTGCAGGAGAAAGGTCATCTGTATTTGTTTCGCCAGTTACTTTGAACACGGTAACTGAGATTTTTTCAGCAACTGCAGGCTTGTTCACAAACCATTCTGCATTTGCCCAAGACTCGATTACTTGCTTAGCAAATTCGTTACCTGCTTTCGCTTTTTCTTCTACATCGTAGAAAGCATCGAACATTAATAATGTGTTTGATAAACCTTTAACAACGATTGGCGCTAACGCTTCGTCATCTAAAAGGTCAATCATAGGCGCGATGTTGTAACCGCCTAACATAGTACCAAGTAGCTCAGCTGCTTTTTCTTTTGATACAAGTGGAGAGCTCGCTTCACCTTTTGCAACTGCAGCTAAGAAACCTGCTTTGATGTAAGCAGCATCATCAACACCCGGTGGTACACGGTTAACTAGAAGATCAACAATAAACTCTTCTTCGCCTGCCGGTGGGTTTTTGATTAATTCAATAAGATCAGCCGTTTGCTGAGCATCTAATGGCGCTGGTACGATACCTAACGCGGCACGTTCTTCTACGTGTTTACGATATTCTTGTAGCACAATATTGCCCTCTTGGTGACGTGAAAGTACTCGGTAGTATAAAGCTAAATACCAATTAAGACCCAGTACTTATAGTATTCTGACGGTTAATTATAAAGCTTTTAAGTATAGATGAAAATCCATGCTGTAACTAAGGAGTTTAATAGTCACTATAAATATAATGAATAGTACTAGAAAAAAACGCTATTCAAATGAATATTTATTAAGAATCATTCCTATCTAACCAATGCCTAGTGCTTAGAAAAGAAAAACCCAGCACTAGGCTGGGTTTTCAAATTTGCGTAAAAGGTTAGATTAACGCTCTACTTTTACACGCTCAATTACAGTTACTTTCGCTTCAACACGACGGTTTTCAGCGTGTGCTTCTGGCGTGTTTGCTGGATTTTTAAGGCGCTCTTCACCCATACCAACAGTAGTCAGACGCATTGGATCAATGCCATCTTCAATTAGTTTCTTAGCAACCGCATCAGCACGTTTCTTAGATAACCACTTGTTGTAATCAGCTTTACCAACTGATGAAGAGTGGCCCTCAAGTACTACGTCTGTACCTGGGTGCTCTTTTAAGAACATAGCAGCAGCATCAATATCATCTAGGTATTGTTGAGATACTTTAGATGTATTGTTAGGGAACGTAATTAGTAGGCTCTTAGTAACTTCACGATCTTCATAAAGCGTACAGCCTGTGCCATCAACAGCATCAGTCATTGGTGTGTTTGCACATTGGTCATCAGCATCAGGGATGTTGTCACCATCGCTGTCTACTGGCTCAACTGGAACAGGAACAACTGTTGGAGCAGGCTCTACTGGTTCAGCTGGTTCGCTTTGATCGCCAAAAATGTAGCTTAAACCTAATTTAGCGCCAACATCTGTGTAACCACGGTCAAGACCTTGATATAAAGACGTTTCAGCATTAAATGCAAAATTATCTGTAAAGTAGTGTTGGTAACCAGCACCTACGTTAGCGAACATTAAATCTTCATCAACAGCATCAAGGTTTTTCAAACCAAAAATACCGTAAAATGGGCCACCGCCAAAGTGATATAGGCCATCGATACCGTAACGCTTACCACTTTCAGAACCACTTACAGTGGTACCAGCTGTTGTTTCAGCAGTCCAGTCAAAATCCATATCAGCATACTCTAGACGAGCACTCCAATAATCACTGAAACGATAACCAAGCTCTAAACCCCAGCCTGTAGAGTCATCTACATCTAAACCGCCAGGTGGGTAGTCACGGATATTTTCCCAAGAGTTATCATAATAATCGCCAAATGCGCCAATATAAAAACCTTGTTTTTCAGCAGCGATACCTGAAGCACTTGTTGCAGCAAGCGCTAAAGCTATAGTTAGTGATTTTAGTTTCATGTTTCATTCCCTTCCATTTTAGTAACTAAAGGCTGTGTAGCCTACACTCAGTCAAGATAGATGATGAGTAATTAATCCAAACTTAATAAACTCAAACAACTAGTAAATTTTTATAATTCCATAGCATCAACTAAAATACAGCGACATAAAGCACCTTAATAATCCATGTCGGACTGGTGCAAATTACACATCATTAAAAATAATTATATTACCTAATGATAATTCAACAAGGTAATTAAGTACCATACTACAATATTTTGATCTTTTATTAGGTGATTCATATCAATATACGATGCTATTACATCAAAAATTGGTACAAACTAAGGTTAACGTGTTTCTTTGGAAAGTAAATATTGATTTTTATTTAAAAAAAGACCGGACTAATAAAATTAGCCCGGCCTACTTTATATGTCATTTGCTAAATAAGGTATTTTTACCTTAAATATAATAACTTACTTACGAAGTACTTTAACTTTCTCAACACTTGTGATTTGAGCTTCTACACGACGGTTTTGTGCGTGTGCTTTAAGTGTATATGCTTCGTTTTTCAAACGCTCTTCACCGTAGCCAACAGTAGAAATTCTATCTGAAGAAATACCGTCTTTAACTAGCTCTGCTGCAACATCTTTAGCACGCTTTTCAGAAAGCATCATGTTGTAGTCAGCATCACCAACAGCTGATGCATGACCTTCAAGTGTAACTGATGTGCCTTCGTTTTCTTTCATAAATGCTGCAACATCAGCAATGTCGCTGAAGTATTGGTTTGGTACTTCTGCAACATCATGCGGGAAAGTAACTAGTAATGTGATTGTTGCCTCTTTTTCTTCATAAAGAGTACAGCCTTTGCTATCAACAGCATCTGTCATCGGTGTGTTTGCACATTGATCATCTGCATCCATTACACCGTCATTATCACTGTCAGTTGGTGCAGCAACTACTGGCGCAGGTTCTACAGCAGCTGGAGCACTTTGGTCGCCAAAAATATAGCTTAAACCCAACTTAGCACCGAAATCTGTATAACCACGGTCAAGACCTTGATATAAAGATGTTTCAGCGTTAAACGCAAAGTTATCTGTGAAGTAGTGTTGGTAACCAGCACCTACGTTTGCGAACATTAGATCTTCGTCAACCGCATCAAGGTTTTTAAGACCGAAAATACCATAGAATGGGCCGCCACCTAAATGGTATAACGCATCGATACCGTAGCGCTTGCCACTTTCTGAACCACTTACAGATGTGCCGTCGTTAAGCTCTGCATTCCAATCGAAATCCATATCAGCATACTCTAAGCGAGCACTCCAATAATCGCTAAAACGATAACCTAATTCTAGACCCCAACCAGTTGAATCATCTACATCTAATCCGCCTGGTGGATAATCGCGAACATTTTCCCAAGAGTTATCATAGTAATCGCCGAATGCGCCGATATAAAAACCTTCTTTTTCAGCAGCGAAGCCTGTTGTACTAGTTGCAGCAAGTGCTAACGCAATAGTAAGTGATTTTAGTTTCATTATTTCCTTCCCATTTTCACAATAAAGCTATTAAAGCTAATGTATTTTGAGTACTTAAAACTATATAGCAGCTTAAAAACTAATTTAATGAAATTTTATAGGCGGCTACATTTAATATTTATTAAGATTTTATTCTTAATAAAAGCAACTCTGTTTAGTGGCAACTTATTCCGATTAAAAACCTTCAAACTACCAGCATAGTAGTAGAACACTACTTAAAGCAATAATTTACCTAAAGTCAATGATACCACCAGTGATTATTCTGCTCAATCGGCGAACATTCAAAAGCGATAAATAACTTGTTTTCTTTCAACGATGTAACTTTCACCTATGTGCCGCAGAAAGTTTGATAGTTTTTATCACCGTTATTTGGCGGCTCATACCAACGTTGATGTTTTGTACAATACGTGTATGGCTTTGAAATTACTTCTAAAAACTCATTGATTGATGAGTTAGACTCTGTCTGCTCATACTCAGCCAAGATCATTTCAATATTATGATTACGCGGAATGACTGCAGGATTAACGGCTCGCATTGTGCTGTAACTTTCAGCTGATGTTCTGAGCTTCCATTTTAAAACCCATTCTTTTAGATTAAAATCTATAACAAAGTCTTGCACTAAAGATTCAGTAAGTGCATTGAAAGTATTGGTATAATCGAGCTGATGTTGTTTCATTAAACCTAGCAACTCTGAAACTAACGCATGATCGCCTTCTTGCTGACCAGCTAATCCTAATTTCTGCTGCCACATAGTATTAAATGCATCATTAAATTTAGCAGCAAAACCATTCACAACCGGTGATAGTTGCTCAACGGCAGCATCTTGATCAGCAAATAAAGGGATTAAGCTTTCAGCTAATCGCGCAATATTCCAATTGGCAATATTCGGCTGATTACCAAATGCATAGCGCCCTTGATGGTCAATCGAACTAAATACCGTGTCTAGGTCAAACTGATTCATCATCGCACAGGGACCATAATCAATGGTTTCACCACTAATCAAGGTATTATCGGTATTCATAACGCCGTGTATAAAGCCAATTCGCATCCAGCTGATAACCAGCTCAATTTGCTTATCTAGCACGGCAGTTAAAAATTCAATATAACGCTGCTCACCCGTACTGCTAATGTCAGGAAAGTGGCAATTAATTGCGTAATCAACTAGCTTTTCTAGCCCTTCTATGTCCCCTTGTGTAGCTAAATATTGAAATGAGCCAACACGGATATGGCTTTTAGCTAGGCGAGTAACAACTGCACCCGGGCGAGGTGGCTGACGATATACCGTTTCACCAGTTGCAACCACCGCTAAACAGCGCGTAGTTGCGATGCCAAGCGCATTAAGCGCCTCACTCATGATGTACTCTCGTACTGCTGGGCCTATGGCACAGCGACCATCACCACCGCGCGAGAACACTGTTGCTCCAGCGCCTTTTAGCTGTAAGTCCCACAATGTGCCATCTTGATCTGCAATAGCGCCAAGCAAATGCGCTCTGCCATCGCCAAGACGCGGTGAAAAATGACCAAATTGATGACCAGAGTAACCAAGTGCAACCGGTGCAACATCTTTATCTATCGTTGAACCAGATAGCAGTTTAGCTAAAAATTCGCTGTCGTGATTAATCGCAAAATTATCAGCGAGCTTGTCATTGAAGAGCAATAATTGCGGCTTAGCAACGGCGCTCGGCATATCTTTAATAGCAAGTAGTTCACTAATATCTGTGTATCGAGTTTGCAGTTTCATAACTGTCCTTAACGTGTTGCGACACCTACACGATTATCGCCTACACCATAAGCTACAAGCTGACTAAGTGCCTGCAGGCTGTAGCCACTTTGCTGTTGTAATTCATTGAAGAAATCTTGCGCCGCCTGTAATGACTTTTTAGTTTGTAAGCCTCCATCAATCAACTCATGGGCACGCAAGTAGGCTTCTACATCCCGAGAAAGCAAAAAAGTATCTTTACCAAGCGCTCGCAAAGCGTACGGGCCAGTATTTCCCCCTAAACGCGCACCATGCTTTTTAAGATAGGCCCACAAACCAATAATATTGTCAGTTGGCCAATCTGCAATAAATTGGCTAAAACTGCCATGTTTCTCGGCAACTTCGTGGATCATGTACGCATTTTCTGGGATCGTTTGTACTTTTTTAAAATTACGAACAATTCGCTCATCACTGGCTTTTTGCTCAAGCATATCTGGTGGCATCATCAACAATTTTTCTACACTGAAATCCCAAAACACATCACGGAAACCAGCCCACTTATTATTGATTACGGACCAATAAAAGCCGCTTTGAAATACTTTACGTGTAAACTCTTCTAACCATAAATCGTCATGCATTTTGGCAATGTCAGCGCTATCAAGCGGGTCAGAAAGCAGTGCAAGCAGCATTTCTTCACTGCCCTTACGGGTGACAGCTCGCTGATAGATATCGTTAAACTTTTCCATTCTTCTTCCAATTCGTCTGGGTAATACTAGTGTACTAAAAACACGCTTATACGTAACCATGTTGCAAAATCGGTCACTAAAAAAACGAATACTCCGCCTTGACACCTAGATGGCTAAAATGCTTTAATCGCCGCTGATACCCTATTTAACTATGTTGGCTTTAAGCTATAAAGCGAGCATAAAGGGCTGGAAGAGGTGCGTTATTCAGGTAGCGTATGGGAGGAGCACAGACTCTGTTGATCATACGTGAGGGGAATTAACGCCGAGAAGTAACACCGTTTGTGAGGTGCTTATTTCGGGCGACTGGGCTGAATCCCAGCGACTGTCACCAACAATAGCAAAACGCTATTGATTAGTTTGGTGGAGAGCTTCTGGTCTTAGTATAATAAGGCCATTGCGCCTTTATTATTTTAAGCCCATTCGCTCTTCGAATTATACCTTGTTCGAATGACGACATGCGGCTCCATTCAATTGCTCCCGCATAAACTCTTCGAATACCTTATAAGTTCGTGAGAGATGATCAACAATTTTGATTTAAACGACTATCCATTATGGACAGCGCTTGTCACGCCATTTTCTGAATCTGGCGAGGTCGATTACACGACCCTTGAACAACTGGTTGCGGAGCAGCAAGATGCTAATAATGGCATTTTATTGCTTGGCAGTACCGGTGAAGGACTAGCGCTTTCACTCAAAGAGCAACAAGCCATTGTTGAGCATGTTTGCCAATTAGCACCAACTGTACCACTCATGGTTGCTGTGGGCGGCATGAACCTTAAGCAACAAGTTGCTTGGGTTGAATACTGCAACCAACTACCTATTCATGGCTACCTGTTAGGTTCACCTCTGTATGCAAAACCTGGCGTTGTTGGCCAAACACATTGGTTTGAAAGCCTACTAAACGCAAGCCATCACCCTTGTATGTTGTATAACGTACCAGGACGCAGCGCAGTTGAGATTTCACCGCAGGTGATCAAAAACCTTGCTGAGCACAAAAATCTTTGGGCTTTAAAAGAAGCCAGTGGCGACATTAGCAAATTTGAAGGTTTTAGAACGGCATCACCAACTCTGGCTATTTTCAGTGGCGATGATGCACTTATGCCGTATTTTGCTCAAGCTGGTGCAAAGGGTCTAGTTTCTGTTGCCGCAAATGCTTGGCCGAGTCAAACCCATGAGTTTGTTAAACGTAGTTTAAGTGGTCAATACCCAAATCTATTCACCGATTGGTCGCAAGCAATCCAAAGTTTATTCACTGTGGCAAATCCAATCCCCGTAAAAGTACTGATGCACCTGCAAGGTAAAATAAATACCCCACATTTACGTCCGCCGCTTACGCATTTAGAGCTTGAGCAAATAGACTGCATCACCCACGCAAACAACACAATTTTATCTTGGAACTAAAAACAGGTTTTATCATGAGCTGGTTAGAATTATTAAACAACTTAGAATCAGGCGCAGTTCGCGCAGCAACACAAGACGAGAGCGGCAACTGGCACGCCAATGTTGAAGTTAAACAAGGCATTTTAGAAGCCTTTAAAAATGGCACAAATACTGAATTCCCTGGTGGTTTTGTTGATAAGCACAACTTAGCACCACAAGGCTTTGCAGCCGATGCAGGCGTGCGTATGGTACCCGGTGGTAGTAGTGTTCGCCGTGGTGCACACGTTGCTAAAGGCACCATTATCATGCCACCTGCATATGTGAATATTGGCGCGTTCATCGACGAAGGTACGATGGTCGACAGCCACGCATTAGTGGGGTCGTGCGCACAAGTGGGTAAAAATGTTCACCTAAGTGCTGCAGTACAATTAGGTGGCGTACTTGAGCCAATTGGTGCCAGCCCTGTAGTTATTGAAGACGATGCATTCATCGGCGCTGGCTGCGTTATTGTTGAAGGTGTGGTTGTGAAAAAAGGCGCTGTACTTGCGCCAGGTGTTCGTTTATCTGCAACTATTCCTGTCTACGATTGCGTTAACGAACGCCAGCTAGACAAAGGTGAAGCCATCCCAGAAAACGCGATTGTGATCCCAGGCTCTCGACCTGCTTCAAATGCATGGGCTCGTGAACAAGGTCTTAGCATGTCTTGTGCACTGATCGTGAAATACCGTGATGAACAAAGCGATGCATCATTACTGTTAGAAGAGGTTTTACGTTAATGAGCTTTTTGAGCACGCCCATCAAGCAAGCAGTTGAACAAGTATCAACGCATCTTGATACGCCATTTTTTATCTATGATTTAGATAAATTAACTGCACATTTAAATCAACTGACTGCGCAAACCGATGTGAAACTTTGGTATGCCGTTAAGGCCAACCCACTGTCTCGCATTATTCAATGTTTAGACAGCGCAGGGTTTAATTTTGATGTTGCAAGTAAAGGTGAACTTGAGCAAGTACTTGCTCAAGGCATCGATAGCGAGCGCGTGCTCAACACAGGGCCTGCAAAGAGTCCTAAACAAATTTCACATTTCATTGCTCGCGGCGTACGTACTTTTGTGGCCGAGAGCATTAACCAAGTTCGCTGGTTAAACGAACAAGCAACAAAAGCAAATTGTCAGCTGCAAGTTCTATTGCGTGTACAACTTCGTTGGCCAGACAGCGAAAAGAACCCTCTCGGCGGCGATAGCCTCACTCCTTTTGGTTTAGGCTGTGATGAGTGGCAAGTACTCACTACAAGTGATTACCCTGCTCTTAGCTTTGATGGTCTGCATATTTTCCAATGGGGCAATATGCTGAGCACTGACAAACTCGCCGAGCTATGGCGCGCGATGATTGATCCATTACAACAGCTAGCAAGCTCATTAAATATTAACCTTAATATTCTCGATTTAGGAGGTGGCTTAGGCATTCCTTATACTCAAGATGCTAACCGACTTGATTGGTCTGCACTTATCGAGACACTCGCGAGCATTAAAGCGGATGCTGGTGTCAAAGAGCTTTGGATGGAACTTGGCCGCTATGCGGTGGGCGAATGCGGGCATTACGCAACACCGGTTGTTGAGCGCAAAGAGAATTACAATCAACAACAGGTGATTTTATCAGGCGGCATTAACCATTTACTTCGCCCTGCTGTAACAAGCCAAGATTTCCCTGCGGCCTTACTTCGCGAATCGACGGCTGAGCCTGCGGCAATGACTTTATACGGCCCACTTTGCACCGCCCTTGATTGCTTAGGTGAGCATCACTTAGCAAGCGATTTAAATGAGCAAGACTGGTTGCTATTCAGCCAATGTGGTGCATACGGCTTTACCGAAAGTATGCCGTACTTTTTATGCCACGAATTAGCGGCTGAATATATCCTTGAACAAGGCAATATTGAGTGCATTCGTAGCGCTGAAGATGCCAGCTATTATTTAAGGTAATCGCCATGAGTAAAGAATTAATCAGCCAAGAGAATATTGTGGTTGGCGAGATTGCCAACGGCCTACCACTGACAATCCCAGTGTATCGCTTAAAAGGCAATGGCACAGGCCCTAACGTGTATATACAAGCCAATATGCACGGCGCTGAAGTACAAGGTAATGCAGTAATTTATCAATTGCTTGAGCAGCTAAAATCACTCAAGCTGCGTGGCGATATTACCCTAGTGCCTTATGCTAATCCTATTGGTTGCAACCAAAAATCAGGTGAGTTTACTTTAGGTCGCTTCGATCCAATTACTGGCACCAACTGGAACCGCATGTACCGCTTTAATAAAGCGTTACCATCACAAGTTGCTGAACAGCATAAAGACAGTGATGATGCGACCCTTAAAGCTGCATTTAAACAGGCACTCGTTGCTGACATCGACAGTCAATTAACGGGCCCTGATTACAGCTTAACAACGGGTAAACGTATTGCGCTTAACTTGCAAACGCTTGCCCATCAGGCTGATATTGTTTTAGACCTTCACACAGGGCCTATCTCAAGTAAGCACTTATATTGCCCTGAATACGCCAAAGATAGCGCCAGCTACTTCAACATCGAACATGTGTTATTGATCCCAAGTGATTTTGATGGCGCGATGGATGAAGCGAGTTTCTGCCCATGGTGGTCACTATCTGAAGAGCTTGGCAAACAAGGCCGTGAATTCGCTGTTCAAGTAGAAGCATTCACTGTTGAGCTAGGTAGCCAAGAAAAAATCGATTTAAGTGCGGCTCTTGAAGATGCAAATAGCATTTTAAGTTACCTCAATCACAAAGAAGTATTAGTTGATGCTGCGTATCAACCAAAAGCGATGACACGTTATGCCTGCATGCTTGAAGATTATATAGCTTACTACGCACCTATGGGTGGCATGGTTGAATATCTTGCCCCACTAGGCGGCCATATTAAAGCTGGCGAGCCCATTGCCCATATTTTAAGAATGGAGCGCTACCTTTCTGAGCAGCCTCTACAAACATTAAGTTTTGATAAAGACGCCATTGCTATTTTACATTTTGCTTCAGCAAGCGTGAATCAAGGTACTGAACTTTATAAGTTTTTTACCAACGTATTTGAGCTATAAGCTCATCCCTTCTCATTGCGTGAGAGTCGACGGCTTATGCCCTTAGGCCGTTACAGCAGGGCTCCAAGCTTAGCTTGGGGCTCTCTTTTTACCTAAAATTTCAACAATTCAGTACAAGTTCACGGTTACTTATGTAAAAATCGTTATAATTATACCTACTTACAAGTCTACTGAAAGGGAACCGCAATGGGATGGCGCATTTGGCTGGCAGCCGCTGGCTTATTTTCTGTACCTGTATTTGCTCAAACTGAACAACCACAAACTAACGAACAAGATGACGCGCTAGAACTCGTAAAGCAGTGTATTTTGAACGAAGCGATTGGCGGTGACGGTAAACAAACACTCGAAGAACTTCGCAAAAAATGCTCTGACTTAGACGAGAGTAAAAAACTTACCGCTTTAGACAAACGTAAAGCCCGTGAAGAAGTAAGCAAGAAAAACCGCAATGTGATCACCCCACATAAGCGTAACTACATATTACCGCTTTCATACGTATCTAACCCGAATGAACGTCCTTTTGATGGTTTAAAAGATCTTGCTGAAGAAGTCGATGGCGAGCCACTTGATAACCTTGAAGTGAAATATCAACTTTCAATTAAAGTGCCTATCTTCGAAGGCTTTTCAGATAAAGATCAGGGCGTATTCTTTGCGTTTACCATGCAATCGTATTGGCAGTTTTATAACAAAGATATTTCATCACCGTTTCGTGAAACAAACTATGAACCAGAGATATTCTGGGTAAACTACCTTGATCCTGAGCATGTGCTTTGGGGCGATGAAATGGCAATTGCAATTGGTGCCTCACATCAATCGAATGGCCGCAGCCAACCTAATTCACGTTCGTGGAACCGTATCTATGCCGATTTCCTATGGGAAAAAGATGGCTTTGTATTTAGCTTTAAGCCTTGGTACCGCATTCCTGAAGATAAAAAAGACGATGAATTAGAAGCGCGTGGCGATGATAACCCTGATATCTACAAATACATGGGTTACTTTGAGTTCTCGGGTGCATACCGCTACAACGAGCATGAATTTAGCTTTATGACCCGTAATAACTTAAATTCAGATAACCGCGGTGCAATCCAATTAGATTGGTCTTTCCCTCTTTGGGGCCGATTACGTGGCTACGCACAATATTTTAATGGTTATGGTGAGAGCTTGATTGATTACAACGCCGATATTGAACGTTTTGGTGTAGGTATTCTGTTAACTGACTTGCTTTAACTGCTAAGTTAACTGACTTGCTTTAGAAGAGCGAGCTTTAGTTAGCTCGCTCTGAATAGTCGTTATTTTTTAACGATGAAGTGACCTTCGAATTCTGCCACTAACACATCACCGTCGTATACATTTACCGGCACATGGTAGCTTGCTTTGCCACTGTCTTCTAAATCAGCTAATTTGCCTTTACAGCCAGCCAGCTCAACACTACCACGAGGGTCGTTATTCAGTGGTTTAAGGTATTTAATGTTAGCATCAGCTAACACGATATTTCCTTCAAGGCCTGCTTCTTTAAGCGCTAGATAAGTTGCGCCCCACCCTGTTAAGGTTGCTAAGCTATAAATCGAACCCGCAAACATAGTGTTATGAAGGTTTAAGTTCGCATCTAAATCAGCGCGGGTAGTAAACTGCCAATCGGTATAGCTTTCAACTTTAATGCCCATCGCATCACTGATAGGGATCGACTCACGCCACGTGTTTTGCAGTACTTGTGTCCAGTTTGGATGACGGAACCAACCCGGCTCAGATGGTTTTTGTTTTACCATTTTCCAATGCTGTACATCGTCATAGGCAAGGTGTGCTTTTTCTTTTAATTCGTAGCCATGACGCTTATAGAAATCAAGGGCTCGCTCACGAGCAAACAATACCAGCTCGTCGGCATCTTGAGTCCATGCGATTTTTTCTAATTCATGTAATAAACGGCTACCAATATGCTGGTTACGATTACCTTCAGCGACCGCCATATAACGAACTTGCGCTTGCTGATGATTATTAAAATGCAGGCGGGCTACACCTAATACTTCGCCGTCATTATTTTTGATAAAGCGGTGCTCTGCGTCTTGCTCTAAGTCATCTTGCTCAGAACCACGCGGCTCGCCCCAGGGTGCTCTTAAAACCTGCCAACGTAATGAATAATACGCTTGCCAATCTTCACTGCTTTGTGGGGTGGTCACTTTAAACATAAAAACTCCTGTGATAATTCAGCCACTGCATGTTGTTTTTCTGTCGTGGCCTTTGGAATGCGAATTACGATACGCGATCTTCTAACAAGTTGGAATAATACTTTGGTGACCCAGCCTAAATTATTATTCTTAGCTGTAAAAACTAATGCACAATTGCACTTTAAGCCTGCTGGTCTATGCTGAAATAATTGTCTAAATATTATAATAACAAGCTAAAGGCTCGAAATATGGAACATTTTTTTGAACCCAGTGGCGCAGTAAAACATAGTTTTATTGAGGACTGCCACCGATTAGGGCAACTCATCTATTGGCATAAACAAGGCAATTACAGTATTCAAGTTAGGCAACTTAACCAATTACGCTGGTTACTGATCAACGAAACCCTGCAATCGGTCATTGAAAAACGCCGCCCTGCCAGGTTGCTTTTCCCTCATTTACAGTATCTTGCAAAGCTTTGGCAAGACTTAGAGGAACCTAAAAAGATTTTAGAATTAGGGCTAGGTGGCGGTGCTATTCGTAATTACTTACAGCACACCTACCCTGATAGCCAACTGACATCGGTTGATAAAAACCCCGACATAATTCACTGCTATAAACGCTATTTTGGTGGCGACCATGCCAATAACCTACACTGTTTTGATGCTCAACAGGTGTTAGAGCAAAACAACGAATACAATTGGATTATCCTAGATTTATTCAGTGAGGTAGATGCGCCATTATTTTTATACAAGCACCAGTTTTACACCAAACTAAGAGCAGCGATGGCAAAAGATGGCTTGTTATTCATTAATTTTTTATCTAATCACCCATCGCAGCTAAAACAACTTGAGCATCTGCTAATTACCGAGTTTGGCAAGCGCCCAAGCATTGTAAAAATCCCCGACTACGTGAATCACATCGTGATGATCAAAAAGTAGCTGTCTGTTAAACAGATAAATTAAAAGTAACGGGACCATCGTTACATAGGCTTACTTGCATATCAGCACCAAATTGCCCTGTAGCCACTGTTAAGCCCGCTTTTTTAGCCTCAGCAATAAAATACTCATAGAGCGTATTGGCTTGCTCTGGCGTGCCAGCACTTGAAAAGCTCGGACGCATACCCTTTTTAGTGTCGGCTGCTAACGTAAACTGCGATACCACTAAAAGCTCACCTTTGATATCATTCAAACTTAAATTCATCTTTCCTTGTTCATCGGTAAAAATGCGGTAATTGCTGACTTTGTGTAAAAGTTTCTGAGCGCTTTGCTCGGTATCCTGTTTTTCAACACCTAATAGCAGCAAAATACCTTGTGAAATTTCACCAACTACTTCGCCTGCCACTTCTACTTTCGCCTGTTTTACTCTTTGAATTAAGCCTTGCATTGATCCCTCGATAACTTGATATACATTAAATCTGCGGCACGTCGCATTGCCGCCAAATATACCTGATTATCGCTGCTGTGCCCAATACCATCTAAAATCAATAATTGTGCATTTAACTGTTCAGCAAGCTGCTGTACGGCACTATATCGACAGATCAAATCGGCGCGGCCATGAATAAACCAAATCGGTAAATGAGTCAGGAGATGTGCATTTTCTGCGATAAAACCTTCGTCAATAAAACAGTGATTACGAAAATAATGCACCATTAATCTTGCTTGATTTAACCCGACATGGGGCTCCTGTAAACTCCAGCTTGTCAAAGGCTCACCATGGCATAATATCTGCTCCCAATGACACCATAACTTGGCAAATTTACTAGCTTTAATTTGATCGTCACTGTTTAGCTGTTGCTGATAAAAATCGAGTAAGGCATGCCAATCAGAGTAATCATTTGCAAATTCATTAAAGCACTCAGGGTAAAAATGCGCGCCAGCTCCTTTTGCTGTGTAAAGCCACTCGAAGTCACTGTTACAAGCTAAAAAGCTAGCCCGTAAAATAAGCCCTGCAACATGCTCTTGGTGATGAATAGCATAGACAAGTGCCAAAGTGGCACCCCATGACTCACCACACACCAGCCACTTTTCAATACCCAGTTGCTGGCGTAAATACTCGAGATCGGCAACTAATTCTGAGGTGGTATTGGTTGAACTATCATGGGGTGTTGAGTGACCGCAACCGCGCTGACTGAACATAATCACCCGAAAACGTTCTAAATCGAAAAAGCGGCAATTTTCAGGGCATAGACCCGCACCAGGCCCGCCATGGCATAACACCACAGCAACCCCTGTAGACGCACCATATTCTTGCACATGGATTTGATGACCATCGCCAACACTTAAGTGATAATCACGGTTGGCAACATATTGTGGATGTAACTGCACCTCGCTCTCCTTAGGTGCAGTGAATTTAAACCTCTATATCAGGCGTGTCCTCGATATTCTCAGGGCTGATACATACAGTAAATTCTGCACCGAGTAATACGACAATCCACGACAAATATACCCATACAAATAAAATAGGGATTGTCGCCAACGCCCCATAAATAACTTCATATGATGGGAAGTGACTGATATACAGAGCAAAGCCTTTTTTTGTCAGCTCAAACAACATAGCTGCAAACAAAGCGCCTGGAATTGCCGCTCTAAATGGAACTCGTGTGTTAGGAACTAAAGTATAGAGCATAATGAAGCCAATCATTGAAATTATGTAAGGTAATAGTTTCAATAAAAAGCCGCTAAAGCCGGGGATGCCTTGATCAGCAAACGATACTAACGACACAATATATGAAGTAACACCAATACTAGCCCCTAATAACACAGGGCCTAGACTGAGCACCATCCAATAAACGGCAAACGAAATCATCATTGGGCGCTTTTTCTTAATACGCCAAATTCGATTTAATGTAGCATCGACATTGCGAATGAGTAACAAGGATACCGCCGCTAAAAAGCCCACACCCACGGCAGTCATTTTATTCGCATTACCGGCAAAAGCGCTGATATGCTCTTTAATTACATCTGTAGAGGTCGGCACAAGGTTAGTAAACAAGAAGTTTTCTATGGTCACTAACGTGCTTTCGAATCCTGGAAATGCAGAAAAAATAGCGACGCCAACCGCAACTAAAGGCACGATTGATAACAGAGTTACATAAGCCAAATAACCCGCATTAACAGTGATTTGATCGTCAATACAACGATTAAGATACTGCATCCACCAAGTAGGTTGTTGCTTTAAAAAAGTGCTTAATTGCAACTTATATCGACTGAGCTTCTCATCCATAGAATCTAATTTCTGCTAAAATGTTTTGATAATCATAGCAATCCACCACATAATTTGAAATGACAGGTACCTAAAAAGGATTCTCAATGAAAAAACTGACACTTTTAAGTGCACCACTATTTGCAGTAACAATGGCATTATCAGGCTGTCAGTCAGCTTACTACTCAGCCATGGAATCTGTAGGTGTGCATAAGCGCGACATTTTAGTAGACCGCGTAGAAGAAACTAAAGAAGCACAGCAAGAATCGCAAGAAGAGTTTCAATCAGCATTAGACAGATTAACTACGCTTATCAATTTTGATGGTGGTGAACTACAAGATGCCTATAATCAACTGAATGATGATTACGAATCGAGCTTGGCAGCAGCAAACGACGTAACAAGCAATATCAATAAAGTAGAAGATGTAGCTGAAGCGCTATTTGATGAATGGGCCGATGAGCTAGAGCAATACAAAAGCGCCTCTCTTAAACGTGAAAGCAGCAAAAAGCTCAATGCAACTAAGCGCCAATTTGATCAACTACTTCGCTCAATGCGCAGTGCAGAAAGCAAAATGGAACCCGTGTTATCGTCTTTACATGACAACGTTCTGTATTTAAAACACAACTTAAACGCACAAGCTGTAACTGCTATCAAAGGTGAGTTCACAAGCCTAAAACGCGATATAAAAGTGTTAATGGACGACATGAACAAATCAATTGAAGACTCTAATAAGTTCATTGAGCAAATGAATAAAGCGGGCTGATCAACTCAAGCTATTAGTAACGAAAGCCTACTTAAACGTAGGCTTTTTTGTGTAACCTCTTGTTACTTTTTAATGATTTACCTTAAATGTTATTTTGCTAAACTCACTGCAAAGAATAAAAAATAAGCATGGTATGCATTTAAAAACACTCTCAACGCTTATTGCAGCAGCACTTTTAAGTGCATGCAGTAATTCAAACACTGTTAATGTTATTGCCGGTGAAGGCACTATCACTCCGTTAAAAACCGAGGGTGAGTACGAAGGTCGCTACCACAATCTTTATCCGGGTGATAAAGAATACCCAACAACCTGCACTGACAATTGCTATGAAGCCTCAGAACTGCTTCAGTGCGACGACAGCAACTCAAAATGCCAATATCAAGCACAGCAAAATGTACCTGCAATCAACTCAGGGTTTACGGTGCGCTGGTTAGGTCATGCAGGGTTTTATATTCAGTCACCCAATGGTGAGCAGCTGTTGTTTGACCCTGTTAAAGATCAGTTTGATTCGCCTGTAGACTTTGCCTTTAAACTTGCTGGGGGCATTTATCGCAAACCTGGTTTTTGGCCATCACAAGCTGAACTTGATGGCTTAGATGCAGTAATATACTCACACATTCACTATGACCATTTTAACAAAGCCGATATTGAAGAAATTGGTAATAAACCACGCTATCTAGTGCCATTAGGGTTTGCAGATAACTTCCCGACGGGTGGCTTTAATATTTCAGAAATGGCGTGGTACGCAAGTACACAAATTAATGATTTAACAATTCATGCGCTGCCAGCTCACCATTTTAGCAGTCGTATTATGGTGCCTTTCATTTACGACGACCACAATAAAGATTTATGGAATGGTTGGTTACTTGAGCAAAATGGTAAAACTTTGTTTTTTGCTGGTGATACAGGTTACTCAAAACACTTTCAAGATATTAATCAAAAATACGGCGAGATTGATGTATGTTTAATGCCTATCGCTTCTTATTACCATGAAGAAAACGGTAACTGGTATCGCTATGTTCATACAACGCCAGAAGACAGCTTAAACGCCGCTGCGGAGCTAAGCTGTAAAGTGATGATCCCATGGGGTTATGGCAACTCAAGCTGGCAAATGGGTGACCATTCAAGCCACTCTGCATTATTAAGATTACTGCATATGCAAAAGCAGATGAACAGCCAAGTTCCTCTTTACATATTGAATGAAGGTGAGCAAGTGTCGCTGTAGTGACACTTGCAAGCCCTACATAGTATGTTTGAGCAATGAGTCCCGTAAGGCCAACATAAGTTTATGGGCGCTTCCTGCAGACATGGCTAATGGGTTAAATTCGCGGGTACCTGAATACTTTAAGTTTAATGGGGTTGTCATTTTTGAATTAGGAATGTAACCCATAGACCAATTTTCAAACTCTCTTTCATAAATTTCACAATAATTCAGCATGATGATATTGCGATGCCGTTTGTCATTAAGAATTCGATGATAAGTTTCATTAACTGCTTTTCGCGACCCCTCAAGACATTGCATAAAGTGGGAGCTATTAAAACAAAGTAGCCCAGTTACATTACATTCTGCATTATTCTGCTTAGCTTTCTCGAGAATATCTTCGATGTCATTAGGCCCAAACCCATCGCTAATTTCACTTGTGTAAATCAGTCTAACTAAATACATCTTACTCTCCTGCAAGGTAGGTTTAGAAAAGATAGTACAGATGGGGGAGTTAGTAAAAAGTTACGAGTTGCGTTTAGAAGTTTATATAAATTAAGTTGGGTTTCGCTTCGCTCTACCCAACCTACCTGGCTTACACTAAAACAAAAAACCGCCGTATTTTTCAATACGGCGGTTTTAATTTTGTAAAACTAAAAGACGTTATTAGTCTTTAGCTTGACGGCTCGCACGTTTACGCTCACTTTCAGTTAAGTGACGTTTACGAATACGGATGCTCTGAGGAGTAACTTCCACTAACTCATCATCATCGATGAATTCAATCGCTTGTTCAAGCGTATAGTTAAGTGGTGGTGTTAACGTTTGTGCTTCATCTGTACCAGATGCACGAACGTTTGTAAGTTGCTTACCTTTAAGCGCGTTTACTGTTAGGTCGTTGTCACGGCTGTGGATACCGATAACCATACCTTCGTAAACTTCAACACCGTGACCGATGAATAACTTACCACGGTCTTGTAAGTTGAATAATGCGTTAGTAAGTGCTTTACCAGTTGCGTTAGCAATCATTACACCATTCTTACGAGCACCGATAGTACCGCCTTTATGTGGACCGTAGTGATCGAATGTGTGGTAAAGAAGACCAGAACCAGACGTTAATGTCATGAATTCAGTTTGGAAACCAATTAAGCCACGGCTTGGGATCATAAAGTCCATACGTACACGGCCTTTACCATCTGGAGACATGTCTGTTAGTTCACCCTTACGAAGACCAATTTGTTCCATGATAGAACCTTGGTGCTCTTCTTGACAGTCGATTGTAAGTGTTTCGTATGGCTCTTCTTTTTGACCATCAACTTCACGAAGGATTACTTGTGGACGAGATACAGCAAGCTCGTAACCTTCACGACGCATGTTCTCGATTAAGATACCTAAGTGTAACTCACCACGACCAGAAACACGGAAGCTATCTGGGTTGTCAGTTTCTTCAACACGTAATGCTACGTTGTGTACAAGCTCAGCTTGTAAACGCTCAAGGATGTTACGTGAAGTTACGAATTTACCTTCTTTACCAGCAAACGGTGATGTATTTACAGAGAACGTCATTGTTACTGTAGGCTCATCAACGCTTAGCGGTGGTAATGCTTCAACGGTATTTACATCACAGATAGTGTCTGAGATTTTCAGCTCACCAAGACCTGTGATTGCAATGATGTCACCTGCGCCTGCAGATTCTGCTTCATGACGCTCAAGACCTAAGTAGCTCATTACTTGGCCAACTTTACCGTTACGCTTAGTACCATCTGCACTAACAATTGTTACTTGTTGGTTAGGACGAACAGTACCACGCTTGATACGACCTACACCGATAACACCGATGTATGAGTTGTAGTCAAGCTGAGAAATTTGCATTTGGAAAGCACCTTCAGGATCTGCATCCGGTGGAGATACTTCGTCAACGATCATCTGGAACATTGGTTCCATGTTATCTGATGGCTCGTCTAAATCCATTGTTGCCCAGCCGTTGATAGCTGATGCATAGATTACTTTAAAGTCTAACTGTTCATCAGTTGCACCTAAGTTATCGAATAAGTCGAAAACTTGGTCCATAACCCAGTCAGGACGTGCGCCTGGTTTGTCGATTTTGTTGATAACAACAATCGGCGTTAAACCTTGTGCGAATGCTTTTTGCGTTACGAAACGCGTTTGCGGCATTGGACCTTCTTGAGCATCAACAAGTAGTAATACTGAGTCAGCCATCGAAAGTACGCGTTCTACTTCACCACCGAAGTCGGCGTGTCCTGGGGTGTCTACGATATTGATATGGTAGTCGTTCCAAGAGATAGCTGTGTTTTTAGCTAAAATGGTAATACCACGCTCTTTCTCAATGTCGTTTGAGTCCATTACGCGCTCTTCGTTACCGCCGCGCGTTTCTAATGTGCCTGATTGCTCAAGCAGTTTATCAACCAAAGTTGTTTTACCGTGGTCAACGTGGGCGATAATCGCTATATTTCTTAACTTTTCGATGCTCATATTTTTTCTCAGAGAAATTGAATCTCATTGATCCTGCAAGATCTACGCACTCACCTGCGTTTTCACCAGATGTCCCAGCATAGGATTTAAAAGGGCGCATATTATCCCTTAATAATGGCATGGATGAAAGTTTATCCAATATAAATTTATAAACTTTCTTCAGGCTTTTTATAAGTATCTGTTTTATAAATGACAAATTTATGAAAAATAAAGTGAATCTTAGCTCAAAACTGGCGAAATTTTCGTTTTTGATCCATATTTTGGCACTAAATCGTGTTCATAACAGAAAAATTGGCACGCTCAATAATTGTGCAAAACAAGGTCGCACTTTTTACGCACCAGAATGATCTTTTTACGCACCAATTTAGTGCAATGAAAGTTAACAAAACAAAGCCCTGTTTACTTTTTATAAGTCTAAACAAGGTGTTAAAAAAATGGCACGAAACCAGCTTATATAAGCGAAAAGCAATAATGCAGCAAAAAATAAAACCCAACAATTGGAGGACACATGTCACAATCGGTTTTAGATTTTATCAAAGAAAATGACGTTAAGTTCATTGATTTACGCTTTACTGATACCAAAGGTAAAGAACAGCATGTTTCTATTCCTCATCATCAAATTGATGAAGATTTTTTCGAAGATGGCAAAATGTTTGATGGCTCTTCAATTGCTGGCTGGAAAGGTATCAACGAATCAGACATGGTACTTATGCCTGTTCCTGAGTCTGCGAAAATGGACCCGTTTTCTGAAGAAGCTACACTAATCGTACGTTGTGACGTAGTTGAGCCTTCAACACTTCAAGGTTACGAGCGTGATCCACGTTCTGTAGCAAAACGCGCTGAAGAGTACATGCGCTCTACTGGTATTGCTGACACTGTATTATTCGGTCCAGAGCCAGAGTTCTTCCTTTTTGATGACGTTAAGTACAAATCAGACATGTCTGGTTCTATGTACAAAATCGATTCTGTAGAAGCTGCTTGGAACTCAGATAAAGACTACGAAGGTGGCAACATGGGTCACCGTCCAGGTGTTAAAGGCGGTTACTTCCCGTGTTCACCTGTTGATTCATCACATGACTGGCGTTCAGCGACTTGTTTAGTTCTTGAAGAACTAGGTCAAGTAGTAGAAGCTCACCACCACGAAGTAGCAACTGCAGGTCAAAATGAGATCGCAACTCGCTTCAATACAATGGTATTAAAAGCTGACGAAATCCAAGAGATGAAATATGTTATCCATAACATGGCTCACCTTTACGGAAAAACAGCGACATTCATGCCTAAGCCAATCGTAGGTGATAACGGTTCTGGTATGCACTGTCACCAATCTCTAGGTAAAGATGGCGTAAACATCTTCGCTGGTGACAAATACGCGGGTCTATCTGAAGAAGCACTTTACTACATCGGTGGTATCATCAAGCACGCTAAAGCAATCAACGCATTCGCTAACGCGTCAACTAACTCATACAAGCGTCTAGTTCCAGGCTTCGAAGCACCAGTTATGCTTGCATACTCTGCACGTAACCGTTCTGCTTCAATCCGTATCCCAGTGGTACCGTCTGCAAAAGCACGTCGTATCGAAGTACGTTTCCCTGATCCAACAGCTAACCCATACTTAGCATTCTCTGCAATGCTTATGGCTGGCCTTGACGGTATCAAAAACAAGATCCACCCTGGCGATGCAATGGACAAAGACTTATACGATCTACCTGCTGAAGAAGCAGCTGAGATCCCACAAGTTGCATCTTCTTTATCTGAAGCACTAGCATCATTAGACGCTGACCGTGAGTTCTTAACTCAAGGTGGCGTATTCACTGATGACCTAATCGATGCATACATCGCGCTTAAAGGTCAAGAAGTTGAAAAACTTAACATGACAACTCACCCAGTTGAGTTCGAAATGTACTACAGCGTGTAACATACGCTGTATCAGAATTATCTGAAAGATAATAAATGTGTGTTCTCAAGCCCGCTCTGCGGGCTTTTTTAATGGTAATTGAGCGGGTTCTACTCTACAGTTTTATTTAGATTAAAAAATGCAGGGTTGCAGGGTGAAAAGCACAACTTTATTGGTACTATCGCTGATTTTTATAAGCTTTTTTAGCTATAGCGCAGCGCAGAAAGTGTATTCTTGGAAAGATAAAAACGGCGTTTTAGTATTTTCTGATACACCGCGCCCTGGCGCTACCGAAGTAAAGATGAATACCCAAAACCTGACCATGCCAGCTACCGACACCAGCATACTTGATAGCGCACCAAGTGCGACACCTGTCAAATTTAAAGTCAGTATTGCTTCTCCTGCTAATGAAGCGACCGTGCGAGAAAATACCGGTTCAGTGTATGTCACTGCTCGAATTAGCCCACGCTTTGAAAACGGATTTAAAGTACAACTTTTATTTGATGGTTCTGCCCATGGTGCACCAAGTAATAGCACGACCTTTGCACTAAGAGAGGTCGAACGTGGAAAACACACATTACAAGCAAAACTTTATGATGCTAATAATAAACTCGTTTCGGTTAGCCCAATCAGTACGTTTTTTATGCATAGAGCTTCTGTGATTAGTGGAAACTAATATTTCAACATAACGGTCTCGCAACGCAAAAAGAATGTGCTAAGCTGCATCAAATCGAAACGCACTAAAATGGTGCAACCATGCTCAGTGATACACATTTTAATTCTGAATTACTCGAAAGTATTTGGAAAAATTTAAGTACTGCCGTCATTTTACTCGACCACGATTTTAAACTGGTATATGCAAACGATAGCGCTAGTGAGCTTTTAGGTTTAGGGCCTAAGCGCATTATCAACCAACCGTTCGATAACCTATTTAATTACCACTCGATAGACTTAAAACGCATTGCTCAGTATTCTTTATTCGATGGTGTTGATTGCCACCAGCATAGAGCTGACGTGGTGTTCGTCGATTCTCGCCATGCCAAGCTAACCATTAGCACGCGCCGAATAGGCAGCCATGATGAAAATTATATTTTGTTTGAATGCCGCCAAATGGATGATGAAATTCGCCACGATCAAGCCTCGAATCAAATGCATCAATATCAAGCAGCACGTAACCTAATTCGCGGTTTGGCACACGAAATTAAAAATCCTTTAGGTGGAATTCGCGGAGCGGCGCAATTATTGCAATATGAAGTTGATCAGCAAGAACGAGATCAATGTGCCGAATTAATCATTGAACAAGCAGACCGTTTACGCGAGCTTGTAGACCGCTTACTTGGTCCGAATCAATTGCCACATAAATCCTATGGCAACATTCACCAAGCGTTAGAGTCAGTGATTAAACTGAGCATGTTAGATAACAATGCCAATATCACTTTAGTGAAAGACTATGATCCAAGTATACCGAGTGTGTACATTGACCAAAGTAAAATTCAACAAGTGGTACTGAACATTATTCGTAATGCACAACAGGCACTGGTTGATGGTGGCGAGATAAGAATAAAAACCCGCATCAATCATCAACACAGGCGCCCAGGTAAGGCGCCGAAAAAAACCTTGCTGATCCAAATATCGGATAACGGCCCAGGTATAGACAAGAGCTTACGTGAAACCTTGTTCTACCCAATGATCACCAACAAAGAAAATGGATCAGGGCTTGGTTTATCGATAGCGCAAACCTTGGTTGACCAACATGATGGCCACATTGATTGTGACAGTTGGCCAGGCCATACAGAATTTAATATCTATTTGCCTTTTACGGATTAATGGTTTTTTGGAGTAGTCATGAAAACAGTCTGGTTAGTTGACGATGATGCCTCAATTCGCTTTGTACTAGAGAAAGCGTTGGCACGTGCAGGATTTGAAACTGAAAGCTATGCGAACGCACAAGATGTGCTTAATGCATTAAAGTTTAGCCAGCCAACGGTATTAGTATCTGATGTACGAATGCCGGGTATGGACGGCATGGCGTTACTTGAGACTATTGCCGATCAAAACCCTGGTCTGCCAGTGATCATCATGACCGCACACTCAGACTTAGATTCGGCAGTAAATGCCTTCCAAAAAGGGGCATTTGAGTACCTCGCCAAACCGTTCGATTTAGACGAAGCTGTCGCGCTGGTCGAAAGCGCATGCCGTGCTAACTCAACGAAAAAAACTAAACGTAAGCAAGCACCACAAACCAATGCGCACATCATAGGCGAAGCGCCTGCTATGCAAGAGGTGTTTAGGGCAATTGGTAAATTATCAGCATCAAGTATGAGCGTGCTGATTAATGGTGAGTCGGGAACAGGTAAAGAGCTAGTTGCAAGCGCCCTACATAACCACAGCCCTCGTAAAGAAAACCAATTTATAGCTTTGAATATGGCTGCCATTCCAAAGGAATTGGTCGAGTCAGAATTATTCGGTCACGAAAAAGGCGCATTCACTGGAGCCGACAGTATTCGTAAAGGCCGTTTTGAACAAGCGAATGGCGGCACCTTATTTTTAGATGAAATAGGTGATATGCCGCTCGATGTACAAACGCGTTTATTACGCGTGTTAGCCGATGGTGAGTTTTACCGTGTGGGCGGCCATCAAAGTATTAAAGTTGATGTACGTATTATTGCTGCAACGCACCAAAACCTCGAAGACTTGGTAAAACAAGGTAAGTTTCGTGACGACTTATTTCATCGCTTAAACGTGGTACGTTTACGCTTGCCTGCTTTACGTGAGCGCACCGAGGATATTGAACGACTTGCACAACACTTTTTACATAAAAGCGCCAAAGAGCTGCAGGTTGAAAGTAAGATCTTAAGCCCTAAAGCGACAGAGCAACTGCGCTTGTTTAACTGGCCAGGTAACGTGCGCCAATTAGAAAACACCTGCCGCTGGTTAACGGTTATGGCACCGGGTGAGCTGATCAGCGAACAAGATTTACCACCAGAGATTGTTGCTGTCACACCGACTGAGCAAGAAGGTGATTGGCTGGATGCATTTCAACAATGGCTTAACCTTGAACTTAAACAAGGCAAAGAAAATATTTGGCCTGCCATTCAAGCACAGCTCGAAACTCGTTTGATTAAAACTGCTCTTGCCAACTGTGCTGGCCACAAGCAAGAAGCCGCAGTGAAGATTGGCTGGGGCCGCAATACATTGACCCGCAAGCTAAAAGAGCGCAATATTAGCTAATTTCGCACTATACCGATGTGAGTCAATGAAGTTAATCGAGCACATTCCACTAATTAAACAAATGGAAATTATTAACAGATTGTCGTTCTTTAGAGAGTTTACTCTCAGCGAACGACAAGTGTTATTAGAGTCATTCAGTCATTTATATTTGGTCAAACAAGGCCGCGCTGTTTTCAAACAGTATGATGCTGATAAACGACTTTATATCGTGCTAAGCGGCTCACTGATGGTATTCAAACAAAGTCATTTACTCGAGCTTGGCACCATTGAGCCCGGTGAATTTATCGGGGAAGGCGCATTTATCAATAACCGAGAGCACAGCACCAGTGCACGCGCTAGAGTCGATACCATTTTGTTAGCTATTTCCCCTGAAGCACTCACCCGCTTACCCAATGTGATCCGTGAGAAAATTAAAGATCGCATAATCGAAGGCATGAGTGAACGCATTACTAAGTTAAGCACCTACCTTGAGTCACGTAGCTAGTCCATATACACAATTTGTAATGAGCAATTTAACCAACTTGGGCTATTAACTCGTGCCGTGTAGCGGTAGGTATCTGATGGTTTCATACCAAATGGGGTACTCACTTCTGGCGTTAAATGGCTGTAGCTTTGCGAATAGTTTTTATAATAAATGACTAAGTAGCCATATAAATAATCCCAATCTAGGGAGACTTTTCTACCGCTTGTAAGGGTAAAGTGTGCCTGCTTATCATTAAATGTTACCGCAAGATCATTATACTTGTCTTCAACGCATCCAGTGGTGAGCACACGAGCCGGCATAGTAAAACTGGTGGTGGTATTTTTAGCTCTTAAGTAAAAACCTATATTGCCTTGATTGTAAAAGTGATTAGCGTCTGTAGTGTATTTAATTTCTGCTTGATAACCCAGCCCCTGCATAATTTCTGCAAGTTGCTCGGTTTCATGAGTGAGAATTTTATCGCTCGATAGCATTAAGGTTGCATCGGTAAAGTCTCTTGGAATAGGTAGCTCTGTGTATTCATAAGGTAAGCTTTGCTTAATTAATGCTTGCTCTAATGATTGCAGCTGCGACTGGTCAAGATTTTCTGTGTATACGTAGACTGTAGCTTGCTGACAACCTGCCAAAATTAAAAATATGGCTGCCGAAATTATCCTTTTCATGCTCTTTCTCACTCTTGATTACAAATGTAGTCTAAAGTGAGAATAACAATAAATCAATTAATTAAGATGTTTTTTTAGCCAACTATTAACACTTTGACGGGTATATAGAATATCTTTAAATAAACGGTGAGTTTGATGCTGAAGCAGTTTTTCTTTGTTTGTTTCACCTGAACTTAACTGGCTATGATTATCATTAAAACGCGAAATTAACGCAAAACCTTGTTCTGATTTTTCAGGCTGAGACTTAATTGTTTGCGTTAACAAAGCTCGCACATCATCTGCAGCAAGCAATGACGAATCTTGCAAACCCATTAACTCTTTTCTTAGCGCTGATCTTACGCCCATTACAACTTCTCCTGAACGAATAAAAAATGAAACGGACATGCATTTAGCAATTTGTACACCAATTCCAAACGCGCGCAGTGTACCCAGTAAATACTGCAGTTTTTTTACTGTTTATAAAAATGTCAGATTATTTATTGCTTTAAATTTTAACCGCTTGAAGAGCTTGAAAATTTAATCTTGGTTCAATTGAGTGCTAGGCTTTATAATGGCTGCGATTGAATTAAGAGAGACCAACATGAACGAAGATTTCATCGAAATTGAACTAGAAGAAGAGCCAATAGAGTTATGCAACTTGCTAAAAGTGCTCGACCTAGTCGAAACAGGCGGCCAAGCAAAAGCCTTAATTGGTGAAGGTTATGTTGGGGTTAACTATGAAATTTGTACAATAAAACGGAAAAAATTATACAGTGGTGACGTGTTGGCTTTTGACGGTGAGTTGTTCCAACTGACACTAAGCGAAGATGCAACACCAAATCCTCGCCCACCGGAACCTGTACAAAAAGCACAACCACAAAGCGCTGAAGAAGCACCAAAAAAATCAAAGCGTAAACGTACTAAAAAGCCAAAAGTAGACGAAAAAACCGGTCGCCGCCCTATCTCGTTTGGTTAACTAGAGCTTGCTTAGTTAGCATAAATCACCTTTAATTGAATGCGATTATAACAACAATAAAAGGTGATTTATGAATCCTCCAGCTTGGCTCAAGCCACTTGCTTGGGCAGCCCTTGTATGGAATCTTTTAGGTGTCATTGCGTTTATAATGCAACTGTTGATTACACCCGAAATGATTAACCAGCTCCCCGAAGCACAACAAGCCGCATACCGCGACATCCCGCTCTGGTCAACGGTTGCCTTTGCGATAGCCGTGTTTGCAGCAAGCTTCGCGAGCATCTTATTACTGGCAAAAAAAGCCCTTGCGCGCGAGCTGTTTTTAATCTCGTTTATCGCCGTATTAGTCCAGCAATATTATAATTTTGTGGTGATAGATAGCCTTGCTATGTTTGGTACTAGCGCATTAGCAATGCCACTGTGTGTCATCGTTATTGGTTTAGTATTACTGTTTATTAGCCATAAAGGTAAACAACAAAACTGGCTTAACTAAAAGCACTTACTTCTGAGGGTAGTTTAAAGTAACTACCCTTTTTATCTGCCTCTCTCCCTTGAAATAAATCACATCAGCAGCAACTATATTAGGTAGCATATTTTTTCATCAGCTAGATGAATTTCTCAGCTGGTATTAAGTTTGCAATAACACTGTGTCTATTTCGAAAAGGAAACAACAAAGCAAGCCAAATTGCTTGCTCAAACCACAGGGGCAAATAATGAATAACAGTTTTGATACCCAAAAACAGCTTACGATTAATGGTGAGCAATATCATATACACTCTTTACAAGGTTTAGGCGACAAAGCAAAACGTCTGCCATTCTCACTAAAAATCTTACTTGAAAACCTGTTGCGCAATGAAGATGGCGTTAATATTAAAAAACAAGATATCGATGCCTTACTAAACTGGGATCCACAAGCGAAACCATCAGCAGAAGTCGCGTTTACACCTGCTCGCGTTGTAATGCAAGATTTTACTGGCGTACCCGCCATTGTCGATTTAGCCGCGATGCGTGATGCCATGGAAAAACTTGGCGGCGATCCTGCGAAAATTAACCCGCTGTCACCTGCTGAGCTTGTTATTGACCACTCAGTGCAAGTTGACGGCTACGGTGAAGATGGCTCATTCGACTTAAATGCGAAACTTGAATATGAGCGTAACAAAGAGCGTTACGAATTTTTACGCTGGGGACAAACCGCCTTCGATAACTTGAAAGTCGTACCACCAGCAACCGGTATCGTTCACCAAGTTAACTTAGAATATTTAGCCCGCGTGGTATTTAACGATAGTAAAAATGGTCAATCACTCGCCTACCCAGATACCCTCGTCGGAACCGATTCGCACACCACCATGATCAATGGTCTTGGAGTATTAGGCTGGGGCGTAGGTGGTATTGAGGCCGAAGCTGCAATGCTTGGTCAACCAATCAGCTTACTTATTCCACAGGTCGTTGGCTTTAAGCTCAATGGTCGCCTGCCAGAAGGCACAACAGCAACCGACCTTGTACTAACCGTCACAGAAATGCTGCGTAACCATGGCGTAGTAGGTAAATTTGTTGAGTTTTATGGGGATGGCCTTGCTGATTTACCGCTTGCAGATCGTGCAACTATCGCAAACATGGCGCCTGAGTATGGTGCAACCTGCGGTATTTTCCCAATTGATGATGAAACCATCAACTACCTACGTTTAACTAACCGCGATGACAAACAACTTAAACTCATCGAGGACTATGCTAAGCACCAAGGTTTATGGCGTAACCCTGGTGATGAAGCTCATTACACCGACACACTAGAGCTATCACTTGATGATGTTGTGCCAAGCCTTGCCGGACCTAAACGTCCGCAAGATAGAATTGCCCTTGATAAAGCAGGTAGCATTATTGGTGAGCACTTAAAAGGCTTTCAAGAAGAACGTATGCAACATCGCGATAAAAGCGATGTTCAAGAGGCGCGCATTGAAGATGAAGGCCCAACCACCAATCCTGATGAGCCAGTGAACGAAGCACAGTTTATGGGCGCTGCTAAGGTTAACTTTAAAGGCGAAGAGTTTGAGCTTAATGATGGCGCTTGTGTTATTGCTGCAATTACAAGTTGTACAAATACTTCTAACCCAAGTGTTATTTTAGCTGCTGGCCTAGTGGCTAAAAAAGCCAAGCAACTGGGCTTAAAGGTTAAACCATGGGTTAAAACCTCACTTGCTCCTGGCTCACAAGTGGTGACTGATTACTTGAAAAAAGCCGACTTAATGGATGATTTAGATGCGTTAGGCTTTAACCTTGTCGGTTATGGTTGTACAACCTGTATCGGTAACTCAGGCCCACTAGCTGATGAAATCACTGATGCAATTCAAAAACATAAACTGGTTGTAAGCTCTATTTTATCGGGTAACCGTAACTTTGAAGGCCGTATTCACCAAGATGTGAAAATGAACTTCTTAGCCTCACCACCCCTTGTGGTTGCATACGCAATTGCGGGTCGTACAGATATTGACGTTTACAACGAGCCGCTTGCGCAAGACCCTAATGGTAATGACATTTATCTAAAAAATATTTGGCCAAGTGTTAGTGAAGTGAACGAACTCGTCCGCGAAACCGTGACCAAAGAAATGTTCGCATCAAGCTATGGCAACGTATATCAAGGCGATGATCGTTGGCAGAAAATTCAAATTCCTGATGGCAAGCTTTATGATTGGGATGATGCGTCAACCTACATCAAAAAAGCACCTTTCTTTGATGGTATGGAGATTGAGCCTCCTGGCATTCCGAGCATTAGTGGTGCGCGCTGTTTAGCAAAATTAGGTGACTCAGTTACCACTGACCACATATCGCCAGCAGGTGCGATTAAAGCGGATGCGCCAGCAGGTCTTTACTTGCAAGAGCACGGTGTACAAAAAGCACAATTTAACTCGTATGGTTCGCGTCGTGGTAACCACGAAGTGATGATGCGCGGTACCTTTGCTAATGTGCGTTTACGTAATCTATTAGCACCGGGTACCGAAGGTGGTGTGACCCGTATGCAGCCAAGCGATGAGCTCGCTAGTATTTATGATGCAGCGATGCAATATCAGCAAGATGGCACGCCACTGATTATTTTAGCGGGCGCGGAATATGGCACAGGCTCATCACGCGACTGGGCTGCTAAAGGTTCACTTCTGCTTGGTGTTAAAACCGTTATTGCACAAAGCTATGAGCGTATTCACCGTTCAAACCTGATTGGTATGGGTGTTTTACCCCTACAATTTAAAGAAGGTGAAAGCTATGAGTCATTGGGTCTAACCGGCCAAGAGTCATTCGACTTTGAGGGCTTATATGACAAAACGAATGAAGTCAGTGTGATTGCCACTAACAGCGAAGGCAAACAAATTAGCTTTAGTGTTGATGTGCGTATTGATACCCCGAAAGAGTGGGATTACTACAAACACGGCGGTATTTTACAGTATGTACTGCGTAATATGCTGGCTGAGCAATAACTGCTTTTAAGTTAACTAAGGGGCTGAATTTTCAGCCCCTTTTTTGTTTAAAACACTAATTAATTGCAATTTAGACCAACACACTTATTTACAAAAAATGAAAAGCACATAAAAATCAGCATGTTAAAATTGGACCATAGTTTGCAAATGCTAACCAGATAAAAATCACAATAATTTTGGAATCCATATGACTATTGCATCATTCAAACGCGCAATTTGCGCAACGGCCATCTCATCAAGTTTATTATTAACGGGCTGTGTTATTCATGTCTCTCCGGGTCAAATCGCAGAACAAAAACAACAAGACTTAAGCGTGTCGGCTGTAAATATAAACGAGCTAAAAATTGATGCCGAAGCAGGTTCACTGATCATCAAAGGCGACAGCAACGCCACGGCTATCACAGTAAATGCTAATATCTATGCGGCTAAAGGCGATGAGACCTATACATTAGCCCTCGAAAAGCACGGCGACACCGCAGAGCTTATCAGTAAGCTCAATAATGGTAACTTTTCGTTTTACAGTGGTTCATCACCTCATATTGATTTAATTGTCTCTGTGCCTAGCAACCTTAACTTGGATATCGATGATGACTCAGGTGATATCGTGATACGTGCGATGCAAAATGATATCAGCATTGATGATGACTCAGGATCAATTGTGATCGAAGGTGGTCGCACTATTAATATTGATGATGATTCTGGCGATATTCGCATTAGCAACGTCAGCGGCAATATCAGCATTGAAGACGATTCTGGCTCAATTATGATAGACCAAGGGCAAGGGCGTATTGATATTGAAGATGACTCTGGTGATATCCAAATAGAGAACAGCCAAGGCCCTGCACGTATTATTGATGAATCAGGTAGTATCAGCGTTAAAACATTGGCTGGTGCGCTGACTATTGAAGATGGCTCTGGCGATATAGATGTAAGACACATCAAAGGGCTGGTTACCATTACCGATGGCTCTGGCAGTATTTATGTGGATGACACACTCGGCCTAACAATTATCGAATCGGGTTCAGGTGATTTAAGCATCGATAACATCATCGGCCCAGTAAAATTGGATAGATAATCAACAATTGCTTGATTTAGAACAATCCTGTTAATTACAACAGCACCTACACTTTAATTAAGGCTAAAGTGAGGTGCTTGTATGACCGAACAAACTATCATTCGAATCTTAAAAACCTTTATTATTTTAGGTATTTGCCTAATAATTTTGGGGCATTCTTTATTAGCTGGTAATTACTTAAGTGATAGTATGGGTATACATGGCATTATGATCAGCGCAGCGTGTATTGCCGTTGGTGTGCTGTTCTCTTTACCCACCAAAATTTATCTCACTATTTTACTGATGAAAATGGAAAGTGATATCAAAGCACAGAACAAACAAAGTTAATTGTCACCTTGCTCTTTGAGCTGCTGCTCAAGCTGCTTGTTACGTTGCTCCATAAGCTGTTTTACTTGCTCAGCATCTTGCATCATCTTTTGTACGTTTTTAGGGTCGTATACACCAAGCGCAGAAGGTGTTTCGTCAGCTTTAACGGTTGCTGGTTGCTCTTCATCAGCTTGAAAAGTCTCTGCCGGTAGCACAGTTATGTCGTTCGGATCTAAACTTACTGCAGTACTAACGTAATTAGGGTGAGGGGTATCAGCATAGTGCCACTGACCATGTTCATCTTGCCATTTATACACGACGACAGGTGTATTAGCGTCTTCACTAAAGTTCAGCTTCTCAGTTAGCTTTTTTGCTTGGCTGGTCAGTGTATCGGCACTTTGCGAAGCAAAATCGCTCACATCACCACTTACTTTTTCTGAATAACGCTCGAACATACTCAGCTCTAGGTAAGGTTTACCGTCTGGCTTTTTAATGTAAAACAGTAGCGCGATACTAGTTAGTAGCAACATAACCGCAAGGTAACAAAAACGCTTAATCATTCCATTTACCGATTATTGGTAGTTACTTTCAATCTTAGCAAATTCACCGGATGATTTAAGATTTTTCATAAATTCATTAAATTGCTCGCTCATACGCTTACCTTTTTCGTTGTACGCAAACTGTAATTGCATCGGCGCCTTACCAACACTGTAATCACTCACCGTGAATTTTTTAAAGGCATTATTTTTTGAGGCATACCACTGCAGTGTGTTTTTTGCGATCACAGCAACGCGTTGATTTTGCTGCATGTCGACTAAAGCGCTCAGCATATCTATTTCAGAGTAAAAGTCCTCACGGTGCAACTTGCCAGATGCAAATAATGCTTCAAATTGCGGGTAGGTATAGCCAAAGCGGGCCATCAACACATAGCCGCCTAGCTCATCAATTGCTGGAATATGACAACCACTCGGCATCACTAAAATATCTTCAACAACTGCGATGCTATCACTCCAATAGTATTGATTACCTCCGCGATACCATTGCTCAGACTCTAAGCGAACATCAACCTTGCCTTCATCAAGTAAATGCTGTGAACGCACTTCTGGTACCAGCTTGTATTGAAGATCATGATTATATTTCTCAGCAAAACGAATTAGTAACTCATCAACAAGCCCTTTATGACCACTATCAGCAAAGTGATAAGGGGGGTAATCTGTGTCATACAACGCAACTTGCAAAGTTTCTGCTCGCACTAAAGGCGCAATTAATAGCAACAATAAAAAAGCAACAACACGACTCATAATTTTCTCTCATAGAATTAAGCCTGAGATTGTATATAAATAGCACAAAAAAAGCGCAACCTAGGTTGCGCTTTACGAAAATTCTGATAGGAATTTAGGATTAGATACCATCACCGTCAATATGTAAGCCACATTCACGGTTTAAACCAAAGAAACGCGTCTCTTCTTCTGTCATGCCTGGTTCAAGTTTACGCGTGGTGTGTACATCACCCATCGACACATAACCTTGCTCCCAAAGTGGGTGATACGGCAAATCATGCTTAGTTAGATACTGATAAATATCGCGGTTGTTCCACTCAATAAGTGGATACACTTTCACAGTACCACGGCTAATTTCAACAATTTGCTTATCAGCACGGCTTGATGATTGGTCACGGCGTAAACCACTAAACCACGTGCCTGCTTGCAGCTCGTTTAATGCGCGGCTCATAGGCTCAACTTTATTCAGTTGATTGTATTGCTTAATACCGGCTTCACCTTGCTCCCAAAGTTTACCAAACTTCGCTTCTTGCCACGCAGGGCTAAGCTCAGCTTTATAAACTTTAAGATTAAGCGATAGTCGCTCCGTCATTTGCTCAATGAACTGATAAGTCTCAGGGAACAAATAACCAGTGTCAGTCAGTACCACAGGAATATCTGGCTGCTGTGATGTCACTAAATGCAACATCACCGCCGCTTGAATACCAAAGCTCGACGACAAAAAGTGCGTGCTTGGTAAGTTTTCAAGTGCCCACGCAACACGCTCTTCTGCGCTTTTATCAGCTAGAAGACCATTAATATCAGCCAACATAGCTGCTTGGTCTTCTTTGCTCATCGTTAAGATGTTTTTAAATTCACTCATGGTTAATTCCAAACCTTAAAGCGGTGTCGCTTATAAAATTATGCGTGAAAATCGGTTACTGAAACTTTAACTTCAGCAACAATGCCTTTGCGAATTACAAAATCACCAAAACACTCGCCTTCATTACGCTCACTTGCCCATTGGCCAATAAGCTTATCGAATGCCTCTAGGTATACGTCTTCGCCAACATTTTCTAAATACAGTTTTGGAATACGTGTGCCTTCACGGTTACCACCTAAGTACACGTTGTATTTACCCGGACCTTTACCAACTAGACCCGCTTCTGCCAACATTGCGCGTCCACAGCCATTCGGACAACCTACAACACGCATAATGATGTTGTCATCGCTGATACCATGCTTAGCTAATAACGCTTCAGTTTTCTCAATTAAGCTTGGTAAATAACGCTCTGCTTCTGCCATCGCTAACGGACACGTTGGTAATGCCACACACGCCATTGAGTTTTTACGCTGTTCTGTATGGCTGTCATCAATTAAGCCATGATTACGAGCGATCTCTTCGATTACCGCTTTTTGATCAGCTGGTACACCTGCGATGATCAAGTTTTGGTTTGCCGTCATGCGGAAATCACCTTGGTGAATTTCAGCAATTTTACGGCAGCCTGTTTTAAGTGGTTGATTTGGGTAATCTAAAATACGGCCACTTTGAATAAACAGCGTTAAGTGGTGCTTACCATCAATACCTTCAACCCAACCGATGCGGTCACCACGGTGGGTGAACTCATACGGGCGGCTTTGCTCAAATTGAACACCAGCACGTTTTTCAACTTCAGCTTTAAATACATCAGAACCTACACGGTCTAGTGTGTATTTAGTTTTCGCATTTTTACGATTAGAGCGGTTACCCCAATCACGCTGTACAGACACCACGTGCTCAGCAATTTTCAACGTGTGCTCAAGTGGGATAAAACCAAAGTCATCTGCTTTACGAGGATACGTTGCTGTATCACCGTGAGTCATCGCAAGACCACCACCCACTAACACGTTAAAGCCAACTAACTTGCCGTTTTCTGCAATTGCCACGAAGTTTAAGTCGTTCGCATGCACATCCACTTCATTGTTCGGTGGAATTGTTACTGTGGTTTTAAACTTACGCGGTAAGTAAGTTGAACCTAAGATTGGCTCTTCAGTGGTTTCACTCTTTTCGCCATTTAACCAAATTTCAGCGTACGCTTTGGTTTTTGGTAATAGGTGCTCAGAGATCTTCGCAGCCCATTCGTACGCTTCTTGGTGAAGCTCAGACTCAACTGGGTTCGTTGTACATAACACGTTTCGGTTTACGTCGCCCGCCGTTGCAATTGAGTCAATGCCCACGCTATTAAGCATTTGGTGCATGCCTTTAATGTTTGGCTTAAGCACACCATGGAACTGGAACGTTTGACGCGTGGTTAAACGAATACTGCCATAGCTGGTTTTCTCTTCAGCAAACTTATCAATCGCTAACCATTGCTCTGGCTTGATGATACCGCCAGGCATACGAGCACGTAACATAACATTATGTAACGGCTCTAGTTTTTGTTTTGCGCGCTCAGGGCGAATGTCACGGTCATCTTGCTGATACATGCCGTGGAAACGGATCAGTTGGAAGTTATCAGCAGTGAAACCACCGGTGATCTCGTCTTTTAAATCTTGCTCAATTGTGCCACGTAAAAAATTACTTTCTCTTTTCAAACGCTCGTTATCAGAAAGCTTTACGTTTTTGTCTCGTTCGCTCATGGTATTTCCTAAATTTGTTACAGTGACGGCTGTTAGCTTTAAACGTGATTAGTACACGTCTTTCTGATAGCGGTTTGCGCTACGCAAATCTTTTAAATATTGCTCAGCTTGTTCATCATCTTTGCCGCTATTTTCTTTGATAATGTCTACAAGCGCCTGATGAACATCTTTCGCCATACGGTTTGCATCACCACAGATATACAAATGAGCACCCGCTTCTAACCAAGCAAACACTTCTTGGCTATTTTTGCGAAGTTTGTCTTGAACATATACTTTTTCAGCTTGGTCACGGCTAAACGCCACATCCACTTTAGTCAGTAAACCTGACTTCAAATAACCTTGAATTTCTACTTGATATAAAAAGTCTTGAGTAAAGTGTGGATTACCAAAGAATAACCAGTTTTTACCGCTTGCTTCACGAGCATCACGCTCTTGTAAAAACGCACGGAAAGGTGCAATACCTGTACCCGGGCCTACCATGATAATTGGCGTTTCATCATTAGCCGGTAAACGGAAGTTATCGTTATGCTCGCTGAATACTTTTACTTTGCAGCCTTCTTCAGCACGACGTGCTAAATAGCCAGAACAACCACCTAAGTGCTCGCTACCGAATGCATCAAACTCAACCAGACCCACAGTTAAGTGAACTTCTTCTTCAACTTCAGCTTGGCTAGATGCAATCGAATATAAGCGTGCTTGTAGTTTACGTAAGCAATCAACTAAGGTTTGCGCTTCAAGCTGAGCTGGGTTTTGACGAATAATATCGAAGATTTGGCGAGGTTCGATGTACTCACGCATTGCCGCTTTATCTTCAACTAACTTTAATAAATCAGGGTTGCCAGTTGCTGTTGCATATTTCTCAACAAAGCCTGGGTATGACTGAGTTAATTCTAATTTTTCGATTAATGCATCACGAACACTTAGTTCTTCGTCGCCGAGTTTAACTGTGCTAGATGCATCGATTTGTGTAAGCGTAAGTACTTCATCAACAAGTGCTTCGTCATTTAAGAAGTAAACGCCTAGCGAATCGCCCGGTGTATAGGTGATGTCTGAACCTTCTAATGAGATTTCTACATGACGAACATCTTTGGTTGAATCACGACCCGTAATTTTTTGCACAACACTCAGTTCTGCAGCAAATGGATTTTGCTTGGTGTATTGGCTTGCTACTGGTGCCGCTGCACCAAATGGCATTGCCACAACTTGACCACCACTTGCTTGTTGCTGCGCTTTAAGATCAGGTTCAAACGCATCAAGTGCACCATCAATCCACTTAGCAGCTTCATCATCGTAATCAACGTCTAAGTCAGCACGCTGGAAAATAGTTTCTGCTCCAAGCTTGTTAAAACGCTCTTCAAAATCTTTTGCTGTTTGGCAGAAAAATTCGTAGCTTGAGTCACCTAAGCCAATCACAGCCACTTTAACACCATCTAGTTTTGGTGCTTTTTTAGTCGTTAAAAACTCATGCAGGCTTTCAGCGTCTTCTGGTGGCTCACCCTCACCATAGGTTGAGACAACAACCGTGATGAACTTTTCTTTTTTCAGGGCAGTTGGTTTGTAGTCAGCCATGTTTACTAGCTTAACCGTTAGGCCGCGCGACTCTGCTTGCTCTTTTAACTTGCTCGCCACGCCTTTTGCGTTACCCGTTTGCGAGCCGTATAAAATAGTTAGCGGTGCCGCATCACCTGCAGCTGGAGCGGCAGCAACACCACCGGTTAATACCCCTGCGTTGGCATTAGCAGCTAAGTAACCACTTACCCACGCTTGCTGAATTGGATTAAGTTCAGCCACTAAGCCTTGCAGCTTTTGTACTTGCTCTTGCGATAGCGGGCTCGCCGCTGCATTTAGTTGACTTAACAACATGAATTTATTCCTCGTAACCCTGAAAAGTTAACTGCGAAACGAACTTGCTACTGTCATTTCGCGAACAATTTTTTCGACTTTAAAGACCCAATAGAAATGCTTTAAAGGTTTATCTGAGCGTGAAGAATAACGAGGTCTGAGGCGATTAAAAAAGAATAGAATCTGCTTTGATATTCCATTTAGTTATTAATTTAGTATTTATCCAAAAAAAACATGTTAAAAGCAAAAATTCCCAAATAAGAAACTTTTATTAATTAACATTATTGCAACATAAGCCAATTAGCCTATACTCGCTGTGTTCATTTTGAGAACAGCAAAAACTATTAAAATATAAAAAAGGAAAATACAATGTCACACGGGACATGTAAAAAATATATGCTAGCCAGTAGCTTACTGTGTTTAGCAAGTTCAGCATTGGCAAATGTTAATAACGCCGACTTCGAAAGCTGGTCAGCAAACACCCCTGCAAGCTGGAGCACTATAGATAGCGGTATTAGTCTTAGCGCTAACAGTAATATGGTTTACTCAGGTAATTACTCAGCGCAAGTCGTGGTTAATACTGGCACGCAAAGTAATACCGATTTACAGCAATTAGTAGAGGTAGTGGCGGGTGAAAGTTATGAGTTTTCTGCTTGGGTTTACCATACAGAAAGTGGCGTAAAAGCTCGCTTAGTGGTTGATGGCTATCAAGGCTATTCTAACTCAGCATTAACCAATCAATGGCAACAAATCAGTTATCAGTACACAGCCTCTGCGACCACATCAATTAATGTTGGCCTGCGCTTTTACGACGTAACTGGTTTTGATGGCAGCGAAGTCGTTTATGTAGATAACTTTGCACCAAACACAGGCTCAACCCCACCACCTACGGGTAGCTGCGCAGATAACCAAGTATCTTTGACCCTCACTACCGATAATTATGGGGAAGAAACCAGCTGGCAAATCACCAATAGCCAAGGTAGTGCAGTAGCATCAGGCGGCAGCTATGCAGCAAATACTCAGTACAGTGAGCAAGCATGTTTAACTGATGGTGACTATACTTTTACTATTTTTGATAGCTATGGCGATGGCATTTGCTGCTCTTATGGTAACGGTAGCTATAGCCTTTCGTTAGGTCAAACAGTACTTGCCAGTGGTGCAAGCTTCCAAAGCTCAGAAGCTACGCCTTTTAGTTTAGGTGATAGCTCAGGTGGCGGTGACGGCGGTGGTACAAACCCACCAGAGCCAACCGGGTACTATGTTACAACGCAAGGCCTTAGTGGTTATGCACTGAAAACAGAGCTATATAACATTATCAAAGGTCACAACTCACAAGGCTATTCAGCAATTTGGAGTTTTTACGATATTGCTTCACGCGATAAGTATTTTGAAAATGACAACTCAATTTTAGATCGTTATTCAGAAAATCCCACAGGCCAAGACAGCTACAACTATGTGGCTGTAAGCGACCAATGTGGTACATACAACAGCGAAGCAGATTGCTACAACCGTGAGCATTCTTTCCCGAAAAGTTGGTTTGGCGGTAAGGTTGAACCAATGAATTCAGACGTACATCACATTTTTGCCACTGATGGTTATGTCAATTCAAAACGCAGTAACTACCCGTTTGGTGAAGTAGCTAGTGCAAGCTATACCTCTAGTAACGGCAGCAAATTAGGCAGCGCTGCTAGCTCACTAAATTACTCAGGAACGGTTTTTGAACCAATCGATGAATTTAAAGGTGACTTTGCAAGGGCGTATTTCTACATGGCAACACGCTATGAAAACGTGATTGGCTCATGGCAAAACAACACAACCTACAGTAATGCTGTACTGAATGGTTCATCTGATCAGGTTTTTGAGAGCTGGGTCGTTGCTATGCTATTAAAATGGCATAACGAGGATCCTGTTAGCCAATTAGAGCTTGACCGTAATCAAGCAGCTTATGAACATCAAGGTAACCGCAACCCATTTGTGGATCACCCAGAATTTGTAGAAATTATTTGGTAACTTCGTTAAGCCAAGGCACTTAGTTTCGGCTAAGTGCCTTTTTATACAATAAAACATGACTTAAGCCTCATTAGGGTTTAACTGCTCGACAAGACGAATGTCATGTAATAAATGGCTATGCCTTACCGACAAAGCGTTTTCTTCTGTTGGCTGTATTTTATATCCAAGCTGCTGTAAAACCAGCGTAAATAGGGCGGCATGCTGGTAACTAATAGACTGCCCATTTAATTCAAACTCTTCGATTACATTATGTGCATAACTAGAATTATTTTGTAATGACTGCCAAATACGCGTTTGTACCTGAGAAATCTGTATCAGTGACGTGTGATAGCAATTGATTTGTAGGCTTAATAAATAGTTTTCTAGTGAGTTCATAGCGATATCCATTACAAAAAACGCTACTTTAAAAGCTCAAGTTAAGTTGAGGTAAAGTGTTTTGTTATTACTTTTTACTCCACTTATTCATTATTTCTTTAAATAGTTTTGCTTCTTTATCTTCACAGGGTCTGGGCGATCCGCTTGGCACTCCAGATTTACCAAACACCGAATTAAAATCTATACCGTAACACATGCCATTTAGCACCTCGATACGCTTGCTGCCATCGCCATTTTGCCAAACGACGGTTGCTTTATTATCAGAGACGGTTAACTGCGCAGGCACTGTAACCCTGCCTGCAGACGAATTATTATTCGTATCTTCAACTTGCCCAAATGCTGATGCACTAGTAGCTCTATTTTCAAAATTAAGCTGTGGGATTGGCGCATAAGGGTTGAGCTTTTTAAAAGGCACTTCGACTATTTTTGAATTCTCAGCTGTCTGATTATCAGAGGTAGCTTCTTTTGGTTCATTTATTGTGGGATTAATTACTTTAGTATCACTTATCTGCTGAGAGCTACTCTGCGAAACATCTTCGTTTTTTGGCAAAGACTTAGCCTCACCTGGCATTTCTTGTGTTTGCTCAGGTGAAGGTTTTTCTTGGATTTTCTGCAAACTAGGTAATGAAGTTAAATCAACACTCACATACGCGTTGATTACTTTTGGCGGTTCAGCGACTGCGGGGAGTTTCACAGACTTTCCATATCGAGCAAATAACACCAACAAAACTGCATGTAACGAAATTGAGATGATCCATGCTTTGTAATTCCCTTTTAACACCCGATCGCCTCGTTTTATTTTTAAGAGTATTAGATGAGTGAATTAGTTCATCGGAAAGTTAGCGAGTTTCTAGGTCAAGCATAACCTTGGGAGTGCTTTATGATGGTTTGGGTTTATAACAAAAAAGGTTTACATGGGTTGCGTTGGGTTTCGCTACGCTCAAACCAACCTACCCTAATAAACTTGATCCAAATCAACTATTAAATCGCCTTATTTCGCATCAGGAAAATAGCTTGATCTGGATCATATCAGCCGCCCTCAAGCCAGCCTATGATTAACTCATAGACATTAGGAGGCACAACCATGAACGTATTCTTCAGAGATTTTTTTAGCGACCCAGTTTTATTTATGTCATTCGGCATTTTGGCAGTTGTTATCGTTTTATGCCTTTTCTATGTTGGTTTCTTTATTAAGAAAATACACGACGCAGAAGTTCCTAAGTAAGAATTAAGCACGACGCACAAAGCCCCTATCCAATTTATTGTTTAGGGGCTTTTTATTTGCAGCTAGCTAAAATCTTGTAGCGGTTCTCAAAAAGCAAAAACTTGCTACAATAGGCGCTTATTTTGTTTCGAAAGTGTCAGCTATGTTACCTGAGTTTAAGCCTGCGTGGTGGATGCGCAATCGCCATTTACAAACCATAATGCCGCGCTTTTTTCGCCCATTTCATAATACCCGCTACGACTTATCGACGATCGATACTCCAGATGGCGACTTTTTAGAACTGGCTTGGGCAACACCTCATAACGAGCAAGCACCCCTCGCTATTGTATTGCATGGTTTAGAAGGCAATATAAATAGCTTTTATGCTAAAGGCATGATGAAAAAACTTAAGCAACAAGGCTTTGCTGTTGTATTGATGCATTTTCGAAACTGCTCGCGCGAAGTTAACCGTTTAGCACGTGCTTATCACAGCGGCGAAACGGAAGACCTGCGCTTTTTCATCAACCATCTTAAGAGCAAGTTTCCAAAACGCCCGCTATTTGCCGTGGGCTTTTCGTTAGGTGGTAATGTGCTGGCAAAGTATTTAGGTGAGCAAGGTGCTCAATCGAACTTATCTGGCGCAGCCGTTGTGTCTGCGCCGTTTGATTTATCTTCATCGTGTGAAGTAATTCGCAAAAGCTTAGGTAAGATTTATCAAAAGTATTTGCTCGACCGTATGAAAAAGTCGATGCAAAGAAAGCTACCACAAATCGAACAGCAAATTAGCCTAACGCCAGAAAAACTTATGGCGATTGATGACTTATGGCAATTCGATAATATGCTCACGGCACCATTGCATGGCTTTGCCGGTGCTGAAGATTACTATCAGCAAGCGAGTGCAAAACCGTTTTTAAAAAGCATTGCAACACCTACGCTGATTGTGCACGCAAAAGATGACCCGATGTTATCAATAAAAGCCGTGCCAGATAGCTTAGATGTGAGTGAACATGTTACGCTGCGCATCTCAGAACAAGGGGGCCATGTTGGATTTATTAGCGGTAAAAATCCTTTTAAGCCCGAATATTGGCTTGAACGAATTGTTCCTGAGTATTTTCAACAATTAGTTAAAAAAGAGCAGTTATGATCATTCCCCACGAACGCCTCGATAAAGAGACTCTGTATAATTTAATCGAAAGTTATGTTTTACGTGAAGGCACTGATTACGGCGAACAAGAATTTAGCATTGAAAGCAAAGTAGCGCAGGTTCATCAACAGCTTAAGAATGGTGAAGCCATGGTGTTTTTTTCTGAGTTACATGAGTCAGTTACGATTATATCTAAAGCTGAATTCATTGCTCTACAAGCTGACCCAGAGTATCAAGCGTCGTTTAACGACTAAACTTGTAAGTTATACTGTAACCCTTCACAATGGCTTTTTAACTTAAAGAGCCATTAAAAAATGAAAAAACTAAGCTCACTGGTTGCCGCTGTTTCTTTGGCCTTAATTGGTCAAGCAAATGCAGATCAGGTTACTGCATCAGATAAAGCCATTAAACTGGCAAAAGACACTATTTTAATCGATACCCATATCGATGTGCCTTACCGTATTCATAACAAGTGGGCTGACGTAACCAAAGCTACAAGCGACGGTGATTTTGATTATCCGCGTGCTGTGCAAGGTGGTTTGAACGCTCCTTTCATGTCAATTTACATTCCTGCAAACCTAGAATTTGAAGGTAAAGGTAAAAGCTACCAATTAGCAAATCAACTAATCGACTCTATGGAAGCGATTGCGCAACGCGCACCAGATAAGTTCGCTATTGCAGACTCTACTGCTGATATTAAAGCGCAGTTTAAACAAGGCAAAATGTCGATTGCTATGGGTATGGAAAACGGTTCACCTATCGAAGGCGACATTAAAAACCTTAAGCATTTTTATGAGCGTGGCGTACGTTACATCACGCTAGCTCACTCGCAGAGTAACCACATTTCTGATTCATCTTATGACATCCGTCGTAAGTGGAAAGGCCTGAGCCCATTCGGTAAAGAGCTGGTAAAAGAAATGAACAACATTGGTATGCTGGTTGATGTATCACATATTTCTGATGATGCGTTTTACCAAGTGATGGAAATTTCAAAGGTACCCGTGATTGCTTCACACTCGTCACTGCGTAAATACACCCCAGGCTTTGAGCGTAATATGAACGACGATATGCTGTTAGCTCTTAAAAAGAATGGGGGTGTTATTCAAATTAACTTCGGTTCAAGCTTTGTTACAGCAAAAGCAGGCTCTTGGTACGATCAACTTAAATCAGCAAAGGCTGAAAAGAAAAAAGATGGTACTAAGCTAAGCAAAGATTTTGATGCTGCTTATCGCGCTAAAAACCCATTCCCATTTGCAAGCTTAGAACAAGTACTTGATCACATTGACCATGTAGTTGAGCTAATTGGCATCGATTATGTAGGTATTGGCTCAGATTACGATGGTGTAGGCGACTCTCTACCTACTGGCTTAAAAGATGTATCTACCTATCCTAACCTAGTGCAAGGTCTAATGGACCGTGGTTATAGCGATAAAGACATCAAAAAGATTTTAAGTGGCAATATGCTACGTGTATGGCAACAAGCTGAAGCATACGCAAAAGCCCATTAATCGACACAAACTCCATTTAAAAGCGCAGCTAACTAGCTGCGCTTTTTGTTTTTATCATCATAAGTAATTGATAATACAAATGGCTTGTTTTAATCTGCTGATATTACAAAGCAACTTGGATGATGTGATATGTCAACTTGGCAAGGGAATACTGCGCTGGCATTTGCAAGCATTGCACTAGGCTTATCAATTTATAGCTATACAAAAGCAAACTCGACTGACAAGCCTGTAGTTATGCAGCAAGCAAAACCTAACTTAAAAGAGTTAGCCATTCCAGAGCAAGACAGAGAAAACCTAGTCGCCTTACATGGCTATATTTTAGATCTCGAAACACGCATCCACGAGCTTGAAAATAAAGCGCCTACAATTGATCCTGAGCGACTTGCCTCATTAGTTAAACAATCAATGGAACAGCAAGAAAAAGAGCGACGAGTCGAAATCGAAAAGAGAAACCCGGCGCTTGGCTGGCTAAGTAATTTACCTGATGACTACCGCGAACGCATCAAAGCAGACCCACAATATGCCGACAGCTCAATAAATGAAGCACTTGCTACCTTACTTAATTTGAGTAAGTCAGAAAATGAGCGCTTAGCAGCCTATGGGCAACTAAAAATGACCCTCAGCATGCTCAGACGCGACTTGGACGACAGCCAAGCAAATGCAGTAATCGATGCCATGATAAGCATTAGCGAATACACCAACGATCCTAAAATTCGTGTCAGTACATTAGAGAATTTATCTCGCCAAAATAACGTCTCACCTAAGCTCGCTGAGCATTTTCAAAAGCTGTTACAAACAGACGATAATGATTATGTTCGCAATATTTCTGCCACAGCCCTCATAGGCCAATTTTTCCGCGCAACAAGAGACGGCAACAATAGTTATGCCAGTGATTTAGCAGAACGCATTACCACTCTTGAAAATAGTAGCAATGCAAAAGTTGCCGAAATCATGGCTGAAAACCTAAAAGGCCCTCGCTTAAGAGAAGAGATAGATAAAGCGTTGGGGAAATGATTGAAGGTGCTAGGACAAGCTAAATCCAGTTTAACCTGAAGTAACTATTAACTTGTTTTCTTACACTGAAATGAAAGCATCCTTCTCGATCTAATCTGACGGCTGACGGCTTCCTACTGTATTTTAAAAACAAAAAGCCCCAGCAGATGCCGGGGCTTTTTAGTAAGGAAACTTAATTAAAAATTAAGCTTTCTTTGGACGCTCAACAACGTCTACTAAAGTCCAAGACTTAGTCTTAGAAATAGGAGCACACTCAGAGATAGTAACTACGTCACCAGCTTGAGCTGTGTTGTTTTCGTCATGTACGTGTAGTTTAGTCGTACGTTTGATGAATTTTCCATATACTGGATGCTTCACGTAACGTGCGATAGCAACAGTGAAAGATTTATCCATCTTGTCGCTGATTACACGGCCTTGAAGAGTACGGATTTTATCGCTCATTATTGACCTGCCTTCTGGTTAATAACTGTTTTTACACGCGCGATATCGCGACGTACTGTTCTTAGCGTGTGTGTCTGAGCTAACTGACCAGTGCTTGCTTGCATGCGCAGGTTGAACTGCTCACGAAGAAGTCCTAGAAGTTCAGCATTTAGCTCTTCTACGCTTTTGTCTTTTAGTTCGCTAGCTTTCATTACATCACCGTCCGAGTTACGAAAGTTGTTGTGAATGGTAATTTACGCGCTGCAAGGTTGAATGCTTCACGAGCAAGCTCTTCAGGAACACCTTCCATTTCGTAAAGTACTTTACCAGGTTGAATTTCAGCAACCCAATACTCAACAGAACCTTTACCTTTACCCATACGAACTTCTAATGGTTTGTTCGTAATTGGCTTATCTGGGAATACACGAATCCAGATTTTACCTTGACGCTTTACGTGACGTGTCATAGCACGACGAGCTGCTTCGATTTGACGAGCAGTCATACGGCCACGGCCAGTAGCTTTCAAACCGAAAGTACCGAAGCTTACTTTGTTACCGTTTTGCGCTAAACCGCGGTTGCGGCCTTTGTGCATTTTACGGAATTTTGTACGTTTTGGCTGTAACATTACTCGCTACCTCTACTTAGCACTTTTTTTGGCTTTCTTTGGCGCGCGTTTAGCTGGCTTCTCTTGCTCTTGTACTAGTGGTAAACCACCAATAACTTCGCCTTTGAAGATCCAAACTTTAACACCAATGATACCATAAGTGGTTAAGGCTTCAGAAGTTGCGTAGTCGATATCAGCACGAAGAGTATGTAGAGGTACACGACCTTCACGATACCATTCTGAACGTGCGATCTCAGCACCGCCAAGACGACCGCTAACTTCAACTTTGATACCCTTTGCACCAATGCGCATTGCATTTTGTACCGAACGCTTCATAGCGCGACGGAACATAACACGACGCTCTAGCTGTGACGCAATACCGTCAGCTACTAGTTGTGCATCAAGTTCAGGCTTACGAACTTCAGCGATATTAATCTGAGCCGGAACACCTGCAATCTTAGTTACTGCTTGACGTAGTTTTTCAACGTCTTCGCCTTTTTTACCGATAACAACACCAGGACGAGCTGTGTGAATTGTTACACGGATAGATTTAGCTGGACGCTCGATAACGATTTTAGACACAGAAGCCGCTTTTAATTCCTTAGTAAGGAAAGTACGTACTTTGTGATCGCCAAAAAGCTGATCAGAGAAATCTTTTGAATTCGCGTACCAGGTAGAAACCCAAGGTTTAGAGATACCTAGGCGAATACCAGTAGGATGAACTTTTTGTCCCATTACTTATACTCCTAGCTATCTGAAACCACAACAGTGATGTGGCTTGTACGCTTAAGGATGCGGTCTGCGCGTCCTTTAGCACGTGGCATAATACGCTTCATTGTTGGACCATCGTCCACAAAGATCGTAGTTACACGAAGCTCATCAATGTCAGCACCTTCGTTATGCTCTGCGTTAGCAATAGCAGACTCAAGTACTTTTTTAACTAATACAGCCGCTTTTTTAGGGCTGTACGCCAGGATTTCTAGAGCGCGATCAACCGGAAGTCCGCGGATCTGATCTGCAACTAGACGTGCTTTTTGCGCCGAACCAGAGGCGAATTTATGTTTAGCTAATGCTTGCATTTATCATTCCCCTCTTAACGTTTCTTCGCTTTCTTATCCGCAGCGTGACCGCGGTAAGTACGAGTTGGTGCAAATTCACCTAGTTTGTGACCGATCATTTCGTCTGTGATAAACACAGGAACGTGCTGACGACCATTATGGACAGCGATGGTCAATCCGATCATGTTAGGTATGATCATTGAACGACGGCTCCAAGTTTTAATTGGCTTCTTGTCACCGCTTTCCAACGCTTTCTCTACCTTCTTCAGCAAGTGTAGGTCAATAAAAGGACCTTTCTTGAGAGAACGTGGCATGGCTATTCCTCAACTATTATTTAGTACGACGACGTACGATAAATTTATCAGTACGCTTGTTCTTACGTGTCTTAGCACCTTTAGTCGGTTTACCCCATGGAGACACAGGATGACGACCACCAGATGTACGACCTTCACCACCACCGTGCGGGTGATCTACCGGGTTCATGGCAACACCACGAACTGTCGGACGGATACCACGCCAGCGATTTGCACCAGCTTTACCTAGTGAACGAAGCATATGCTCAGAGTTGCCTACTTCACCAAGTGTTGCGCGACAGTCAGCTGGAACTTTACGAACTTCGCCAGAACGAAGACGTAGAGTTACGTATTGACCTTCACGAGCAAGGATTTGAACGTATGCACCAGCAGAACGTGCGATTTGCGCGCCTTTACCTGGTTTTAATTCTACGTTGTGAACAGTCGAACCTACAGGCATGTTACGCATTGGTAACGTGTTACCAGCTTTGATTGGTGCATCAATACCAGATTGGATTGAATCACCAGCTTTTAAGCCTTTAGGTGCAATGATGTAACGACGCTCACCGTCTGCATATAATACAAGAGCGATGTTTGCGCTACGGTTTGGATCATACTCTAGACGCTCAACAACAGCTGGAATGCCATCTTTAGTGCGTTTAAAGTCGATTACACGGTAATGATGCTTATGACCACCACCGATATGACGAACCGTGATACGACCTTTGTTATTACGACCACCAGACTTAGAGTTTTTCTCTAGTAGTGGTGCGTAAGGTTTACCCTTATGTAGATCTGGGTTAACCACTTTAACCAGGTGACGACGACCCGCAGAAGTTGGTTTACACTTTTGAAGTGCCATAATTCTAACTCCCCTTATTACTCGGCGCCGCCGACAAAGTCTAGCTCGCTACCTTCTTTAAGAGTAACGTAAGCTTTCTTCCAGTCTGAACGACGACCGAAACGCATGCCAGTACGTTTTGTTTTACCCTTAACGTTTAGTGTGCGAACACCAGTTACTTCTACTTCAAAAAGCTTTTCTGCTGCAGCTTTGATTTCAGCTTTAGTTGCATCAGAAGCTACTTTGAAAACAATCGTGTTGTTCTCTTCAGCAGCGATAGTGCTTTTCTCAGAGATGTGTGGAGCAAGGATCACTTTTAAAAGACGTTCTTCACGGATCATGCTAGCGCCTCCTCAAGTTGCTTAACAGCAGCAGCTGTAATAAGTACCTTATCGAAAGCGATTAGGCTTACAGGATCGATACCAGCTACATCACGCGTGTCAACCTTGTATAGGTTACGTGCCGATAAGAAAAGATTCTCATCTACTTCTTCAGTCACGATTAGAACATCTTTAAGCTCAAGTTCTTTAAGCTTAGAAACTAGTTCTTTAGTTTTTGGTGCTTCAAGACCAAACTGCTCAACAACGATTAAACGCTCTTGACGAACTAATTCAGATAAGATGCTTTTGATCGCACCGCGGTACATTTTACGGTTTACTTTTTGGCTGTGATCTTGTGGTTTAGCTGCGAAGCTAACGCCACCTGAACGCCAAATTGGGCTACGAATTGTACCAGCACGTGCACGGCCAGTACCTTTTTGAGACCATGGTTTTTTACCACCACCGCTTACTTCAGAACGTGTCTTCTGAGCACGAGTACCTTGACGAGCACCTGCTGCGTAAGCAACAACTACTTGGTGTACTAATGCTTCGTTAAACTCACGTCCAAAAGTAGCTTCAGAAACTTCAAGAGCGCCAGAAGCGTCTTTAATTGCTAATTCCATCACTAAATCTCCAGGACTTATGCTTTAACAGCTGGTTTAACGATAACGTCACCGCCGATAGCGCCAGGTACTGCACCTTTAACTAAAAGCAAGTTACGCTCAGCGTCAACGCGAACTAGTTCTAAGTTTTGAGTCGTTACACGCTCAGCACCCATGTGACCGGCCATTTTCTTACCTTTAAACACCTTACCAGGTGATTGGTTTTGACCGATTGAACCAGGAGCACGGTGAGATAGAGAGTTACCGTGAGTAGCGTCTTGCATGCTGAAGTTCCAGCGCTTAACACCACCTTGGAAACCTTTACCTTTAGAAGTACCGGTTACGTCAACTTTGTTGATTTCGTTGAATAATTCAACAGTAAGCTCAGCGCCTACTTCAAAATCGCCTTCACCACCATTTAGGCGGAATTCCCACAGACCGCGACCCGCTTCAACACCAGCTTTAGCGAAGTGACCCGCTGCTGCTTTGTTTACACGGCTTGCTTTTTTAGTGCCTGCGGTTACTTGAAGCGCGTTATAACCGTCAGTTGCTTCAGATTTGATCTGAGCAATGCGGTTAGGTGTCGCTTCGATAACTGTCACAGGGATAGATACACCATCTTCAGTGAAGATACGTGTCATACCCACTTTACGACCGACTAGACCTAATGCCATTTTCCTAAAACCTCTCTAATCTTCCGATTAACCCAGGCTGATTTGAACATCAACACCAGCAGCAAGATCTAAACGCATTAGAGCGTCAACAGTCTTGTCAGTTGGTTCTACGATGTCGATCAGACGTTTATGGGTGCGGATTTCGTACTGATCACGCGCGTCTTTGTTAACGTGCGGTGAAGTTAGTACAGTAAAACGTTCAAAGCGTGTAGGTAGTGGGATTGGACCACGTACTTGTGCGCCAGTGCGTTTCGCAGTTTCCACGATTTCCGCCGTTGATTGGTCAATCAAACGGTGGTCAAAAGCTTTTAGGCGAATACGAATGCGTTGATTTGACATTCTTAAACCTCAATATAAAGAGCATTTAAAAAGAGCATAAAAAAACGACCGAAACAATCTTAATAACTAAGATGTCGGCTGCTTTCTTATATCTACGATGAATTCCAAATCGGAATTCCTGTTTATTAGCTTGAAATCCAAGCTTAATTTTTCCTTCCAAGTTCCCGAGGGAATTTTGAAAGCCTGCGTATTATAGATAGATTGGTGATAAATGCAACAACTATTTTGAAAATCTCAAAGGTCTAAATTAAATTTTGTTTAATTTTCGAACTTTATCAATAACATTAGCGTCTTTAAATTATACTTGTGCGAGTAAAGAGGCTAGAAAATCGCTTTTAAATGGTCAGTCCAGTTAATAATTGTTATTCTATGCCGCTTATTTTTGACCACTCTCGGTCTATTTAATATCTACTAATAACTTTGGTGAGTTGATGCGTATCATTAATCGTTGTTTAAATTTCATTTCTGCCGGTATGAACCGCTTGTTTGTAAAAAGTAAGGTGCTGCCAGAAAATCCGATTGAACAATACAATCTAAACCCAGCCAACCCAACCTTCTATATTGTTAGGCTTAATGCGCGCTCTGATTTAGCGGCATTGGCGCGGGTATGTAAAAAATACGGCTTACCTAATCCAACCGAAGAGCAGTTATTAGGTAATGCAGAACTTGATCGCTTTATCGGTATTCAAAACCCACCACCGCTATTTGGTAACAAAAGCAAACCAAGCAATGCCCTGCAGCAAGGCAAACAAATTATTGACCACCTAATGCAATCAGGTGAGAAAAACGTCCAAGTGATCCCGGTGACGATTTTATGGGGTCGTAATCCAGGTAAAGAAAAGCCAGGTTTAGGTACTTTGGTGTCTCATTCATTAACACCCAGCTGGTTTCGTAAATTCTTTGTGTTGCTATTTTCTGGGCGCGATAATTTTATCCGCTTTAGTCAGCCGCTCGATTTATCGTTATTGGTCAATGAAAAAGCAGAGGTTGATGAGCTACCGCATAAACTATTACGTGTAGCCCGCGTGCACTTCCGTCGTCAAAAATTGGCAGCGACAGGTCCGAAAATGCCATCACGTGAACAGCTATTTAATTCGCTACTTGCCTCACCAACAATAAAAAAAGCAATTCAAATAGAAGCGAAAGAAAAAAACATCAGCCAAGAGCAAGCTCGCCAAAATGCGCTGAAGCTACTTGATGAGATTGCCGCCAATTATAGCGATGCCACCATTCGTGTTGCAGACCGTATTTTAACTTGGCTATGGAATAAGCTTTATAACGGTATTGATATTAAGTTTTCTGAGCAAGTGCATGAGCTTACAGATAAAGGCCACGAGATTATCTATATGCCATGTCACCGATCGCATATGGATTACTTATTGCTGACCTATTCTATTTACCATTTAGGGTTAGTTCCGCCACATATCGCTGCGGGTATCAACTTAAACTTCTTCCCAGCAGGGGGGATTTTCCGCCGCAGTGGTGCTTTCTTTATTCGCCGCTCATTCGCGGGCAATAAACTGTATTCGTCAGTATTTAAAGAGTACCTGAGCCAGTTATTTATCAAAGGCTATTCAGTAAAGTTTTACACTGAAGGTGGTCGTAGCCGTACTGGTCGCTTGTTACCGCCAAAAACAGGTATGCTCGCTATGACATTACAAGCCATGTTACGTGGCATAGACCGCCCTATTTCAATTGTGCCTGTATACATTGGTTATGAGCACGTAATGGAAATTAATACTTACTTAAAAGAGCTTGCCGGTAATGATAAAAAAGGTGAGTCGGTATTAGGTATCTTTAAGGCAATTAAAAACCTGAAAAACTATGGTCGTGGTTATTTAAACTTTGGCGACCCTATATCGATAAACCAATACCTTAATGATCAACAACCTGATTGGCGCGAGTCGATTCACCCAACTGATGTTCAGAAACCACAATGGCTTGGACCGCAGGTCGCTAACCTCGCTGATAAGGTAATGGTTAATATTAATAGCGCCGCTGCACTCAATGCTGTCAATCTACTCGCGATGATTTTACTGGTTAATGATAAACACGCGCTAAGTAAGCCTAAGTTGATTGCTCAGCTTGAGTTTTATTTACATTTACAGCGTAGCGCAAGCTACAGTGAAAAAGTGACCACACCAGACGAAAGCGCCGAGCAGCTACTAGAGCATGCACTTAAACTTAATAAGTTTGATGTTATCAGTGATGAGTTTGGTGAAATTATCGCGATTAACGATAAAGAAAAAACACTGTTCAACTACTACCGTAATAACGTGTTGCACTTATTTGCAGTGCCGAGCTTATTGGCGCTGCATCTATTCAAAGCACATCAAACTACCTTGGCTGATTGCCAAGCTTTGATTGCACGTTTTTACCCACTGTTTGCCAAAGAGTGGTTCTTGCATGAGTTAGATGAAAACTATATTACTCGCGTACTCGCAAGCTTCGTTGATCAAGACCTGATTGAAATTGATGGCGATAATATCAAGATCACTAACAGCAACGACTGCTTAGCGAAACTCGAAATGCTCGGTCGTGCCCTAAGCTTAACATTGCAACGTTACGCTATCGTGGTTGGTTTTATTCAAACTAGCAGTGGTATTGAGCGTGAAGAACTTGAACATGAAAGCCAAGTGTTAGCAGAGCGCTTAGGCACCTTGCACGGCATTAAAACCCCTGAGTTCTTCGACAAAAAAGTACTTATTGGTTTTATTTCAAGCTTGCGAGAGCAAAAGCTAATTACCGAAACAGAGCAAGGCTTAACGGGCAGCAATGAGCTGTGTGAAGTGTATTTATATCTTAAAGCATTGCTGCCAGCACGGGTCTGGCAGTCAATTGACGATATAGTGCAAAGCCAAGCTCAGCACGTAAAAGATTAACGCTGACGCATGACCCCTTCTTGGATCGTTGAGGCAACCAAATTGCCTTGACGGTCAAAGAACTGACCTCGCACCAAACCACGACCAGAGCTCGCACTTGGGCTATCAATCGAATATAAAATCCAATCGTCTAGTCTAAACGGGCGGTGAAACCACATTGCATGGTCAATCGTCGCAACCTGCATATTCGGCTGCATAAACGATACGCCGTGCGGCTGTAATGCAGTTGGTAAAAATTCAAAGTCAGATGCGTACGCAAGTAAGTAATTATGAATACGCTGATCGTCAGGCATCTCACCATTAGCTTTAAACCAAATATGCTTAACTGGCTCCATCACTTGTGGTTTGAATGGGTTATGAAAGGTCACAGGGCGCATTTCAATTGGCACTTCTCGGATGAACTTATTTCGAATTGGTTCAGGAATAAGCTCTGCATTTGCTTGGTAAAATTCAAGCGATGACTTTAATTCTTCAGGCTGAGGTACATCAGGCATCTGCGCTTGGTGTGATAAGCCCTCTTCTTCTCCTTGGAAAGAAGCGGTCATGTAAAAAATCGGCTTACCATATTGAATTGCTTTTACACGGCGAGTACTAAAACTTTTACCATCACGGATATTCTCTACATCATAGACAATCGGCTTTGCAGCATCACCTGGGCGCAAAAAGTAAGAGTGTAAAGAGTGAACAATACGCCCTTGTGGTAATGTTTCTTTTGCGGCAGATAGAGCTTGGCCCATTACTTGGCCACCGAATACAGCTCTAAATCCTAAATCTTGGCTTTGCCCGCGATACAAGCCTTGCTCAATCTCTTCTAACGACATTAATGACAGTAGGTCATCTAATACTTGGCTCATTTATATATCCTCAATCCCGACAAGCGTTTAATGATACTATAGACTAATTGGAAGTAAATCTTTGTAAGAGCACCTCATTATGGCTTATTGGCTTTTTAAAACCGAACCCGATGCATTTTCAATTGATGATCTAAAAAACGCACCTGAGCAAACCTCTATGTGGGATGGCGTGCGTAATTATCAAGCCCGCAACTTTCTTCGCGATGGTATCAAGCATGGTGACTTGGTAATGATTTATCATTCAAGTTGTAAACAGGTGGGTGTTGCTGGTATCGCTACGGTGACTCGCGAAGCTTATGCCGACCCAACACAGTTTGATTTAAATAGCGATTACTACGACGCCAAAGCAACTGCTGATAACCCGCGCTGGTTTGTAGTCGATGTGCAATATCAATCACACCTTAAAAAGCTAGTTAGCCTGCAAGCAATTAAAGCCAATGAGTCAATTACCGAAATCGCTCTTAAAAAAGGCGGCCGATTGTCAGTAATGCCTGTCACCGAACATGACTGGCAACAGATCATCGCAATGAGCGAGCGATAAGCATATAAAGTAGCGGCCATTTTTAATTAGCTGCTATTTTTGCTATAATATTGCCCCTTTATTTTAGAGATAACGTGGGGGGATGTATGAAATTATTGTATTGGTTAGAGGAATGGACCAATCTCCCACGCGATGAGCAACAAAGCCTTGTTCCTATGACTGGTGGTGATTTGCTCGGTGATGTTTATGTGAAATACCATATCATTGATGCCAATAAGCCCCTGCTAATTACCTTCTCTCCTGCTGGAACAAATTATCAAGAACATGATATCACTGATGATTTTTCGCCTTGGGCTTATAAGCTCGCGAAAAAGCAAGATGTGAATATTATCGCCTTTCAACATTTAGGCATTAGCAACTGGTTTAGGCACCGTAATCTGTTGTTTTTCATTGAGCAGCTAGCACCACTGATTGGCGGGTTCAAAGAGCGGTTAGGTTATGGATTGAGTCGAGGAGGCTTTGCCGTTGGCGCCTTTGCCAATCTATTAAAGCTTGATAAAGTCTTGCTCTTTCACCCTGTTAGTACAAAAAATAAAGAAAAAGCGCCATGGGATGATCGTTCAAGTACCGACATCGCGCAAAAATTTGATTGGAACGGTGACTACCACGATTTAGATTTAGGCCATGCAAAGGGTTATATTATTTACGACCCAACGAATCGCATCGACCGAGCTCATGCTAAACGTTACCCGCAACTAACCCACTTACGCGTGTTTGGTATGGGCCATAGTGTTCATGCAACATATTTAAATAAGTTTGGCTTTTATAAAGATGTTGCTGTTGATTTTATTAGCCACCAGCAAGTTGATATAGCCCAATTCCGCCAGCAAACCAAAACGCTGCGCTTTAAAGAAGACTATTATCGTCGCCTAAATAAGGCAAATAAGAGTTCGCCACATCGTTTAGCCTTACTAAGCACCGCTCATACAATTTTAGCTGAAGAAAAAGCCGAGCACATGCAAGAGCAAAAAGATGCGATTGATGTGCAACCGCTGATTGATGTTGCAATCAAACATCAAGATGAGCACCCAAACGATGCTATTAAGGTCTTAGAAGTGGCTCAGCAACTCTCACCCGATGATCCTGTGATAGATCATAAACTAAAACAGTTGAAGTGATACAGCTGCTGTCAGCTTTAGGTCAGTTAACCCTTAGGTTTTACTTTACGGTGTTTTTTGACCCGTCCGTGTTTAGGGATGATTGTTAAGTACATTACTAAAGCTAACCACGAAAAGAAGATGATACCGATTAACCAAGCATTCTTTTCGTGCCCTTGAGTGCGTTTACTATTGAGCACAATGACCACAGGTAAAATGTAGGCACTGAGTACAATAATTAAAAACACAACTTCATTCATAGATCATCAAACCAACGCAGACCAATCAACTTCGTCACTCAAAACACGCTCCGCAGCAATATAATGCAAAATATCTCCCTCACTTACTACATAATCAAGTGGCGGGTTTAAGTCCATATTTTTTGCACTCAAATTATGTGCTACACCCAGTAATATAGCATCATGACTATATTTAAAGTGATGAAACAGCTTACCAAACTCCATTGCTTGCACGCCTTTTGGAATTGGTAAACTAAATTGAGTATCCCCATGTAGTGTCGATAACAGCTCTTCTTGCACACGGCTTGAGCCTGGGTCTTGCATTGAACGCACTAAGATCTCGGCTGACTTAGCACTGCTACATTCTACATTGTGGCAATGCTCATGTAGCATTTCGATTTTAGTTTCATCATCAAAGTGCGCACTAATGTGGCACTGTTCATTGACCAACTTGCTAATGCGCAGGGCTGTTGTAAACGTTTGGTCATCGTCTTGGCCATCAATAATAATTTTGTCGGCGCGATCAATGGCAATTCTTTTCAACTCATCTAAATCAGTAAAGCTACTTAGACGAGCAAAATCAACCATCGGGTTTGCTAAAAACGGATGTTCCATTTGCTCAGTAACCGCCAATAAAATACGACGGTCTAAACGTTTATGATCGGCCAAGATATAGTCAACCATCTTTTTAGTACGTGTATCATGCCAACCAAAGATAATAATGTGATTGTTTATATGTGCGAAGCTTTTATCACCGGTCATAGCGCGCCTAATTAAATAAGTTACTGTTTGCCCTGTTTTTCCTAACAGAACGCCAAATAATGCTAAACCAAAAGGTATTTGCAGTAATGCGACAATCCAACGGCCAAGCTCGGTGCTCGCGCTAAAATCGCCATAGCCAACTGTAGATGTAGTTACTACATAATAATAAAAATAAGTACTAAGTGGTGTGAGCGCCTGCTCTCCTGCAAGCAAAAGCAGCCACCAAATAAGTAACATATGCAAAAGCGTAGTAAATACAACAGCCTGCCAACTTACTTGATCAATGTGACTGCGAATAAGTACCACTAAACGATTAAATATATGATGCATAATCCTTGCGATTTATAGTGGAAGAAATTATCGATACGGTACTGTAATGCTTGCACTTTGGCAACTGATGGAAAATTACTAATGCATGTCGATGAAAAATGATAGTAGACTATACTATCTCTGTATTAGGTGTTTAGGGTGAAATATGTCAGGTGTTCTTGCTTCCGTCGATAAGCGTACGCAACTGGTCGGTGAAAACCGCTTAGAGCTTTTACTATTTTACCTACACAGTCGCCACTTATTCGCTCTCAATGTGTTTAAAGTTAAAGAAGTGGTGAAGTTACCGCAAATTAGCAAAATTCCTCACGCCCACCCTAAAGTTTCTGGGGTTGTAAATATTCGTGGCGAATCAATTCCAGTGATTGATTTGCGCAGAGCGATAAACATGCCTGATGCTAAACACATCGAAGATACAAACCTCGTTATCACCGAGTACAATCGTACCGTGCAAGGCTTTTTAATTGGGAAAGTTGATCAAATCATTAATATGACGTGGTCAGATATCATGCCGCCGCCAACGGCAATTGGTAAAAATCACTATCTAACAGCCTTAACGAAAGTAAAACGCGATGGCCAAGAGCAGCTGGTTGAAATTATCGACGTAGAAAAGGTGCTCGCCGAAATCGTTGAGTACGAAGTCCAAATATCTGAAGACATTCTAGATAAAAGCATCGTGAACGAGTTTGCAGGCCGCAAAATTCTTCACGCTGATGATTCGCCAACTGCTCGTAAGCAAGTAAGCGATACCTTGTCGCAACTTGGTATCGAAATCATACCGGCTCGTAACGGACTTGAAGCACTCGAAATGCTAAAAGGCTGGGCTGATCAAGGCAAAGATGTTGAGAAAGAGTTACTCATGGTGATCACCGATGCTGAAATGCCAGCAATGGATGGCTACCGTTTAACACACGAAATTCGTAACGACAGCCGAATGAAGAACCTACATATTGTGCTTAATACATCTTTGAGTGGTAGCTTTAACCAAGCTTTAGTTGAGAAGGTTGGTTGTAATGCCTTCTTATCAAAGTTCCAGCCAATACTGTTAGTAGAAGAAGTTCAAGCCCGCTTAAAAGCCGTGCTAGAGCAAGATTCACAGTAAGCACTTTTAGCATCTGTTTTTAAAGGTATAAGCTAAAGCAACGACGTCGCAATTTGCCAATCATCGTTAATCATGATTTATTGGCATTATCGATTCGACGACAACAATAAAAACTATGCTAAATCGCGTTGCTAAACCATTCACTAAACTAGTAGAGCGTTATCTACCCGACCCGTTTGTATTTGTTATATTACTCACCTTGCTGAGCTTTATCGTTGCGAGCCTCTTTACGCCGTCAACGCCCACGCAAGTGCTCGCGGCTTGGGGTGGTGGATTTTGGAACCTATTACAATTTGCCATGCAAATGCTGCTAGTACTGCTAACGGGCTACATGCTAGCGAGTACCCCGGTGATGCGCAGTATACTCAACAAACTCGCGACTCTTGCCAACAGCCCTGCTAAAGCGATCATACTCGTTACGCTCGTGTCTTTATTAGCAAGCTGGCTAAATTGGGGCTTTGGTTTAGTGATTGGCGCTTTGTTCGCCAAAGCAATTGCGAAACATACCCGCGTTGATTACCGTTTGTTAGTGGCCAGTGCCTATTCGGGTTTTATTGTTTGGCATGGCGGCTTAGCCGGTTCAGTGCCGCTGACAATCGCAACCGATGGCCACTTTGCAGAGCAAAGTATTGGGGTAATAGGCACCGAAAACACGATTTTTGCGGCATTTAACATCGCTATTGTTGTGGGCTTGTTTATTATCATGCCGCTGGTAAATCGCTATATGTTGCCAAGCGAAAAAGACAGCGTTTATGTTGACCCTGCAAAGCTTGAAGATGAATCAAAGCAAGCAGATACATCTACCCGCCCTGCCGAAGTAATTGAACATAGTCGTTTGCTTGGTATGGGGATAGGTGCCTTTGGTCTTGCCTATTTATTCTATTATTTTGTGCTAAACGGAGGCGGCTTAAACTTAAATAGCGTAATCGCTATTTTCTTATTTAGCGCAATTTTACTGCATCAAACGCCGCATAATTTACTTAGCAGCTTACAGCAAGCAATCCCTAGTGGCGCTGGTATTGTGATTCAATTTCCCTTTTATGCGGGGATCATGGCCATTATGGTAAAAACGGGACTTGCTCAACAAATATCGGAAGGGTTTATTGCCATTGCAACAGCCGAAACGCTGCCATTTTGGAGCTTTTTAAGCGCAGGATTTGTGAATATATTTGTGCCGTCAGGCGGCGGCCAATGGGCAGTGCAAGCGCCGATTGTCATTCCTGCAGCACAAACACTTGGCGCGGATATGCCACGGGTTGCTATGGCTGTCGCATGGGGCGATGCTTGGACTAACCTTATTCAGCCGTTCTGGGCACTCCCCGTACTTGCTATTGCCGGCTTAAAAGCCAAAGACATCATGGGCTTTTGTCTTGTGCAGCTGATCATCACAGGCGTGTTTATATCGTTAATGCTGAGTTTTTATTAATAAAAGTCCCTTATTCAGAACCATATTACGTATTGACTATACATGTAAACTAAGCAAAACTAGGAACAAATGTTAGTAAATAAATTTAAAAGGAACTTAAATGAATATTAGCGAATTACCTTATTCCTTACCAAAAACACCTAAAGCGCAATGCCAATATCTTGCTCGTATATGTTCTATTAGTTTACATAAGCTAAGTAACAACCACCAAGAGGAATCTGAAGCAATAGCAAGCGTTATTATTTATAGACACTTAAGCAGTAATCAAAAAATAGAAGCCATGCGCTTAATTCAAACCCTAAATAACAAGCCACTAATGGCTAAACTAATCGAAAAAGTAACAGATGTCATTGTTAATCCTCAATGGGGAATTTGGTCACTATCCAATACAGAACTGTTAAAAGACCAAAAATTTCACGATATGGTGAATTCATATGCTGGAATTCTAGGTGCTTCAATTTCTGCTGCAAGTGCTAAAGAATTAGCATCGACAATATGGAAAACTAAAAAAGTGTCTAGGGGGGGCTGGATTACCATCGTTATGTGGGGCTCTTTATATTTCAATGCCACAGAGTTGAACAAGGCAAACCAAGAAATATCGAATAGAAGTAAACTTTTAGATTCAGTGCACTACAACTAATGAAGACTATACTTCCTATTTTTGTATATCTAATAAACTTTGTGGGTTGCATACTCGTTTATAGCTATGCAACCAGTTTCCATAAAGATATTATTTTTTATATTATCCTTTTCTTAGCTAATGCCCAAGGGATTTACTACGGGTATAAATTTTCTAAAATTAAGAATAAAGATGAAAAGAATTAAAATATTATTTTTATATTTATTAATATCTCAATTTAATTTAGCTTATGCGTCACCAATAGATAGATGTAATGCTGACAACCTTGGATTTTCTTTCAACTCATCTTTTAACGAAGATATGTTCGATAAAAAAGAAATGAAAAGATATATTTCAGTCGAAGATAAAAATTTTGCATGGGCTTTCTCATTTTCAGAGTTATCCCAAAACAGTATTTTACGAAACAGTACTGGCACTATAATTTCTAAAGAGGAAATAGTTTATACCAACTTTAGTAAATTTTTAAAAAGTGAATTATTTCTCACAATTGAAAATGAAAAGTTTGTTAAAGATAAATATATGGAAATTAAAACAAGCTTTGAGAATAAAAACAGGGTTATATTTTTTATAAAATTAAATAAATACAGAAAAAAAGAGTACTTAACTAAGTTAATTATCACAGCTAAGAGTAGCCTACCATTCAGTGAGGGTGACTATAACAAAGTTGATAGCTTTTTTAACTTTTGTGTTTTTTGATATGAAAACTATAGCCTAGTTAGAATAGGCTATAGCTATACTGACAGTTCCTTGATTAAAGCATTTTCTCTTACTTTTATATGAATGTTGTAAGCTAACCTGACTCCAAAAATTACTTTAAATAAATTGCCACTTCTCTAAAAAAGTACTCACAAAATGTCCGTATTTAATACTTAATTCGATAAAATCTTCATTGGTAAGCTTAAGATTGGGCTTTCTGAATCAGCAAAATGCATCATCACTGCAACGTGACCTGCAACAACCAGTGCGTACATTACCGCTGAAAAACCTTGTCCGTAAGTATCGAGAGGGATGAGGTGTGAGTAGTGACGTCCGCGCCACTCAAAGATAATCTCAAGTGCCCCTACAAATAAGAAAAACACCAGTAGCATCAAGCCGAAGGTATAGCTTAACCACAAGCCAAATAACACACCTAATAAGCACACACTAAGGCCTATCCATGAACGCATCGAAAAACTAATGCTTTTAAGTACATGACCACCATCTAAGGGCAAAATAGGTAACAAGTTAAATAGGTTTAACAACGCACTGAGTACTGCCACACCAGCGAATATTTCCATTTCAGTGGCGTAGTAAAGCACCACTCCCAGTACTGAGGTAATTAAGCCAAAAGCAGGTCCCATGAGTGATATCACCACGTCTTGCCATCGCGTGGTAATTTTATCATCAGAAACAGCTAACCCCCCCACAAATGGGATGAGGTAAATACCTTTAGTTTTAATGCCAAAATATTTCATCGCGCGCACATGACCATATTCATGCACCACCAAGCAAGCAATTAACATTAAGGCAAATTCAATGGAAAATAGCCACGCATAGCCTGCCACCGAAGCACCCGCTAAAGCCGCTTTCACAACTTTTGCACTTTTGAATAATTTAAAGCCCAGTGCCAGCAAACCAATAATGCCACGTTTTGGTTCTGCTTCTTGTAATTCAGGTAAAGCAAGTTGGCTCACCTGCTGCTGGTTAACAAAGATTGCTAAGCTTTTTTCGTGCACTTTACTAGTATCAAGGCCAATACGCTGCCCCTGAAAATCAAACTCATAAAGTTCTGACTCTGGATTATCGAAGGCAATTGCTTGTTGCTGATGAAAAAGCTGAATTAACTGTGAGCCGTTTAAATGCAAAATAAAGGTTTCATCTGCGAGGCTCAGCTGAAGTCTGACCATAGTTCTTATAAATACGAATAAAAAGTGCGGCTATTATACTGAGGCCTTACAAAATTACGAATTTCCTTTAGGTACAAGGAGGTATATTTTTCGCACCACAAAACAAGCAAAAAACATGACGAAATACAGTTTATCTACTACTTTTAACTATAGCGTTCTTGTTCATGGAGTGAATATGGTGAAGTCAAATAGACACATTCTTGTAGTGGATGACTCAAAAGCCATCCTGATTGTTATGCATGCCATTTTGAATGAGCTTGAGGTTCCGCACATCACAACCTGCCTAAGTGCAGAAGAAGCTTTAGAAAAAATAAAAAAAGCACCTCGATTCTTTGATGCAATTTTTACCGACCTCAATATGCCTGAAATGGATGGTATGGAGCTAATTCGTCACTTAGGTGCCATGAAGTACCAAGGTGCAATTGCCATTATTTCTGAGATGGATCCTAAAGTTATAGACCTTGCCGCAGACCTTGCTCGTAAGCATAACGCTCACTTAATTGGTAATGTCACTAAACCCGTACAACTTAATCAAGTCTATTTACTACTGCAAAAGCTTGAGCACTTTGCTATTCATGTTGAGCGTACAAAAACCCCTATTTCTGAGTCACTGCTACTACATGCCATCAGTCATAATGAGATTATTCCGTTTTATCAACCTAAGATAAATCGCCACGATAATCGGGTTGAAAGTATTGAGGTGCTTGCCCGTATCAACACAAGCCAAGCAGATGAAATTATCTTACCAGAGCGCTTCATTTGTATCGCTGAAGACCTAGATTTAATAAACCTTATTACTTTTCAATTATTTGAAAAAGCCACTAACGACTTTGCAGAAATCAAAGAGCAGTTTGATCCTAATTTAAAACTGGCATTTAACTTATCTCCTTCGCAACTCGAGGACTTAAGCTGCCCAGATAAACTGGCTTTAATACTGCACCTTAACAACCTAACACCCAGTGAAGTGATTTTAGAAATTACCGAACAGTATGCGCTTCGCAGCACTGCACAACTCGAAACACTCAACCGTTTACGAATGCGCGGTTTTGGTATTTCGCTTGATGACTTTGGTACAGGATTTACCAATGTTCAGCAGCTAAAAACGCTGCCGTTTACCGAAATTAAGATCGATCGCACCTTGATTAGCAATATTGAAACCGATCAGTTTTCCCAAGTGATTGTTAGTAGCTTGGTGAATATAGCGATACAAGAAGATCTCGCTATTGTGGCCGAAGGGATTGAACGAGTTGAAGAACTTGAATACCTCGACCGCTACAAAGAGTTTATTTTAATGCAGGGCTTTTTGCTGTGCCGCCCGAAAGCCAAAGAAGACTTTTTAAACTGGTCGCTCTCATGGCGGCAAATGGTAAAAACCGCAGCAGGACATCGCCGCTAAGGTTTACGCTTATCGTCACTGACGATGGTATTACTCGATGCTAAACGTTGTCGCCAACGCTGTTTGGCGACTTTTTGCATATTGGCTGATTGATCATGCTCATCAACAATTTCGAGCCCCATTAACGCTTCAATTAAATCTTCAAGAGTGACAATACCTTGCACATCACCGTATTCATCCACGACTAAACAAATATGCGTGCGCCCAGACAGTAAGGTTTCGAGCAAGGTCGGCACATGCAAGGTTTCTGGTACGGTGTAAATAGGCTTAACAAGCTTACTAATTTTATAGTCTTCACCTAAACGATGATATGCCAACATAATGTCATTTTTATGCACAAAACCAATAATGTCATCACCATTTTTGTCATAAACCAATACCCGAGAGAACGAAGAAGAACCATGCTCCGCTAAGTATTGATTTACGGTTAAATCCTTATGTACTTTAAAAAGCACCGTACGTGGTGTCATTAAGGTATCGAGTTTGGCATGACGAAAATGCAGCAGGCTACGAATGATTTCAGATTCATCTTGCCCAAGCGCTCCAGACTCAGTACCAATATCAGCCATGGCTTCAATCTCTTGGCGGATATAATAGGCTTCATCGTAATTACGCCCTAAAAAGCGCGTTAAAATATCTGCAAACCATACGAAAGGTTTTAGCATAAACACCAACCAAATTAGGCTCACACTAACAATGGGTGTTAATCCTCGCCAATAATTAGCCCCTAATGTTTTAGGGATAATTTCAGAAAGCACCAGTACCAATAACGTCATAATTGCAGAGGCAACGCCAACCGCAGCATCTGAAAACACCACTGCAGCTTGTGCGCCAACACCAGCGGCACCTGCTGTGTGCGCAATGGTATTTAACGTGAGAATTGCAGCTAAAGGTTGGTCTATATTGTCTTTAAGCTTACCAACACGTTTTGCCAATTGTGGTTGCTGTTTTCTAAGCATCGCAACATAACTTGGTGTAATACTTAACAGTACCGCCTCCATCACTGAGCACAAAAACGAAACCGCAATGGCAACAAACATATAAACAAGTAACAATGTCACTGTAAGCCCTCTTAAAAAGTTAACCTGCTCACCATAGCAATTGAAAACCACAAGCTCAAACCCGACTGCAATCTAACGCAGAGCACTTTTTGGGTAATTTGCAGCGTGCTATATTGGTTTAAATTACCTTCAACAGGCGAAACTATGACACTTTCAACTACTTGGCTAAGCCAATCAGCCAAGCTAAAAACAACATTCAGTGCATTAGCGTTATGTGCATTAAGTAATACAGCGATGGCCGCTGCCATTGATAAATCAGCGGTGCAATTTATTGGCCCTCTTGGCGAAGATATGCAACTTAAGCCATATCAAACGGATCATCGCGATGCCATTATTGCTAACCTATTACCTAGCTTGCAAAAAAGCAGCGATAACATACGTGTTTTTGGTAATGAGCTTGACTGGCAATCATTCGACAAAGTGAGTGCGCTAACACTCGGTGGTTTACAGGCACTCAAATTTACCGCCTCAACTGAACGTTTTAGCCAAGGTTCATTAACACTTAAAGGCATTGAAAACGCGCAGCTATTTATTGATGGTGAAAAGCAAACAGAAAAAAATAAAAGCTATGAGCTAGCTTTAAGCCAAGGCGATCATCAGTTTGTTATCATCACTGAGCAAGTAGCCAACTGGAATGAGGTTGAGCTTGATTTTACGGCTAAGTCAGAACTAGATACTGTGCAATTTAGCGCTAAACAACAACACGGTTTGTCTGCTAAGCAATTATTTGATGCGCCAACAGTCAGTTATATTTCAATGGCACCAAATGGCGATTACTTCATTACTAGCCAACGTCATTACGAAGATGCAAGCGCTAATCAAGCGCAATATGTTACTGAACTTAAAGACGCAAAAAACAATACACTTTATCGCTTTGAGTCAGCCCAACCAAGTAACATTACTTGGAGCCCAGATAGCAAAAGTTTAGTGTATTTATTAAATGGCGAGCTTAAGCGTTTAAACCTAAAAACCATGCAACTTAGCGTCATTGCTAAAAATCTAGCTGGTGCAAATGGCTTTCAGTTTTTTGATAACAACAGCTTAATTTTTAGTTGGTCAAAGTCTCCAACAGACAATGGCAAGCTCACTAAGCATTACCAAGGCCTGCAAGACCGTTGGTCTTATGCTCGTACCACATCGCAAGTCTATTTACTCGATATACCAACAGGTCTTAGCAAAATCTTAAGCCAAGGCCCACTTAGCCATTCACTTGAAGATTTTGACGCTAAAAGCGGTCGCGTCTTAATGAGCCACTCAGCACAAGCAATGCAGCTATCACCACAGCCAGCAACAGAACTTGTTGAGCTAAACCTAGCTACATCTGCTCTTACGGTACTTGGTCAATACAATACATTTAATCAGGCTAAATATACTGACGACGGAATTTATGTCACTGCCGGACCAGATTTTAATAACGGCTTAGGTCGTAACCTTCCTGAAGGGATGCTTGCTAATAACTATGACGGTCAACTTTACTTACTCAGCCGTGACGGTAAAAAAGCAAGCGCGCTAAGTAAGGAATTTAATCCGGCTATCGGCCAGTTAAATGTGCTTAAAAATGGTGATGCACTGATTAAAGTGACCGAGCAAGATACCGTACAACTTTATCAATTCGACTTAAGCAAAAAGCGTTTTAATAAAGTAAATACGGGTTTTGATGTTGTTGAGCAAGTTAGCTACTCACACGAACGCACCCCGCGCATTTTGGTTACCGGCACCACAGCGTCAACACCTCAGCAGTTAAAACAACTAAGCTTAGGTAAGAGCCGCGCTAAAGTAGTGTGGGATTCTGAGCCAATTGGCTATGAAAATACGCAAGTAGCCTCATTGGAAGAGTTTAACTTTACTAATAAAGATGGCATTGAAATTAAGGGTCGTGTTTATTTACCTCATGATTTAGATAGCAATAAGCAATATCCTGCACTGGTTTATTATTACGGCGGTACATCGCCAGTAACTCGTGGTTTTACCGGTCGCTACCCATTCAACCTATGGGCTGAGCATGGCTATGTTGTTTACGTTGTACAACCTACTGGCGCAACCGGCTTTGGCCAAGAGTTCTCAGCTAAACACGTCAACGCATGGGGTGAATATACCGCCAACGATATCATCGACGGTACAAAAGCCTTTTTAAATAAATATAGCTTTGTTGATAGTAAACGTGTGGGTAATTTAGGGGCCTCTTACGGTGGCTTTATGACCATGCTACTCGCAACTAAAACAGATATGTTCAGTGCATCGATTGCCCATGCAGGGATTTCAAATATCACCTCGTACTGGGGCCAAGGTTGGTGGGGTTACTTATACTCAGCTGAGGCATCTAAAAATAGCTACCCGTGGAACAACCCTACACTTTATAGCCAACACAGCCCGGTGTTTCATGCTGATAAAGTAACAACGCCGTTATTACTCCTTCATGGTGATTCAGACACCAATGTACCAGTTGGTGAAAGCCACAATATGTACACGGCATTAAAGTTATTAGGTAAAGATGTTGACCTGATTGAGTACAAAGATGCAGATCACCAAATTTTTGCTCGTGATAAACGCTTCGACTGGTGGAATACCATGTTGGCTTATTTCGATAAAAACTTAAAAGATCAGCCACAATGGTGGCAATATCTTTATCCTGAAAAGTAGATTAATCATTTGGCTGAGTACTGTGCGAGTGCTCAGCTTTCACCCTTTTCAACTATAGCTAAGCTATTAAATTGTAAGAAATAGTTACAAACCTCGCCAATACACTTCTCAGCCTTTGCCATACAGTGCTAACATAACAACAAATCAAGTGTGAAATTAAAGCGAATGACTATTCAAGTTTTATTGGTTGAAGACGACGAGCTACTCGTTAAACGCATTCTTAATCATTTTAAAGAAACTGAGTTTAATATTGAGGTAGATTCAACGGGGGCCGATGCATTAAGCATTGTGCAATCGCGTGCGTCATCAAAAGAAGCAATTTCTCTAGCCGTTATCGATATTGTGTTACCAAAACGCGATGGGCTTTTGCTTGCCAAAGAGCTTAATGCACTAACGGATATTGGCGTTATTGTGCTGTCTAGTCGTGACTCGCAAGCTGACCGTATTGCTGGTCTTGCACAAGGTGCCGATGACTACATTTGCAAGCCAGTTGACTTACTTGAACTTGAACTTCGAATGCGTGCTCTTTTTAAGCGCATAAAAGGCTCTCAGCAAGATGATGAGAGTGAAGAGTTTATTGAATATGCCGACTTTAAACTGCACCCAGATAACCGCACATTAGTGACCCATAATGGCGAAGAATCTCGTCTTACTGAAGCAGAGCACAAGGTACTTATTTGCCTTATTGCAAATGCAGGTAAAGCGACATCACGTGAAAAAATTTCCGAAGAAATTGGTCAACCTGACTGGAGCCCAAGCGATCGTACCGTTGATGTGCTTATTGGCCGCTTACGTAAAAAACTAAGCGATGAAAAAGACCAAAAACGTATCGTTACCGTTCGCGGCAAAGGTTACATGCTCTCTATTTAGCAAGTTATCTAATACTGCGTTAATTGACTAATTAACCGCTCAAAGGCGCGATAATTCAGCGCCTCTTTTAATTCATTTAAGGTAATTGCTGGCTGTGCTTTCAAGTCGCTAATGGTACGCGCAACTTTAATAACACGATGATATGAGCGTGGTGATAAAGCCAGTTTTTCGCTGGCTTTTGCTAAAAACTGCAGCTCAGCAGCTGCCAACTCACAATGAATGCTCATTTCTTTATTATTCAAGCGCGCATTCACTTTGCCTTGCCGGTTAAGTTGAATTGCATAAGCTCTTTCGACTCTGGCTCTTACTTGTTCACTGCTTTCTTCTACTTGCGTGCTCTGTAATTGGCTACTGGTGAGTCGCGGCAGCTCAATTTGTAAATCAATCCTATCGATAAATGGTCCAGATACTCGAGATAAATACCGCAATACTTGATCTGGCGTTGCACGCTTATCGGTATGGCTTCCTGTGGGGCTAGGGTTTAATGCGGCGATCAACTGGAATTGCGATGGAAATTCCATTTGTCGTGCCGCTCGCGATATAGTCACCACACCCGTTTCCATTGGTTCACGCAGTGAATCGAGCACTTTTCTCTCAAATTCGGGCAGCTCGTCTAAAAACAATACGCCATTATGAGCAAGAGAAATTTCCCCCGGTTTAGGATTCGAAGAGCCACCAACAAGGGCAACAGCAGAGCAAGTATGATGTGGGCTTCTAAAGGGTCGTTCACGCCAATTCGATAAATCAACCGATTGACCAATTATCGAATACAGCGCTGCGGTACTAATTGCTTCGTCATCCGACATGGTTGGCATAATCGTAGGCATACGCTGGGCAAGCATTGACTTGCCAGTACCAGGAGGGCCAAGAAACAGCTGATTATGTTATAATCCTACAGAATCATAAAAACGGATTTTAGCAATGAAAAAAGCTTACTCATACATACGCTACTCATCACCGCAACAAGCTAAGGGTGATAGCTTTAGACGACAATTTTCAGCTACACAAGCGTATTGTGAGAAGAATGGATATGAGCTTGATACAGAACTAGCCGTTTATCAAGAGCTTGGTGTATCAGGCGTTGACGGTGATCAGGAAAATCTCAAAAGATTTATTGATGATTGTGAAACAGGCAAAGTCAAAAAAGGTTCATTACTGATCGTTGAAAACCTTGATCGCCTATCACGTAAAAAAATCAATAAAGCAATGCGTCAGTTTCTGCATTTGCTCGATTATGTAGATATTTACACACTTCAAGACCAAAAACTTTACTCACAGAATGATGATGTCGATAGTGAAACTCAACTTTTAGACGTTATGACAAGCTTGATAGTAATGAGTCGAGCTTATGAAGAATCAGCCACAAAAAAGAAACGATTAAAAGAAAGTTGGGACTCTAAAAGGAAGAACATTGATAATAAAAAACTAACTTCTTTGATCCCACATTGGCTAGAATTGTCCGAAGATAGAACAGAATTTCGCTTAAAAAAAGACAAAATAGAGATTATTAAGTATATCTATAAAAAATCAATTGATGGTATGGGTGTATCACAGCTTATAAGGCACTTAAACGAAAACTTAACCCAATTCCCTACCCCAACACATAAAAGCAAGTTGTGGGCTAGGACAAGCCTCTCACGAATACTTACAGATAGATCTGTATTAGGGGAATATCAGCCACATATCGGAAAACATAACGGGATCGGTGAAAATAAACGCAAGCCTCTAGGCGATCCAATCCCAGATTATTACCCTCAAATCATTGATGAAGAAACTTTTCTAAAGGCTCAAATTGCTAGAAAAAGCAGAGTTATAGGTCGTGGTAAAGTCAACCGCAACAAGTTTTCTAATCTATTTCGTAATATCTTACGGTGTGGCTATTGTGATGGAAAAATTGAGTATGTTGATAAGGGTGATGGTTCAAGAGGTGGTAAATATCTAACTTGCTCTAATGCTAAAAGAGGCGGTGATTGCTCTCACAATAAGCACTACAAGTATTTACCATTAGAGCTAATGCTATTGCACCTCACGACAGAGAACGGCTTTATGCCTAAGCCAGAAGCACCAACAGACTTAAACCTAAGGCTTTCAAAGCTTCAAGACCTTAATGAAAAAGCAGAGTCTAAACTTAGTTTTTTGTTAGAAGAAGATTTTTCAATACCCACGATTAGAGAAAAAACAAGAGAACTATCAAAAGAGATAGAACGATACAGATCAGAGATTGAAGAACTTGAAAACAAAATTTTAACTTTCAAGCCTGATTACACGTATTCAGATCTATATCAAAATGTAATCCTTGAAAAAGATTCTGTTTTACTATCATCTAATAGAATGACTTATAATAGTTATTTATCCAAAAAAATAGAGTCAGCTTATTTATTCAATGATTATAGCCATTTCATTTTATTCAAAATGAAAGATCAGCACGTTCATACAGTCATCATTGATGAGCAGTATAATTTTGGTGGTTGTTCTCTCCCAAACAACAATATGACACATAAACGACTGAATGGTGAGAAAACTCCAATTGATGAAATGATTTGGCAAATACAGCAAAATTTTTTAATATTGATTGAAAGTTGCAAAGATATTCAAGACAAGAAATTAGTTAACTATTTAAATAGAATAAACAAACTAATTAGTAAAATAATAGTCAACCAAGAAATTGAATTGTTTAATCAAGTTCTTTTTCAAATAGAAAAAGCTCATACTATTTTAGAAAAAATACAGACAAACAACAAATAAAACAGTGTAGACAAAAAAGAAAGAGAAGATAAAAAACCATCTTCTCTTTCTTTTTCGCCAAAATTTAAATCAATAATAATCCCAATCATCAGATCCATCATAATCATCATTTAAATACGCAGACAGCACAGCACGAGGACAACAACCCTCATCTTCCATCTCTCTTATTTCTTCTTCCGTATATCCGCAATATGTTCTCACTTTTTAGCCTTCCTTTTTAAAATAACATCAAATTCATATTTTTCAGCCAGATTTTTTAAATCTTTAAACACTTCATCTTTTACTTTCCTTTCTTTCACCTCATAATAAATATAATCAACTAATGAGCTTACAAAATAATAAATGGTTTCATCTTTAATAAATCCATTTGTATTGTTTTTATCCAAGAAAACCTCTAACTCTTCAAGTAGACGCTCTCGAAAAACATCGATATTTAATTCTTCTAAATAGTCATTCACTATTCTTCTCCTTCATCATTTAACACTTAATTTGTCATACCACACTTTTGACATATTTCAATAGCGTGATAACAATTAAAAAGGTAAGAGACTTAAAAGTCGCTTACTAATAAAAACCCTTTTTAGTCTATCCGCCACTTTTTCGGCACTTCGTTTGAATAAAGTTTCGTATAGAAAGGGTAAACTTTAAAAAGTTTAATCAAAAGGAGCAAATGCAAATCATTATATTTTTAATGGTCTGCTGACATTAATTATATAAGGATTTTAAAGAATGGAAAAATCAACCGTATTACAAAAAACAAGCCGTATCCGAATATGCGATAAAACAAAATTAGCTAATTTAGTTAATCACATATTACGAAACTATAAACCTGACACGATACAATATAAAAGAGACTTTAACGCTGACGATACAAAACTAAATTTAGTTATCGGTCCAGACTTTAAAGTTATAAAAAAAGGTGCTGATTGGTTTGATAAAGTTCAAACTGAAAGCCAATCATTAAAAGACACGCTTCAACAATCATTGATTGAAGCTGATGAAATGGCTGAACAAAATATTTCATTGTCACGACAACAAAAAGACCTAACATTAAAATCTATAACGTATTTTTCAAAATTAGAAAATTACGATGAAAACGCTGAAAGTCATTTATTAGAAATCATGACGCAGTGTTTAGAGGTAAAAAATCAAAGTAAAAATAAAAAAGATTATTCTGTTATCGATCAAGAATCTTTAAAAACTGCATTAGACTTTTATCAAAATCCCCCAGAGAATTTTAAAATAAAAGGGCTTAATGCCAAGAAAAAGCATTTAACCCAGATACTCGAAACAGTCGATAAAATGCAAGTCCATAATGATCGCAGAGCTACCGCTTCAACTCGTTCAATAGGTTTTGAGGATGTTCTTTTCAAAATCCCAAAGCATAACGATAAGAGCCTAAAAGACGTTGATATGATCAAGATTATGAGGGATTGGAACAACAAGTATTTTGCAGATTTTGCCATTCTTGGCGGTGCTTTACACAAAGACGAAAGAACGAAGAAAGGCAATGCAGCAGATGACCATCTTCACTTAATCAGATCAGGTTTCAATCGCTCTACAAAGCGTTTTGATTTGCCTGACTACACTCATCAACTTGGTTTGAGATTAGCGCAGGAGCAGGGCATACCGTTCGAGTCTGACGGTAAGAAATACAACGAAACAAACGAAATTTTAAGAACGGTAGCGAGTGAAGCACTTCAAACAGAGTTCTATGAATTTGCAAATAAAAAATTAGCTAAATATGGCTATGAGTTTAGATTTGAAAAAAAGGAAATTACACCAGAAGAAAAGGAATTAAGAGCTTTTTTAAAAGAACAAAGCAATTTGCCAAAATCCCAACGAGTTCAAAATATGCACTCTTATATGGAAGAACAAGCAAAGAAAGAACAGAAAAATAGAAACGATCAAGTATCTGTTGCTAATAAAGCCATTGCAAAGAAAAAAGAAGTTGATTCTAAAATAACAACTAAAAACGAAGAGTTAACAGGAATAAATAATAATATAATTTCTTCAACTGAAAAATTAGATAAAGTTAATAAGCAATTAGAAAATAATCAAAAATGGCTTTATAACATAATAAAATCTAACGCAGTTCAACAAAGAATTGAAATGATAAGAGAATTAACAAATCATTCTATAGAGTTTTATAAGTCAGTTAAAAAGTTTATTAAAGGGATTAATCAACAAAATGAAGATTATATAAAAGATTTAGAAAAAGAAAATCCTGAATGGTATAAGCGAGAGCAAGAAAGGTTAAAACGTGAAGAAGAACTTAAACAAGAAAGAATTAAAAATCGACATTCTGGAAATGAATATATTGAAGAAGTAAGAAAAGAAATAAAGGAAGAGTCAAAATCAGAAATAAAATTTGATGATAAACCCAAAAAGAAGAAAAAGAAAACATTTGGTTTTGGGAAAAAATAAAAGCTGATATATCAGCTTTTTAATGAATTATCAACTAATTCATCTAAATCAAAATCATCAATTGAAAATACCTCATTTATATTATATTCTCTGGATATATCAATTTCTTTTCCATTATCAGATTCTAAGTCAATTTTATTATAAAAGAATTTGTAATGTTCTTCCTCCCTTTTTTCATTCTGATTTTTGGGATGTTTATACTCAAATTCAACTTCAATATTTTTAAATGCTTTCTTTATTTTTGCAATTTTATTATCTCTTCTTTTTATTCCATTAAGATCTAAAACTTTGCATAAATAATAATAGTCAAAATAACCCTCTTTTTTCATTTCAGTAAGAACTAATAGTTTTGAAGATCGAATGTCAGAAATGGGTTTTAAATCAATTATATTAATTTTTTCAAAACCATTATTTTTCAAATCTTTCTTATATTTTCTTGAAAGTTTAAAGTGTATTTCATTGGCAATTACTTCAATATTATCAAAGAATGGACTTTCTAACTTATTAACAAATATTATTATTTTCTTTGCTGTCATATTATTTCTAGTGATAATACTATTTTCACCTAGAAAACCTTTCACTGAAAAATTATGTTCACTTTCTTTTTTTGTTGTTCTGTAGATCATAGTTGAGTATGCAAGTATTGTAATAAACAATTTAAACTCAGCATTGTTTTTAAAATCAAATAAAGCGTAATGTAAAGGGTTTTTTCTGTTCATAATTTCGTTAGGTATCGTTAAGTATTTAATCATTTATATTTCCTTTTTTGTAAGTTTTAGAACTTCCGAAATATTAATGATTATAATATTATTTGTGATGCAATATTGACTATTTTGCATTTTGATATATATTAAAAAGTAATACTTCTGTCGGAGGAAGTTTATTTTTAAAAGTCGCAACTTATTTTGCGGCTTTTTTTATGCCTTAAATCTAGTAAATCACAATTCAATTCTTTGTCAAATTGTAATTAAGTGTAGGGAGCAGGTGTAATTAAGTGTAGGGGGCAAATGTCACCAAGTGTAGTCCTATTAATAAATTAATAATACAGACTTTATAATACAGACTTTTTATATATGTGAAATTGGCATTGATTGTTGATCTTTATGACGCAGTGGCGAAATTGTTTCTGATTTTCGAAATGGAGCTTGCGGAATGAAGCGTTTAAATATAAAAATTAAGTTTTTTTTAAACAGTGTATCTATTAGCATACCAAAATTAAATAAATGATTAAAAACCCCTGTTGTGATAGCGTGAGCTTTATAATAACTTAAAGTTATTAATTAAATAAAAGAGTACATCTAGTTATATACTCTTTTCAACACGAAACAATTATAATCATTGATATTTATCGTTAAGTATTCTTACCAATGAAAGAGGTGCTTGATTACTATCATTTTGCCATAGAATAAGATCGTTAATCGCTGTTTCAATACCACTATTGAATGTTTGATTCTGCTTTCTTGACATTTCATAAGCAAATATTTTAATTTCCTCTCCATCAGGTCCGAAAAGATTATAATAACTATCTAATAATATACCTTGATGATCTTTTTCTGGAAAAGGAGAACTTTGAATTAAATGAAGTTGGTAGCCCAAAAAATAACCAGCTATAAGAGGATCAGACTTTGCATCTATAATTAGCTGATCTGCACTAATTGGCATAAGCATCGTTTGTCCAGTAACACTAGACCCAATTGTTTCAACCAAACTATCAATTCTCTTTTTCTTACCAAAACCGAACATATTTACTTTACCTCTCTATTCGAAGACACTTTTATTTCTTGAGTAAAAATCATAATAAGCAGAATGCAATGGCTTGGTTCTACTATCACACCAATAAACCTCAATAACCGCAGCCATATTTTCAGCTTGTGCAGGTTGTCCAAACCCATCTACATAAGGTTTTGTTATTGGCTTACCAACAAATGATTCAATACTGTTTTGCGCTCGTTTCTGTGCTTGTTCGTGAAGAGCTGAACGGGCAGCACGGCTCACATCATCATTCATAACATCGAAGCAAGTGATCACGTTTGACGTTGCGTTATTGGCACTTACAGCTAAAGGGAAAAGAAAAATTGATAGTAGGGATAGTTTTCGCACTGCTTTCCTTGCTCCTTGAAAATCTTGTCGTTAGAGATTAACACAATACCTATGATTTTCGCACTTCCCTCTATATACAGAAGAAAGCATAATTTTGTTTCTGTTAATCTTGTTGCTTTCTCAAGTAGGTAATTGACATAGCTATAGTAAATTATGGCCACCAGCAGCAGCTATTTCGAGTACCCTTTTGGCGCCAGGTTGGCCTTTCACATCACTTAAATCGAGTAGCGAGTCACGCTGCGACTGCTGCTCTGGATAACAAATATTAAGGGGCAGGGGTTGCTGATTTAATAAGTCATTCCAAACATCTTGTAAGGAGTAAACGGCTTTTCGAGCAACGCCCGAAACAAGGCTTGCGAGATTATCGTTTTCGGCGGGTAAGAAACAACAGCGACCCTGCTCTTTCGCTCCTAACACCGAAGGTAAAATAGCGTTAACCCCTCTTACCTCACCATTTAAAGCCAACTCACCGTAAAACTCATAACGATGAATATCAGGGCAGTTTATTTGCCCAGAGGCAACTAAAATACCCACAGCAATAGCCAAATCAAAACGGCCACCTTCTTTAGGTAAATCAGCAGGCGCAAGGTTGACGGTTATTCGTTGATCTGGAAAACCAAACTGTGAGTTTTCGAGAGCGCTACGCACTCTGTCTTTTGACTCTTTGACTGACGCTTCAGGCAAGCCAACGATATGAAAAGCTGGCAAGCCATTTCCTAAGTGTACTTCTACAATCACTTCAGGAGCTTGCACACCCACTTGTGCACGTGAAAATATTCTAGCTAAAGACACGATCCATGATGTCCCTATCATTCATCCTTAAATTAAGTTTAGTCGGGATATTTAAAAACGTGTAATGTCAGTTGCCATTTCATTGCAGCTAAACGCAGTGATAAGGTCATAAGCATGGCTAATATCATAGCAACTTCGGTCACTAAACCCAGCGAGATACTTAATGTATAAACAATGCCGCCAGCGATACAAGCAATGGCATAGAGCTCGCCCTTTAATAGCATCGGTATATTTCCAGCCAGCACATCACGGATAACACCGCCAAAGCAGGCTGTTATTACACCCATAATAATCGCCGTGGTGTCTGGCATACCTGCGAGCATGGCTTTTTGTGTGCCCATCACCGCAAAAAATGCCAAACCGAAAGCATCAGCAACTTGCAGCGCATTAAGTGAAATAGAACGCTGCTTATTGATTAAACGGGTGGTGACAAATACAGACAATAAAATAGCCCAGAAATAGCTTTGATCATGTAGCCAAAATACAGGAACATCTAAAATAACGTCGCGTACAGTCCCACCGCCAATAGCAGTGACTGTGGCTAACACAACAACCCCAAAGCCATCCATTTTTTTGTTGTACGCCAGTAGCGTTCCAGAAACTGCAAACACGGCTACGCCGAATAAATCAAACCAATGGTAAAGTTCAGTCATGTTTGTAACTAAAAAGTAATGTTAGTGCCGTTGTAACATAAACTTTTCAATCTTTTAAGCGAAGTTGTAATAAAAATCGGCTCTTGAAAATTTAAGAGCCTTAACTCAAAGGAAGTTAAAAATAGATGGGGCTCGCTGTTGTCCTTAACCATAATCTGTACTCAGTCATGTTTGCCCGTCAATGATAAACAAAGAGCCCCAAAACTACGAAGATATAATTAGATTAGGTTAACTGTAGAAAATATGTATGCATTATGCCGACAAAAATGTACTCAAATACGACATTTTCATAGTTAACAGCCCGTTATATGTAATAACATTGATACTCTTTCGCCGTCATGCCATATTTTGCTTTGAAAAATTTAGAGAAATACGAACGTGACGAAAAGCCAACTTCATCTATTACTAAGCTTATTTGTTGGCCTTTCCTAATAAGTTCGGCTGCTTTAGTTAGTCGATAATTTCGTAAGTACTCACTGGGAGTAATGTTTAGTAGGACTTTTAACTTGCGTTGTAATTGACGCTCACTAAGCGCTAACTCTTTCGCACAGTTGACCATTGAAAAGCCTTGTTGGTGGTAATGGTCAGCAACATATTTTCCTAAGTTTTCAAGCAACTGTTTATCACGAGGATCAACTGTAATTGATTGCTTAGCTTGAGAATTAAGGGGTAACCCCATAATTTGCTGCTGCGAATATAAGCTAACCCAATGTATCCAGTTCTCTACTTTTAAAAAGAGCTCTTCCCTATCAAATGGTTTAGTGATCACATCTAGCGCATGCTGTTTTAAGCTGCTAATGCGGGTTTCGTAGTCGCCCTTTGCAGTTAAAATAACCACTGGGATATGGCATGTAACGGGCGAATTATGTAATGAATCTAAAACAGTAAAGCCATCGACTTTTGGCATCATTAAATCTGTAATAATTAAATCTGGCACTTGGCTCAGCGCTATTTGTAAACCGACTTGACCATCTTCAGCTAATAATACTTGATAACTTTGCTGTAACTCTGTTTTCAGGTAATGACGTAGCTCGTCATTATCTTCAATAATTAATACACTCGCTTTGTCATGATTCACTGTTGATTTTAGAATTGTGCTATCAACTGGAGTTTGCTCTGTAAATTGCGCTGTTTTAAATGCGAGTTTAAAGCTGGTTCCTTCTCCTAAGCGACTTGCCAGCACAATATTGCCTTTGTATTTATCGACCAGACGTTTAACGATGGCTAAACCTACGCCACAGCCTTCTACATTTGCATGACTACTTACTCTGTAAAAAGTATCAAACACCTTGTCTTTTTCAGAGTCTGCGATGCCTTTACCTGTGTCAGTTACTTCTATGCGAGCAAGCTCACCTGATGCGCATACGGTTAAGCTGACTTGACCTTGCTGAGTATATTTAAAGGCATTACTTAAAAGGTTGGTAAGAATCGTGATCACCCCTTCTCGGGTGCTTTCAATAAATACAGCCTCTTCAATATCGACTATAAAGTCTATGGACTTTTCACCTAACACAGCAAACTGCCCCGCGACCTCTCTGGCAATTGCCGATAGTGACACAACTTTAATAATCTCTTCATGGCGCTCATCATAGCGAGTCAGCGTTAATAGCTTATCGACCAAGTTTTCTAAGCGCCGGCTATTACGTAATACCAAATTCAGTTGCTCACACTTTTCAGTATTTTGCTCATCTGCTATTAGCTTTTGCAAAGGCGCAATCAACAAACTCAAAGGAGTACGTAATTCATGTGATGCATGCGTGAAGAACCGTACTTTATTCTCGAGTGAGTCACTCAGAGCGTCAGCTTGCTGTTCAATTAGCATTTTTTGCTCTGCGATTTCGTCAGTGCGCTCGCTAACAATTTGCTCCAGATAATATTTTTGTTTGCGTATACGGCGAGTCCAAAGCACTGTGAACAACCACACCATAGCCAAAATCAGCATGGCTGCTAACAGATAAAACTCACTTGTTTGCCACCAAGGCGCAAGAACCGTTATGTTTAACAGTAATGGGGTGAGCGCATTTGCCCCATTTTCACTACTAGCATTTACTTTCAACTGATATTTACCAGCAGAAAGATTAGTGTAATCAACAGATAAAAACGACCCTGTAGCTTTGCGCCATTGCTGTTCAAAGCCTGCTAACTGATAGGAGTATTGGTTAGTTTGCAGCTCAGAGTAGTGCAGGTAACCAATCTGAAAATGAACTCGTTTGATACCCGCAGGAATGGTCACTGAGCGGCTTTTTTCTATTTGATATAAACTGCCTAAACGACTTACTCCTTGGTTTACCACATCCACATCATCAAACTGCAAGCTGGTAAGAGCTAATTGCCCACCAATAGTATTAACTTCAAGTTCAGCAGGGTTAATGACACTAACCCCTTGCGTGCCACCAAACATCAAGCGGCCATCACGGGTTTTTAAATAAGCACCGGCATTAAATTCATTTCCTTGTAAACCATGTCGAGCTTTATAATTTTTAATGCTCATGGTTGCAGGGTCTATTTTAGCGAGGCCGTTGTTGGTACTTAGCCAAACCCAACCTTCATTGTCTTTTAACAACGCATAAACGACTTGATTAGGAAGGCCTTGAGCGACATTAAATTGCTGCACCTGCTGGTTGCTCAAATCAATAATATTTAAGCCGTTCGATGTTGCGAGCCACATTTGCTGGTCAATTTCTAAAAATGCACGCACTGTATTATCAGATAAAGCCAAGTCGCCTTTGCGATAATTAGTGAGGGTATCGGTTGCAGCGTTGTAATGATAAGCCCCATCACCATCAGTACCTATCCACAGATCTGCTTGCGAGCTTTTATATAAACTCGTCACCCGCGCCGTTGGAATTACAAGTTGTGTATTCGCTAGAGGCTTTGCAAAACTAATAAACTTGCCGCGCTGTCTATCAAAACAAAACAGCCCTCCTCCATTAGTGCCGACCCAAACATTATTTTTTTCATCGACTAAAAGGGCATATATACTGTTTTCAGTTAAGCCATGCTCGCCTTCATCTGCTCGAAAGTGACTGATGCTGCCATCGTTATGCAAAACATCAATCCCTTGCTGCCAGCTGCCAATCCATATATCGCCATTACGATCTTCGGCGATGGCTTTAATTGCATTGCTACTGATTGAATACGGTGAACTTTCGGTGGTTATACGATCTAAACGATTTAATTGCTGATCCAGAATATCGATACCGCCACCCCAGCTGCCATACCAAATACGTTGCTTTGAGTCTTCAAGTAACGCCCACGCATCGTTACTTGAAAGTGGCGTTGGCTTTTTTAACTTACTAAATTGCAATGATGCTGGGTCGAGCTTACTGATCCCATGGGCAGTACCAAACCACATAATGTCACTACTGTCTCGATAGATACTATATACCCGGTCATGAGCAAGACTATATTTATCAAACGGGTCATGCGCTAAAACGGTGAAGCTTGCATCAATAGGGTCGTAAACATTAATTCCGCCGCCTCGCGTTGCCAGCCAAACTTGGCCTTGACTATCAAACTCAATATCACGAATTTCATTACTACTAAGCCCAGAATTATCATCTTTAGAGGTAAGCCACTGCGTTATTGTTTTTGTGCTTGGCTCAATCTTATATAAGCCACCACCCTGACTTGCCAACCAAATACTGCCATCAGCAGCCTGTTTGATAGCAAAAATACTGGCATGAATATCAACAGACTCAGCAAAGCCAGAAAAAACCGAATTAATTTGTTTATTATTAATAAGGTCATAATGAAGTAACCCAGCTCCATGAGTACCAATCCAAAGTATTTCATCGATTTTTGATAGCGCATAAATAGGCTTTTTTAACCCTGTTATTAACGTTTCAAGTTGCTCTGTTCGCTTATCGTAACGAAAAAGGCTGCCATCGTAAGTGCCAATATAAACTTGCTGTTGCGCTACTAATAAGCTGGTTATTCGGCGCTCTTTTAACAGCGGCTCAGAAAATTGATAATTATGTAATGCGAGTTGGTTTACACCACTATTTCGAGTACCTATAAACAACGTTGACTCGTTGTCGATTGCCAATGGGTAAATATAGTTATTCGCTAGACTATTCGTCTCATCAGAGGCTGTGAATACAGTAAATTCATTGCCATCAAAACGGTTTAAACCTGCCTGTGTTGAAATCCAGATAAAACCTTGCTGATCTTGCACAATATCGAACACAACACTTTGCGATAATCCATCTTCAATATCGTAGTTTTGAAATGCAGACCAAGCTGAAGGTAAAAACAGAAGTGCTAAGAGCGCTATAAAAAAACGGATCATCCCTAAATCTACACATTTATTATTAGTTATTAATCAAGCGTAGTTCAGTTCAGCTAACATTCATAATCATTTCCCAATTTAGGGATCAATAACTAAGATAGATATCAAGGGGTTGGATTTAGATGTGAGTTAGCGAGGGTAAAGGTTCTAGGTTCTAGGTTCTAGGTTCTAGGTTCTAGGTTCTAGGTCAAGCCTAATCAGAGGAAAGGTTTACATGGATTGTGTTGGGTTTCGCTGTGCTCAAACCAACCTACCCTAAGAATGAACAGGGTGAATGCTGAGTGAGGCGCAGAACTAAACAACCCTCTCGATCTAATCTGATGTCTGAAAGCTGACAGCTGATAGCTGATAGCTTTTTCACCCATAAAAAAACCCGAGACTAAGCTCGGGTTTTTCTTAATGCTTGATGCATTACTATAGTTGATTACTCAACGATAGTTGCAACAACACCAGCACCAACTGTACGGCCACCTTCACGGATAGCGAAGCGTAAACCTTCGTCCATCGCGATTGGGCAGATTAGTTCTACAGTCATCTTGATGTTATCACCAGGCATTACCATTTCAACGCCGTCTGGTAACTGTACGTCACCTGTTACGTCAGTTGTACGGAAGTAGAACTGTGGACGGTAACCTTTGAAGAATGGAGTATGACGACCACCTTCATCTTTAGAAAGTACGTATACTTCTGAAGTGAACTTCGTGTGTGGAGTGATTGAACCAGGCTTAGCTAGTACTTGACCACGTTCAACGTCTTCACGCTTAGTACCACGTAGAAGTGCACCGATGTTCTCACCCGCACGACCTTCGTCTAGAAGCTTACGGAACATCTCAACACCTGTACAAGTTGTCTTCGTAGTTTCTTTGATACCTACGATTTCAACTTCGTCATTCACGTTGATGATACCAGCTTCAACACGGCCAGTTACAACAGTACCACGACCTTGGATTGAGAATACGTCTTCGATAGGCATGATGAATGGCTTATCGATGTCACGCTCTGGCTCTGGGATGTAAGAATCTAGTGCTTCTGCAAGCTCAACGATTTTGTCTTCCCACTCTTTCTCGCCTTCTAACGCTTTAAGCGCTGAACCTTGGATTAGTGGTAAGTCATCACCTGGGAAGTCGTACTCAGAAAGAAGTTCACGAACTTCCATCTCAACTAGCTCAAGTAGCTCTTCGTCGTCAACCATGTCACATTTGTTCATGAATACGATGATGTAAGGTACACCAACCTGACGAGAAAGTAGGATGTGCTCACGAGTTTGTGGCATAGGACCGTCAGTCGCAGCAACTACTAGGATTGCGCCGTCCATTTGAGCAGCACCAGTGATCATGTTTTTAACATAATCGGCGTGTCCTGGACAGTCTACGTGTGCGTAGTGACGAGTTGGAGTATCGTACTCAACGTGTGAAGTTGAGATTGTGATACCACGCTCACGCTCTTCTGGAGCGTTATCGATTGATGCGAAGTCTTTAGCTACACCACCGTATACTTTTGCAAGTACGTTAGTGATTGCTGCTGTTAGAGTTGTTTTACCGTGGTCAACGTGGCCGATTGTACCAACGTTTACGTGCGGTTTTACGCGTTCAAACTTTTCTTTTGCCATGACGGAACCTATCAGTTTTGTGTATCTAGATTACATATGAAAATAATCCACCGAGGGTAGATTAATTTAATTTTTTCAAATTTCAAATAGTTTTTTCTGACAGATAAAGGAAGAAATTAAGATGAGTTCTCGATACTGGTGCTGATAGGCAGATTTGAACTGCCGACCTCACCCTTACCAAGGGTGCGCTCTACCAACTGAGCTATATCAGCAACACCAGAAGTCTGGAGCGGGCAGCGGGAATCGAACCCGCATCATCAGCTTGGAAGGCTGAGGTAATAGCCATTATACGATGCCCGCATAGGAACCTGTTCTTAAACTACCTCTAACCGTCAAGAATAAAGTGGTGGAGGGAGCTGGATTCGAACCAGCGAAGGCTGAGCCGTCAGATTTACAGTCTGATCCCTTTGGCCGCTCGGGAACCCCTCCACGAAAATTCTTTACTAAGTCACTTCCGGTAAAAGGAAAGTGGTGCCGACTATCCGAGTTGAACGGATGACCTACTGATTACAAGTCAGTTGCTCTACCAACTGAGCTAAGTCGGCACTGCTTTAGTACGGGGCGAGATTCTAAGGTAAGGTTTATTGTGATGCAACCATAAAATTAAAAAAAATGTGAATTTATGTGTTAAACGCTCACTATTCAGGCAAAAACCCGTATTTTTACTGCTTTATAGCTAATTCACGCCAATAATTCAGTCCTTTAAACACGAGCAAGCTGTCAAATTTAGCATCTAAATATGTATCTGCTAACAATTTGCCATAACCACCAGCAAATAATAACTGACAACCCTGTTGGTTAAGATGTTGTTTTGCTTGCTCGATTGCACCTAGGGTAGCAACCATAGCGCCATTTTTTAGGCCATTTGGCGTATTACGCCCTAGTTCAGTCGTAAATGGTGTTTGCTCATCATCAAACACGCGTTGCGTATTTTGGGTAAGTGATGAGGTCATTAAATCAAGGCCAGGTAAGATCCAGCCTCCTAGATGCGCGCCTTCTTTATTAAGCACATCAATTGTCGTTGCTGTACCGGCATCGATAATAATGCAGTTTTGCTCGGGATATTCTACATACGCAGCTATTACCGCGAGCCAGCGATCAATTCCTAGGTTTTTAAACTGCTGATAAGCACAGCTTAACGTAGCGAGTTTAGCGGTCACCTCTGCTTCGAAGTAAGGAACAGCATGTTGCTGCGCCTTTGCTAATAACGGTTTAAGTAGCTCTGTGCTACCTACGCAGGCATAGACCAGCTCTTTTATTTGTGACCAAGGTAAATTGCTGAGTTCACAGGTTTGGTAATCCTTGCCATCAAACAAAACGGCTTTAATTGCGGTATTGCCAACATCCACTAATAATTTCATAGCTCAGCCTTACGTAATGAAATTTCACCACCATAATAACTTTTCACTTCGCCATCTTGACGAATACGTACGCCACCTTGGTTATCAATTCCTTCGCAAATACCACGCCAGCTACGGTGACCCGTATTGAGCTCAACACACTCGCCAGCAAATGCATTTAATTGATTCCACTGTAGATACATATCGTTTAAACCTGATTGCTGATACTGAGCTAAACGTTTTTCTAAATAAAAGCATAAATAGGCCACCAGCTTGTTTTTATCTAACCCCTGCACATGCTGACTTAAGTCAGTCCATGCTTGATCTATGTGTTGGCTAACACTTTCTGGCATATGTAAATTGATACCTATACCTATTACAAGCTGACAAGGACCTTGTGGTTGGCCGTCAAGTTCAACTAATACGCCCGCTAATTTTTCACGGTTTAAGTAGATATCATTTGGCCACTTAAGCTCTACATCTAATTGATATAAGGCTTTAAGCGTATCGTAAACAGCAAGCCCAACAGCAATAGAGACCCCCATAGCAGCTTGCAAACCATCATCCAAACGCCAAAAGTAACTAAAGTATAAGTTTGCGCCAAATGGAGATTGCCAAACGCGCCCACGGCGCCCTCTTCCCGCTTGCTGCATTTCTGCAACTAATACGCTTCCAGATGGCAGTGCTACTTCTGTTTGCAAACGGCGCATTAGCTCACTGTTGGTTGAGTCAATAATAGGCTGCACTTCAACATTAGCGGTGCTACCACCTAACTCATTATAATGCTGACCGATTTTATCTTTGTTCAGTAAGCCTGCACTATTATTAAGGCAATACCCTTTACCCGTAACCTTAAATATATCGAGCCCCATTTCCTGCAAAGAGTGAATATGTTTACCCACTGCTGCACGGCTAATACCGAGCTGCTCGCCCAATTGCTGACCAGAAATAAAACCACCTGAATTCAGAGCTTGTAAAATAGCGAGCTTATTTCCATCTGGCGCTTTCATGATGAAGCTCCCAATTCAATGTGGCATTCATGTTCAGCGTTGATCAGGCGTACTTCGTGCTGTAAAGCAATCTGATATTTATGCCAAACCTGTTGTTGTACATGCTTTACCATGGCAATTAAGTCATCACCTGTACTATTACCGTGGTTTACTAGCACTAAAGCTTGCTGCTGATGCACTTCAATACCTGCGACCTTAAAGCCTTTTAACCCAACTTGCTCAATCAACCACCCCGCCGCAACTTTATGATGCTCAGCATCCACAAAGTAATGAGGTAGCTCTGGGTAGTGTTTTAAAAGTAACGCAAGTTGCTCATTCCTGATCACTGGGTTTTTGAAAAAACTGCCTGCATTAGCAAGTTCACTGGGGTTTGGTAGTTTGCTGTTTCTGGTTGTGATGATTTGCTCAAATACCTGTTGTGGAGAGGGTTCTGAAAGCTGTTGCAATGGTCCATAACTCAGAACTGGCTGCCATTTTTTAGGTAGCAGTAACCCTACTTGGGTGATTACAGCTTTATTCTTCAGTGCATGTTTGAAGATAGAGTCACGATAGCCAAATTGACATTCGCCTTTAGTTAAGCGCTTTGTGGTTTTGGTGGCAATATCAAAGTATTCGACATAACTCACAAACTTTTCAAGCTCTACACCGTAAGCACCTATATTTTGCACTGGTGCAGCACCAACAGTCCCAGGTATTAAAGCAAGGTTTTCAAGCCCAGGCATGTCATTAGCAATAGTCATAGCAACTAATTGGTGCCAGTTTTCTCCGGCTGCAATGTGCAATAAAAAGCCATCGTTTTGCTGCTCTATATCTATGCCCTTCGTATTCATGTGGATCACAGAACCTTGGTAGTCAGATAAAAACACGGTATTACTGCCTTCACCTAAAATACAAAATGGCCCAGAAAAGTCTGTGCTTAAAAGCTGATTCACTTCATCAATTTGATAAAAATGCTGGCATTGGCTTGGCAAAGAAAAGGTATGAAAAGATTGCAGGGACTGAGCCACAAAACGCCTCAAAGGTTACCGGTAACTAATCGCATTAGTGTAACCTATCGTCGCAAAATACGCATTAGATTGTAAAAATCACTCAACCCACTGCACTAATCATGTTATAAAACGGGCTCTTTTTCATTTCCGTTCCAGGGTTATTATGAAGTTTAAACCATTACTTTTAAGTCTTGCTATGGCCGGTGCTTGCTCTCAAGCAACTGCAGATGCAATCAGCCAGCACACTTACGCAAACTTAGATGACGTAACAACCACTCACCTACTACTAGATTTAGATGTTGATTTTGATGACAAACAACTAGAAGGTTTTGTTGAGCACACGCTAGATTGGCACAATGCAACAAGCAAAACACTGGTACTTGATACACGCGATTTAGATATCGACAAAGTAATGTATCAAGATCAAAAAGGCAGCTGGCACAAAGCTGACTTCACCCTTGCTGCACGTGATGACGTGAAGGGCTCAAAATTAACAATTAAATTTAAAAGCCAAGCGGTTAAAGCACGTATTTACTACAACAGCCGCCCAGAAGCTTCAGGTTTACAGTGGTTAACGCCAGAGCAAACAGCCAGTAAGTCACACCCATTTATGTACAGCCAATCACAAGCAATTCATGCTCGTAGTTGGATCCCAGTACAAGATACGCCAGCAATGCGTGTAACCTATTCGGCACGTATTCACACTCCTAAAGACATTCGTGCGGTGATGAGTGCTGATAACAAAGATGCACTTTATAAAGACGGCGATTACCTATTTAATATGCCACAACCAATTTCGCCATACTTAATCGCAATTGGTGCTGGTAATTTAGAATTTAAAGCTATGTCTAAGCAAACGGGTATCTTTGCTGAGCCAACAATTTTAGATGCATCAGTTGCTGAGTTTAACGACACGCAAGCGATGATCGATAAAACTAACGCGATGTATGGCGAATACGCATGGGGTCGTTATGACTTATTAATGCTACCGCCAAGCTTCCCTTTTGGTGGCATGGAAAACCCACGTTTATCATTCATTACACCAACGGTTGTTGCTGGCGATAAAAGCTTAGTAAACCTAATTGCTCACGAGCTTGCTCACTCTTGGTCTGGTAACTTAGTAACTAATGCGACTTGGGAAGACTTATGGCTAAACGAAGGTTTCACGTCTTACGTTGAAAACCGCATTATGGAAGAAGTGTTTGGCCGTGACCGTGCAGTTATGGAGCAAGCGCTTGATGCAGCAGGCTTACGTGCATTACTTAAAACTCTGCCAGCACCAGATACGCGTCTTAACTTAAAACTTAATGGCCGCGATCCTGATGATGCATTTAGCTCGGTGCCTTACACTAAAGGTCAACTTTTCTTAATTTATTTAGAAAACAAATTTGGCCGTGACAAGTTCGACCCATTCGTAAAGGGTTACTTTGACCAGTTTGCGTTTAAGTCTCTAACAACCGCTCAATTTGTTACTTACTTAAAAGCAAACCTGATCGACAAATACCCAGGCGTAGTCAGCATGGATAAAGTTAATGAGTGGATCTTTGAGCCTGGTTTACCAAGCGATGCTCCTAACCCAACGTCTGATGCCTTCGATAAAGTTGATGCTGTAACCAAAACATGGTTAAACGGTGAGATCAGTGCAGCCCAGTTACCTACTACAGATTGGTCAGTTCACGAGTGGCTACACTTTTTGAATAATTTACCTCGCGATTTAAGCATTGAAAAAATGACTGAGCTTGATAACCAATTCAACCTAACACAGTCAACTAATGCAGAGCGAGCTTTCGCATGGTTTATGCTAGCGGTAGGTAATGGTTATCAACCAATTTATCCAGCGCTTGATGAACACCTATCAGGCATCGGTCGTCGTAAATTAATTGTGCCACTCTATAAAGCACTTATTAAAAACGGTAAAAAAGACTGGGCGCATGATGTGTACTTAAAAGCACGTCCGGGTTACCACCCACTTGCACAAGGTACTGTTGACGACTTATTTGCAAAGTAAGTAATCAAACACAAAAAAGGCGCTGCAATCAGCGCCTTTTTTAATTATTTTATACCAATTCGCTTAATTAAGTGATCTATTTTGAGGCAATAAAACCTCGTTGATAGCAAGGCAAAAATTTCGTTATTTAGTTGTTCTAAATCAGAAATTTTTAACGTAGATAGCGACAGGTTTTATCCCTCAAAATGATTAAGTATTATTGCGGATTGGTATTATTAGTTACTTACTTTTTGTAAGAACGCACGGCGCTCTTCAGGGCTTGCTTGTTGCCACCAAAACTCAAGCATCGCAGCCGCATTCGGCATATTTTTCAAACCCGCTTGTCCACCTGGTACTTTTGCAGGCAATGTGACAGGTACTGCAGTCGCAGGCTTGTTGCTTGTACTTGTAGCAGCAACTGGGGCACTGGCTACAGCTTGTGCAGGCGCGCTAGCTGCACGGTAGCTAACTATCGATAGCGGCACAGCAAGTTCACTGCCCTTGGCTTTTAAGCTTACTTGCGGTGATTCAGCAAACACTTCTGCAGCAACAGCATTACTGGCACGATTAAACACTAGGTCATAGTCTTTACCACTCTCTACCGTAAGCTCAACCCAAAATGGCTCTGACTCAACAACTTGATGGTCATCATAACCTTGCTCGTAAAGATCGGTATATTTCATCTTCACTTGGTATGTACCAGGAGCAAGCTCAACATCGTCAACACGACTGAAAAACGACTGTTCAATTAGGCGCTCTCCAACTTGTAAGGGTACAAACTCTTCGGGAAAGTGAATGGTCTCAGCTACACTGCTGAAACTATTTAATAGCATTAACGCACTACTCAGTAATACTAACTTACGCATGTTCACTCCTTGGTTGTTCAACTTGTGGCAGTTTCAGTTTGACACTGCAAATAAAGTTTGTCATTAGTGGGCGGTCATTTAACCACATTTATAAGAGAGCTAAGTATGAGCCAAGAGACTATTTTTACAAAGATTATTAACCGAGAGATCCCAGCTGATATTGTTTATGAAGACGAACTATCTTTAGCTTTTAAAGATATTAACCCACAAGCCCCTTTTCATGTGTTGATCATCCCAAAAACACCAATAGCGACGATTAATGATGTTACAGAAGAAAATTCATCTTTAGTCGGTCATTTATATGTGGTTGCTGCCAAACTTGCCAAACAATTTGGCTTTAGTGAAGACGGTTTTCGCGTCGTAATGAACTGTAATGACCATGGCGGGCAAACTGTGTACCATATACACCTACATATGCTGGCAGGGAAAGAAATGGGCTGGCCTCCATACCAAGATACGAAAAAACAAAAAATCTAATACTTTGATATGTAAACAAGTGTAAAAAGTAGCACAAACATATCATTTTTGACTATAATGAATATATATCAGTTAGTTAACATATTGCGATTAGTTAACTAACTGTAATTTTTGACACAAAATAGACACGAACTGTACTTTTCCTGCACAACTCTCAGAAATTTCTAATACGAAAGGGGTGGATTGCGTGATAGGATTTAACTGTCAACTTTATTCAAGAGTGTATATATATGAGTAGTTCAGCCTTTTTATTATTAGATCCAGAGCCAATTAACACTATTGGCATTAACGTATTAGAGCCATTGTTAAAAACACAAGGACTGGCAGTGACATCTGGTACTGATATCTCTGAAGTACCAGAAGGAACACGCTTGTTATTTATTGAAACGTCAAGCACAGATCCATGGGGCAAATTAAAAGAACAGTTAGTTAATCTACGAATGAAGTGCGACATTGTACTGTTTAACCTAGATGAAAACCCTGAGCTTGCTAACCGTGCTCTATTAAGTGGTATTCGTGGTGTATTTTACACAACAGATAATGCTGATGTGTTAATGAAAGGCATTCGTTTATTACTTGAAGATCAACTATGGTACCGCCGCGATATCATGTGTAATGCATTAAATCGTATGTTGCAGTTCAATAAAGACGCACTCCACAAATTGACAGATGGTGACATCGAACCAGTTAAACTTACTAAACGTGAAAAAGCGATTATTTCATTAATGAGTAAAGGTTCGAAAAATAAAGAAATTGCTGAAGATTTAAGCATCAGCCCACATACAGTTAAAACTCACTTATATAGTGCATTTAGAAAAACTAAATGTCGTAACCGTATTGAGCTATTGTCTTGGGCACAGCAAAATATTCCAGACGAAATTCGCTAAACTAAACATCCTACTAGTTAAAACAGACGCAGCCGCGTCTGTTTTTGTTTCTGGTTGCTAAACACTGTAATTGACTTTATGCTCAAACTGATTGCAAAAAACCGGAAATACAATGCTCGACTCAGCCACTTTATATTACGCCAGTGCTGCCATGATGGCAGTGATGACTCTTCTTAACTACCTTACATGGCGAACCAATAATAAAACTCCGGGCACCTTACTCTATATTTTCTACCCTCTAGTAATGTTTGCATCGGTAATGAGTTTTGCACTGCATGGTCATATCAATAATATTGCCAGTGTTGCCATTGCAAATACCCTCCTGTTTAGTGCATCCATTATTCATGTACTCGCGATTTGCCAGTTTTTAAATGCCAAATGCGTTGGCTTTAAAACCTTTGTTGCGATCACCATAGCTTTAGCAATCAGCATGATTTACCTTGCTACCGACAGCGACGAGCTTCGTAGTCGAATTTTAGTATCTGATCTTCAACATATCGTCGAAGCATTGTTTTTACTGGCATTATTTATACGAAATGGCCGTAAAAGTTACCCTAATGGCAGTATTGTCTATATTTTAATTCTCAGCATTATTCTGGCAGTATTTACAGGTCGCACCTTAATGATGGGTGATATCACAACTGCTAATCTACTCTCTGCAAATTGGTTTAGTATCACTTTATTCATCAATGGTGTTATTGCACCGATGTTTTATGCAACTGGTATGGCACTATTATGTAATGAACGCCGCGAACAAAACCTCAATCAGTTAGCTGAAAAAGCTCATAAAGACTTAGAAATTCGTGGTTTATTCCTATCAACTATTAGCCATGAAATACGTACGCCATTAAATGGCATTTTAGGTAGTGCGCAGCTAATCATGAACCAGTCGAGTGATCCACGTGACAAACCTTATTGTGAAGCGATCATCAACTCAGCTGAGTCACTAAACTTACTGGTAGATAAAGTACTCGACTACGCAAGCTTAGATCAGCGTGATGAAGCGCTCTACGAAGAAGACGTCGAGTTTAAAACCTGGCTCAATAACCTGTGCCTTTTGCTCAGTCCTTTAGCAGAACAAAAACACTTAAAGTTTGAACTTATATACAACTTGCCCGATCAAGCATGCTATTACTGCGACCAACAAAAACTCAGACAGGTTATTATTAACTTAGTAGGTAATGCGATTAAATTTACCGACCATGGTGGCGTAAAAATCCAAGTAAAATTGCTAAATGAAGGGCAATTAGATCACCTTGTTCGTATCAGCGTCATAGATTCAGGGCCTGGTATTGAAGATGAAGAAATAGCATACCTAACAGAACCTTATGTTCAAAGCAGCGCAGGTAAAGAAAAAGGTGGTACAGGCCTTGGCTTAGCAATCACCAGCCGTTTGCTCGAAAAGTTAGGCAGCAAGCTCAATATTGAGAGTGAGCTTAATAAAGGCAGTACTTTCAGCTTTGATATTCCGCTTGCAATTGGTGAGCTTAGCCTTGTTGAACAGCGTCACCAATCAAAAGATTATGTCACTGGCCTTGATGTTTTATTAGTTGAAGATCTCGACTTAAACCAAAAAATTGCCATTGAATTTATGGCTGATGATGAGCATAAAATTAAGCTTGCAAAAGATGGTACGAGTGCCATTGAACTAATGCAGAAACATCACTTTGATGTGGTATTACTCGATATGAACTTGCCTGATTTAACAGGCCAAGAAGTACTGAAAAAGCTAAAGAATATCGACCATTTAAACCAGCGAACTCCGGTGTTAGCGTTTACCGCGAGCCTTAGCCCTGATGAAATAAAAGAATACTTAGCACTTGGTATCAAAGACATTGTTGGCAAACCAATTAAACAACAAAAACTACGCCAAGCACTCAGTGATTCACAAAGTAATCAAGCTGCAAGCATTGCTGTTGAGCTGCGAGATACACTCTATGATGAAACAGCCGCTGCCACACTTGTCAGTTCATTCAGTGAAGATGAAGTATCATCAATTTATAACGAGTTTGTACTGTCAGCTAGAAACAAACTAATCCGTTGCCAACAACTAGCCGAAGACGATAAAGAACAGTGCATCAAGCTGCTGCATCGCCAAGCCAGCACCGCTTTGCAGCTAGGCTTTAACCGTTACGGTTTAGAACTGAAAAAAATTGAACGTAAACTGCTCGACAATAAACCTTTAAAAGAGTCATTAACCGAAGCTTTAGTCCTATGGCAAGAAAGTCTACAAGCCTACTTAAAGCATGTTAGAAGTGAGTTAGTTTAGCCGTGAGCGAGCATTGTAGGCGATTTTATATCGCGCAATATTCAAAAGATAACGCGCGAAATAAATTTCACGCCTACATCAAAACGTGAGAACGGCTTTAGCCGTGAATTGTTTTTCGGCGCTAAAGTAGGCCTTAGCAAAGGTCTACAGACAACACGATTCGGCTTCAAACTGATTGTGATCTGACAACTTAAAACTTTCAGCTTTTTCAGACATAAAATACACGCTTTCGCGTGCCTATTATGTAATTTCAGTTGGTTGTGGGAGCTGTGAATTTTGAGGGCGAACCGACGACCTTCGGGCTCTGAACCTATATTTCAGGCATAAAAAAACACGCTTTCGCGTGCCTATTATGTAATTTCAGTTGGTTGCGGGAGCCGGATTTGAACCGACGACCTTCGGGTTATGAGCCCGACGAGCTACCAGGCTGCTCCATCCCGCGCCTGAAATTATTAAGTTTATTTTACTTCTTACTTAATTTAAGAAGTCAGCCAATTCAGAGAATTGGTTGCGGGAGCTGTGAAGGTGAAGAGTGAACCGACGACCTTTATAGTTCCAACATTACACCAATCTTTATAAAAATTGGTTGCGGGAGCCGGATTTGAACCGACGACCTTCGGGTTATGAGCCCGACGAGCTACCAGGCTGCTCCATCCCGCGCCTGAAATTGTAGATTTATTTAAAGTTGCTTTACATGACAACTTGGCTTCCAATTCAGAGAATTGGTTGCGGGAGCCGGATTTGAACCGACGACCTTCGGGTTATGAGCCCGACGAGCTACCAGGCTGCTCCATCCCGCGCCTGTATGTTTAGAGTCCCAGAAGCCGGATTTAAACCGACGACTTTCGACTTCAGGTATTAGCGAGTCCGACGAATGATTTATCATTCTGCTCCATCCCGCGCCTGTAATCTCTGAGTAACATAAGCATGTTATTGCTGCCCTGTTCCAGAGAGAGCGCTATCATATAGCAATAAGATTAGAAATCAAGGGTTATAGTGACAAATTTAACTCAAACGAACAAAAAGCACACAAAACAAAGCTAAAAAGCTCGCTGATGAGGACTAATCATTTTTTGCCACTCCCAATCAGGGTGACCCATCACAATAAAGTCAGGGTTTTCTGTGCTTTCTCGTTGATTGTAAGTTAACGGGTTGAATTCGGCATCGGTAATACAGCCACCAGCTTCTTCTACAATCACTTGTGACGCCCCAGTATCCCACTCACCCGTTGGCCCGATACGTAAAAAACAATCAGCTTTACCCTCTGCGATGATACAAGCCTTTAATGAGCATGAGCCTAATGCCACCGTCGCAAACTGAGTATTTAAATACTGGCTGACCGCTTCAATTTTTTGTCTGCGGCTTACTGCTAAGGTTAAATTATCGGGTGTTGCTACCGAAATTTGCTGATCTTGGCCATTTTCACGTTTAAACGCACCATTTTGATAGCTTGCAAAATAAGTCACTTGTTTCGCTGGCCAATGAATAACACCTAGCACTGGGCGGTTATTTTCAACTAACGCGATATTTACTGCAAAATCACCGCTTTCGAGAATAAACTCCCCAGTACCATCCATAGGATCAAGCAACCAATAACGCTGCCAATCTTTTCTGTCTGCCAGCGCAGGGATGGGTGTTTCTTCTGACATAATTGGAATATCAGGGGCTATGACTTTCAAACCAGCCATTAATACATCGTTCGATGCTAAGTCAGCCTTGGTGACCGGAGTATGATCTGACTTTTGCTCAGCACCAATATCATCCTGCTGATAAATGGCCATAATGGCATCGCCTGCTTGCTCAGCTAACCGAATACACGGTTCTAAAAAATCATTCATTGCCCGCTCCCGACTCTAAGTACTTTGTTAATAATAGCAAAGCTGCGACACTTCGTGCTTCAGTAAAGTCTTCTTGTTGCAATAATGATTGCCAATCACTTATTGGCCATTTTACAACGACAAGCGGTTCAGGCTCATCACCAGGTAAGGTTTCAGGGTAGAGATCTTCAGCATATAAAATATGCATAGTGGCATTAAAGTAACTCGGCGCCATGCTGACTTTTTTAAGTTCAGCGAAATGCTTAGCACCAAAACCAACTTCTTCTTTAAGCTCACGGTCTGCAGCTTGCTGTGGTGTTTCGCCTGGGTCAATCAGGCCCTTTGGAAAGCCCAACTGATAATCATTGGTGCCTGCACAATATTCTCGCACTAATAACAGTTCGTTATCGGCCGTTACTGGCACAATCATAACTGCCCCTCTGCCACCGCCTCGAATTCTTTCGTATTGCCTTTGCTCATCATTTGAGAACTTTAATTCGAGAGATTCAACAGTAAATAGTCGACTTTTAGCGACAACTTCATTAGACAAAATTTGCGGTGGTGTAGGATGCTTTTTCTGTGTCATTGGCATTAATTTGCTATCATGGCGGTTATGCTCATCATAAATCTTTTAAAGTGAATTGCCTATGTTAAATTGGTCAAAAATCGATACTGTGTTGTTAGATATGGATGGCACCCTACTCGATTTGCATTACGATAATTACTTTTGGCTAACCGTTATTCCCGAGCAATATGCGCGTAAACATAAAATCAGCTTAGACGAAGCAAAAGCTGACATTTTGCATCGTTATCAACAAGTTCACGGACAAATTAATTGGTACTGCTTAGATTATTGGCAACAACAACTTGATTTGCCCATTATGACGTTAAAACGCGACATTCAACATTTAATCAGAATTCGTGAAGATGTTCCGCCTTTCTTAACTGAGCTTAGAAAAGCAGGCAAGCAATTGATCATGCTTACTAACGCGCACCCAGATTGTGCCATGTTAAAGTTTGAACATACTGCTATCGATAATTATTTAGATGGGGTGATCTCAACTCACCAATATGGCGTGAGTAAAGAGCATCAACCATTATGGCAACAAGTACATCAAGAATGGCAGTTCGATAAGGAACGGACTTTATTTGTGGATGACAGCCCTGCCGTGCTTGATGCAGCAAAAGAGTTTGGTATTGGCCATATACTTGCGGTTGCCAACCCTGATAGTAAGCAACCGCATAAGCAATTTGATGGCTTTTTATCGACCATCGATTTTCGCGAGTTTATCCCCGTTAAATAATTACTTCGGGTAACGCTGCTCTAAGCCTTGGTATACAAGTTTTGCAAAATCTGCATGCTCTGTATCGAGGCTTTTTACCACTTCAACTAAGTGCTCGTTATCTTCTTGGCCATTCCACACTTTGATATAACTACCATCTTTGTAGCCATGATCTTGGCGGAAGAAGTTCAAGGTATTTTTACCAACGTAGCCACGGTATAAATCATCGATATCCATACCGATTTGCGCCATACAACCTGCAAATGCAGCGGCATTAAAACTCTTTTCAGCAACAGCTGATGCGGCTAATAATTCGAGTGTTTGTTTAAAATCATCGGCTTGAACTGGTGCACTTAACTCAGCTTCAAGTTGCGCAGCTAACTGCTCATAGCTGGTTTCACCATCAATACGTAAAGATAAACCAAAATGGAAAATATCAACTAACTCTAAAATAACTTGTTCTGTATCTGGGGTTTGTTTTTTCCACCACTTCCAACCGTAGTGATCTTATGGTCTATTATCTAATGACACCTAAAAAGTGAGTGCAAGAAAATATACCACATTTAATATTTCAAAGGTAAGTAAGAACATGAAGGGCGTAATATTAGATAACTATCAATATGCAAATTCGACAGTCGAGGGGCTAAAAGTCTTTCTAGACGATGAAGATCGCATCATTCTGCTGCCATTGTTGTTTTCTTATTACCTCAGTAAAAACTTACTCGTTCATAAACGGCGCGAATTAGAAGAAGAAAATAAGACCATAATTGAGCTACGCAAAACTCCTGTAGCTACTAGCACCGCAGGGATTTACATAGATAACCTGTTCAAATTATTGAAGTACGTTAACTCGAATCACTCAACCTTAGGCGTGAATGTTCATCAAATAAACACAATTACCGAATCGATGTTAATTGACTACCTTAATACTTACTTACCTCAACACTTATCACCAGAGGCTATAGAACTACATAAAACTGGACTCTCAGCTTTTTTTAATTTTTTAGCATATCTAGGAATGCGAAGCCCAGTTGAGCTATATGTAACTGATGACGCTCTGCAAACTGCAAGAGATAACGATGAAAAAAAAGCGACAATTAAATACATCTCAAAATCAGACAGATTCGAACTCATAAATGAATGCGACAACTTAAGAGATCGATTGATTTTAAAGATGGGAGCAGAAGTCGGCTTAAGGGCTTCAGAGAATCAAGGACTTCGCTTAATCACAAAGAAGAAAGGAGAGGATTCCATAACCGATCTATTTGATAAGCTTGATTCTCCTGAATTCTCACATGTGCAAGAATTTAAGTATTGGCTATCAGGTAAATACTGTAAATGCGCCAAACCTCGGTACATTTATTTCAAACGTGAACTTTTAGAGGAAATGAAAAAATATTATTTAACTGAACGTACATCCGTAGTGAAGAAAACAGGTCAGGATTATGATGGTTTTTTCCTTAACTATAGCAACCGAAATTTTGGAACGGAGATCTCAGCTGGCTTGGCTTCCTCGGTATTTTCCAAGTACAGAGACAGAATTCCAAGCATAGATGAAAATCTAAGATATCATGATCTGCGCCACTCGTTCGCAACTGAGCTTTTCTATGATGAACTCCTTGATTCTTCAGGGCAAGAGACACGTTCCGAAAGCGCAGCATTGATTGTCGTAGCCCAAAGGTTAGGTCACACTTATGAAGAAAAAAATGAGGTAGTCCCCAAAGCCACAAAAATATACATAAGATTGCTCGTAAAGATGAAAGTAATCGAGGCTTTAAAATGAGAATAGTAAAACACAAAACTTACGCCTTCGATGATAAAAAAGTAGATAAAGAAGGCGTATCCGAGACTCCAGACTACATCATTCATAATAATGATAAGGTTTACTCGTCTAAATTTCTCCCTCAAAGCTTGACGGTTTACTTTAACGCTTTTCTTCAAATGACAAAAACAGTTTGGTTTAAGAAATTAAAGTCTGAAAACCAAAGTAAATACCTGAATAGTATTGTTAAATTTCTAGATTGGGCGCAATTACATACCTCTTCACAATCTCTGGAAATACTAAATAATTTCGACAAATTTGAAATTGAGCAAAACAAAAAGAAACCTCAGAGTTCAATCGCTAGAGTAATACAAACAACTTTGACGAAGGTACGGGCCAATGCCTACCTGAACGCAAAAGATAGATTGCAAATAAAGAGGGTTTTAGACAATACCAAGCTAGCTAGAGATCTACCCAATGACTCTAAACATCTAGGACTGTGGTTTACGAGTCACCAATGGCTACAGAAAAAATTAGGGAAAACATACTATAAATTAGCAAGTCCCAAAGCGCTGCACAGTTCTTTTCATATCGTAATTGCTCAGAGTCTTCTAACTCTCTGTAAAGCAAGGAAAGAACTCAATGGTAACGATAAACATCGGCTCTATTATGAAAGAAGCTCTGCAAAAGCTACGTCATCAAGGGAGCAGCAACACCTAATCTCTGAACTACTTAAAGAGACACATCAAAGTGCTATGCAGCCTGTCCATCAGGTAGTTTGGACAGAGTGTATAAAACCATTATTTGAAAATGAAATTCACGATGCCGTTAACAAAAATGGAGCTTGCGAACTTACCAATGCACTAAAAGGAAAAAATACTGACTATCCATACCGTAGACCAAGTGTCTTATGCGGTGAAGCCCCCTCAATTGTGGAACAGACACTGTGCTATTGGCTTTTATGTGGATTAGCTATACAGCCCACCGATGCAGCGAAAATGAAAAAAAAAGATTTAATTTTTAACAAGAGTAACGCTGGTCTAACTCGGTTTTTTCAAGTCAAATATTTTAAAGGTCGAGCAAAGATAAAATACGAGTCGCCACTTTTACTTGGCGGAGATTTGGTAGTCCAGGCAATAGAATCATATTTAGATTTGCTCCCTGATAATCAAAAAAGACTGTTTACTGACAAAGTAACCGCAGCGTTCTCTTTTAGTAACCCATACCAAAAGTCTCGTAAGTCGCATCCGTTTTCTGTTGGTTACTTTCTTATAAAGCTTTGGAATGCAGATTGGTTCAAAAAAGAAGTCGCCGTTAAAAATGTCGGAGATTCTCTTTTTTTAGACGTGCTAAATACCCTGATCCGATCAAAGGGAATAACGTTTGAAGAATGGAAGTCTAAAAGTAAAAAAAATACTGATTATGAACAGTATTTGTTGAATTGTTCCAATACCCTCCCTGAAAAACTTTTCAGCGGAACACACATCAAAAATACATCAGTATACTCTCGCTCAGACCGATATAGAGAGGGTGATCTAGTAAATGATAATTCACATACATCACTCACAGAAAAGCTATCTTATATGACTGATCAGAATAAAGATTGGGTTAACCAAGTTGGTCGGATAACTCGACTTGTTTTAGATGACATTGAAAATCATGCACTATCACCATGCAGACAATTTATCGACAATGAAGTATATGAAAAAGTATTAAAAACCAGGGTTTCACAAGCAACATCTTCACAAAAAGCACGAGTCAACAATTTGAATATGCATGTCGAAAGTACCGAATCCAGTGAAGATTTTGTAGTTATTGAGTCTACTGATAATGCCGTGTCAATGCTTCACTATATTGAACAAGCAGAATTAAATTATGTACGTTTATCTAACAATAACCCTGAGTTTGTAGAAAACACTCTAATTATAAATGTCGAGTGGATGTTTCATTGTTTAAGTCAGTTTTCACCAAAAACACTTAAGTCGGCAAATAAACTGTTTAATGAAATTAAAGATGTATTGCCAAAGTTGTTTTTAAATGAGAGCGCAGGGAATATTTCAATATGAATATTTTTTATAACAGAGAGAATTACCTTAAGGAAAGGTTGGACTCATATATTAATTTGAGCCATAGAAATGAACTCAACGCGTCAAAGTGGATATTTTCAGAAAAAAATGAAACTTACACGCTAAGCTTTGAAGTTTTACCTTCGACCAAACGCGCTGACTCAGATTATTTTACAAAACATAATCTCCCAAAAGAAAAGTTAGCAAAAATACTATTTTTAGACTTGGATGATAAAAAATCTTCACTAACCACGACAAAAGCTAATGGTGATCTGATCTTACTGTTAATAAATTATATGGCAGAAAATGGCGTCGTTAAATTTGACATAAGTGATCTCAAGTATTTTTTTGAATACTATTTGATGAATATAGTGGTAGAGAATGGTTTTATTGAACGATTGTCGCCTAAATCTTACAGCACGACCAAAGTTGCATTAAATAAGCTAGTTGAAGTTAACTCTTTACTTGCTGCAAATGACTTCCCTTTAATTTTTTATAGAAACATCTCAAATAAAATTATTGAGAAACAGTTAGAGTATGCATTTGAACTAATTTCTAGCGAGGAAGTGAGCTACAAAGAATGGAAATTAGGAGGCTCATTCAATAACTTAACGCTTGATTACGGCAGATATTATGTAGAGTATTGTCATGATATATTCTCAAAATATTTTGAAGTCGCACATGCGTTAAGTGATGTTTACTCAAGAATCGAGCAACATTTACATTCTGTTGGCCTTGAGTTACATAAAAATAGTCGCCAGCTTTTTCTTGGCATATTAAGTAACGAAGATGTAACTCAACGCCCCTATAAAAAGTATGCAAAAGCCAAGGTTGACCAACTCAAAGAATCAATAATCGAAGATTATAAACTGACGATTTTGAATCAGTTTGAAATAAATAACTGTTCCACAACTTCAAGCATAAATTTTATCGCTAAGTCGCTCGGTGTTGAACCTAAGAGTCATCGAGAAGACCATCTTGCAAAATATCAGGAAGAATTAGATCGTCTTAAAAAAATAATATACGACCATCTCGTAGAGCGTGATGAGGAGAGTGTTCGAAAACTACTTGAAGAATCACGATTTGATGCTTCGTATGAAGCTTTTTGTAAAGTGGTCGAACGAGTAAAGCTTTCAACCATTGTGCCATCAATGCCAACAGCTAAGCTTTATAAATCTCTATGCATAGAAAAAGCCTCAGGTTCAAAATCTTCAGCCGAGCGCTTTATTCGTAAGATAAAGGCGGCTGGTACAACACAGTTAATTGCTATTTGTGGCTGGCGTGGCAGTGAGTTCGGATTTCCGCTTTCATCAATCGGAAAAGTCATTAATGAAGATCCGTTGGATCAATATACTGTCCCATATAGAGTGATTGTGAACTGGTATGTTTACAAACAACATGGTGATGAGCTAATTGATCGAGAAATAACACATCAAGCCTACATGTTAATTAATAAACTTGCATCATTGAACGACAATAGAGACCTAAAACCTGCGATTTACAGTGCCGATCAACGCACTAGTTCACCCAACGGTAAATCTATTTCTCATTCGGCTATGTTATCTGCAACTCAAATTAATTGGCTTAATTATGTTACGAACAACCCTCATTTCATCGCACTCGACGAACTGGAAGAATATAAGCAGTTAATCCAGAAACAAAAAATGGGCAATCTAAATGATGAACAAAAACATAGGTTACGTATTCTATCAACTGCGGAAAATCAACAATTGTGGGCAAACATTTCTAATGATCCCAACTTAGTCGAGGCAAAGCGGCGAGCCGAGCTTGAACTAGAGAGAGTGATGTTCAGGATCTCAATAGAAGGAGAAATGTACAAAAAATCATGGCTACTTGCATATCGCGACTATTTGATATCTGGGCTAAGCACTCTTTCACACAAAATAATAAATTTATTGACGAAAACTCTTTCTAACTCAACGAAAGATAAAATTCGCGATATGAACGATTCCCAATGCAGAAATAAATCTACTATAACTCAAATTAGTAACGAGATAATTGAAGGGTGCTTATACCCTGCTACCCATGGTTTTCGGCATATGTGGGCGGAGGCCGTTTACAGGCGTTTTGACGGAGACGCAGGATGGATGATTAGAAGCCAATTCAAACATATATCAAAAAGCATGTGGCTAGCTTACATTCGAGATAAAGATAATCGAAGAAGGCATGACGCAATTAAGATAAATGTTATGAGTTCTATAGCAAAAAATTGGCTACGAAAATCAGGAGCTGGGTTCTCTGGTAAGTTTCATAAGTATCTGCATAAAGTAATTAAGAACACCGCTGTGAAGACACTAGAAGGACTTGACTCATTGATTGACAAATTAGCTAAAGAATCTCTTTTATCCATCAAAGCCAACGCCTGGGGGTTTTGCATATTGCGAAAAGGCACGATGGTTTTATCAAAGTGTTTTGATGGCCTGCAAGCGAGGCCAGAAAACGCAAAACCAGGTCTTTGTCTCGACTGTATTAATAATATAACTCATGAATCTCATATTGATTATATCGTGTTAATTTCATACCAACACATTGATTTGTTGAAGGTAAAGGAGATCAAAAAAATACCTAAAGCATTTCTTAAAGAGTCAATTTCATTTGTTACTACAGCACTCAAGCGAATAAAAGAAATTGATGAGAATCACGAGGTCATACCTGTGATGCAACAAGCACTGGAAAATTCACGGGGGTAACATGGAGCATTTCCGAAAAAAAGCCAAAGAAAATTTATTAAAAGAAAAGCAGAAATTACCAGATTGGGTAAAAGATGAAAATCACATAACTTTTAAAGCATTTATGGCAACTGAAGAAGAGAAAGAATCACGATTACAGTATATAAGTAAGCATTTCTTAAAAAAAGATTATAAAAATAAGTTAGACACTTACAAAATAGCGATAAAGTGTATAGCTGATAAGCTAAGTATTGATGATACCACACTAGGACAATCCTCCTCATACTCAGAGGATTTTGTTAAACACTTAAAAGATATTAATGAAGACCTAGAAAAAGCCAAAAACAAAAGCATCGAAAAGGGGAAATTAGACAAAAGCGAAAAGAAAAGCTACACCAATGCAGCACTAAAAAAGGAAATATCAAAACTTAAACAACAGCTCATACAACAAGAAAAAAGCGATGTAGAAAAACAGGTTAATAGAGCTTTCGATATGCTATCAAAAGAAACTAAAGAGGCACTGACAATTCCTTCGAAGATTAGCGGCGAAAAGTTAAATTAAAATAAATTAGCCAGTTTGACAGGCAGGGGTAGTAAATGAAACTAAACCTATGCATCCATAAAAAGTGCTGAAACTGATTTATTATCACGTTAAAAAACATAGATAATAAACCAGTATCGGGACTTTTCACTGAGTTTTTTAAGCTCAATATATAGTAGCGGTTCTAACGGCACTTTAATTTTTAAGTGTTCGGAACATAATTCTCCTTCTTGAGAGGAGGATAGGTATTGATTAACCCATAAGTTGACCTCAGTTGCTCTAGGTACATAGGGGTCAACTGAATAAATGGTTGACCTAATACTTCGATCAAACCTTTATCTTTATTTATTGAGACGTTTTCAGGACAATTAGTTTCAATCCTTAGAGAGTTATCTATGGCAGTTAGGTTAATAACTAATCCCTGAAATGTTTTTTTCTTTCCTGACTTAATATCTTGCTTAAGTTTTAAAAGGGCTTGATTAGCACTGTTGGCACTAAGAGCCGCCCGTTCAAGCATTTCCATAACATCAAACTTTGTATCCAACTCATTGGTAATAGTTTGCTCTTTACTGACTTTTACAGATTCTTTTCGCTTTATATTATTTTTGGGAGAGCCAAGTCGAAGCCATCGAGAGTCGTTTTTCCCATTATTTAAATAAGCTTGAATATCATAGTTTGTTTTTTTGAGGTAAATCCCTTGTCTTTCTAACCACAAATTAGCCAACAAATGAGAAAGTTGCTCCAGAGTGTCGCCATACCCACCACCAATGTCACTATGAACGCCTGGCAAATTTACTTCTACAATCCTGTCATCGACTATTACATTATCTGTAGGTGCGTTTATTCGAGTCACAGGGAAAAAAACTCGCTCCTCCGAAGCTGCAACAAAATGTATGACTGACGTCACACTTGCGGGAATATTAAGCGTTAATTCGGTTGACTGTCCAGTTGCCACGGTGTCAAAAAGCATAGAATAGAGTCTTGGCTTTGAATACAAAGAATTTTCAGTTTGATTAAATAACTGCTCTTTAGAATACAAATCGTTGACAAGATTTAAGAAATGTCGAGCACTCGCTGCCCCACGGCTAAAGCCAATGGTATAAACATGTGGCTTCTTTTTCATGTTTTCTATTTGCATTTCAAGTTCGTGAAGAGCTTTATCAGCTCTTTCTTTTGCACCGCTCCCCGTAAAGCCCTCCCAAAGCTCTCCGGCGATAGATGTTCTTGTGCCGACTCCAGGGTAATACTTAACATTTATTCGAGCATCTTTGCTTTCCAATTGAATTAACTGTTCAAACAATTTAGCGGGAATAGTTCTTGGTTTTTTGCTATCTTTGTCGTTCCATGTTCCATCAAATATAAAGAAATACACCTCCCTGTCGTCATCAATATTGAAAACAGCAGGAGGAAAAGAGCCTTCAATTTGGTTGAAAACCTCGCTCCATTCATTCATCTCAGATATAGATAAAGGAATATTATTAACTTTTTTACCAGCTACGGAATTTGGTATTAAAGTTCCGTTCTTGACATCAATTAGAGTTTGTAAGCCTTCTAAATCCATTGGGCACTCAGCAAACCCTTTTATCTCATAGTTACTAGGCAAAATTGATTTATCAATTTTCGATTTAAAGTGAGGGTGCGTAGCATCCGTTTTGTTATTGTTAGTAACTTTTATTTGTTGGCAACCAGACAGCAGCAACAGGAAAAAAAGCAACATCGATTTCATGCATAAATCCTTTTTGTGTTTGTAATTCTATTTTGAGGCTAATAATGTTTGTGATAATTAGATGAAATTAGCTTAGATATAAAAATAAACTTTTTTATTAATGAGTTACATAGTGCACTATCAGGTTTTCCTATTCGTTCAAATACAACTCCGCCATATCATCCAACTTCGCCTTAACCTCTTTCCAATGCGGCATTACTTGCGTTAATAAGCGCCAGAATTTGTCGCTATGATTGTGCTCAGCAATATGGCAAAGCTCGTGCAGAATCACGTAATCAATACATTCTTTTGGAGCTTTAACAAGATGAGGGTTGAGCATCAAGCTACCCTTAATTGAGCAGCTTCCCCATTGCTTAGTCATCGCCATTATTCGAAAGCGCGGTAAGCCCTTTACCCATGAAGCTTTAGGCAGCATAGCTAGTAGTCTTTCATGAAAAATAGCCTCTGCTTTTCGTGCATACCAACGGTCTAAAAGTGCCTTAATTTTAACCACTCGATCATCACAATCTTTTTTCAGAGTAACGGTAAATTTACCTCGATGAAGCTTAACATTTGGCACTTGCTCAACATCGAAAACTACTTTTAAAACGTAACGCCTGCCCAAATAGAACTGAGTTTCGCCACTTATGTATTGTCTCGGCATCACATATTCATTCTGAGAAGCAAATTCAGTTATACTTTCCCAGATCCATCTAGCACGTTTGATCATTGCATTCTTGATGGATTCATCGGATGCATCAAACGGAACTGTTGCTACGACTCTTTGATCAGGATGAACTTTTATAACGACTTTACGAGCCTGTGTTCTGCTATGCTGCGATTTAGCATTTTCAGCCTTGCGAATGATGTCATAGTGGATTGTTTCCGCACCATAGATGAAACAGCCTCTTTCTGCTGTTGTCGTGTTAATTTCCGCTGCGATTGATTTACTTGTCACTATTTGGCTAACCTCTAGCCAAACCGAGGCGTGTAATTTTCAACACCTCTTCGATAAGCTGCTGCGCTTTATCAATACCTAAGTCAGCAAATAGCATTGGCAGTAATTTCATACTGATTGCGTTTTCAATTTCAGCAGGGTTAATGGAGAATTCAGCGACTGCCGTTGTAACAACTTGATCAATACTGAATGCCATTTGAACGAGCTTTTCATTATCCAAGCCTTGCTCTACAAGGTATGTATCTTCGAACAAAAATTTAAACAAGCCATAGTATGCTTGTGCATGTTTATTAAGCTTACCTTCGTCATCATGAAATACGGATGGGGTATCCGCTACTTTGCGCTCTTTGACTTCTTGCTCAAAATCAGCAAACAAAATGTACTGTTTAACAGGCGCATCGAACATAGCCTTTGCATCTTCAATCGCTTTTTTAAGAAGTTTAGAAAAGTATTCTTGCGCAAATGGATCGTCAGCGAGATCTTGTTCGATCATCTTTGTAATTCGACCAGTGATCTTATCCGTTTGGTTTCTGGCCTCGTCATCTGTCATATCCTCAGGTTTCACGTTTTTGCCAAGGTTGCCAACAAGGTAAGCGCCATCTGGTTCTTTTACTTCAACACCTGCAATGTGCTTATCTAGTAGGCTTTTTATGTCTTCAGCGTACTGATCATAATCGATTGTTTCATTAGCATCTTCACGTACTTGTTTACGTAAGCCTACAAACATTTTTAGATCTTGTTTATACAGATCGCGTTTGCTATCAAATGACTTATCATCAAAGTAACTTGCCGACTGCAATGCTACCTTCATACAGTTTGAGAATGCAGTCAGTGCAGCGTAGAAGTCATCACGTTGTTTTAAATTGGTATCAACTAATTCGCCACTAACATCTTGTACTTTAGGTGCTAATGCTTGTCTTAACGCTGGGCCATCTTGTTTGTTTTTTACTTCTGAAAATATCGCCCACAAATCAGCATGTAAACCTGGTAACTTCTTGTACTCAGTGTCCATGCGATTATATAAGCCTTTGATGTCTTCAATATCAAAACCAGCTTGGGTTTTTTCTGCTAAATCTTGGTACTTCTCTATCGTCGTATCTAGTTCTTTTAAAATACCTCGATAATCAATTAAGTAGCCAAACTGCTTCTTACTGTGCAGGCGGTTCACACGAGCAATCGCTTGAATCAAGTTATGCTCTTTAAGCGGTTTATCTATGTATAACACGGTATTTTTAGGCTCATCGAAGCCTGTAAGGAGCTTATCAACTACTATCATTAAGTCAGGGCCGTCTTCTCTGCCGTAGTCTTCAATAATGGCCTTGGTATAGGATTTTTCATCCTCTTTACCGACATTAGCTTTCCACCAATTCTGAACAACATCTTTGCTTTCTTGATCGACTGCCTCATGGCCTTCACGTGTATCAGGCGGCGACATTGCAACAACAGAAGTTACTTTGCCAATATCATCCAAAATCTTCTTATATCGAATTGCAGAGGCTTTAGAGTCGCAAGCCAACTGTCCCTTTAATCCTTGTTGTTTAAAGTTCTGAAAATGATCCGATATGTCATGCGCGATCAATTCGATACGGCCTTCGGTTTGATAAATTTGTCCCTTTTGAGCGAACTTCTTTTTAAGATCAGTTCGTTGTTTATCTGTAAGGGTACTAGTCATACGCTCGAACCAAGCATCAATAGCTTTGTCATTAATGTTCAGTTCTGGAATTCTTTCCTCGTACAACAACCGCGTGACAGTTTTGTCTTCAACTGCCTGCTGCATAGTGTAGGAGTGAATAATTTTGCCAAACTTATTCTCTGTCTTGTCGTCTTTTAATAACGGCGTGCCAGTAAAAGCGACTAATGCAGCCTTTGGTAGCGCTTGTCGCATACGCACGTTGTTTTCACCGTTTTGACTGCGGTGTCCTTCATCAACTAGAACGATAATGTTGGGACTGTCGTTATAGCAGTCTTTATGCTTAATGGCTGAGCCAAACTTGTTGATGATTGAGAAAATAACGCGCTCGTTTCCTTTACCTATCTGCTGTGCCAACCGTTCGCCTGACGTTGCTATTGCGTCTTTTTGATCTCGATCCGTAAGTGCTCCACCAGAAGCAAAAGTTCGACTTAACTGATCTTCCAGATCAACACGGTCAGTAACAATAATCACTCTACATTTGGCTAAATTTTGCAACCAAATCAGCGCTTTTGACAAAAACACCATAGTGAATGACTTGCCACTGCCTGTAGTATGCCAAATCACGCCACCTTCGCGTGCTCCTGTATCGTCATAATTACTGATCCTTTCTATCAGAGCTTTAATGCCGAACACTTGTTGATAACGAGCGACAATTTTTCCCGCTTTCTTATCGAATAAAGTAAATAGACGAACCATTTCTAAAAGCCTGTCAGGTCTTAATAAACTAATGACAAGCCTATCTTGATCGGTAACGGCCAGCTCTCCAGAAGCCAATAGTGTCAGGTACTCATCTTTCTCAGCAGGGTTGCGGTGAGCAAATAGTTTGTCTATCTTGCCTTTTTCAAGCTCGTTATTTTTTAGCCGTACAAACTCAGCTTCAATGATTTCTTCTTCTTTCCATTTAGCCCAGAACTTATCTATTGTTCCACATGTGCCGTAAAGTCCCTCATGACCATTAATAGAGAGAAGTAGCTGGCTATAAGCATAAAGGTGTGGAATTTCTTGTTGACCTTGATTGCGAATATGCTGAGATATCGCTTCAGAGCAGGTAGATTTACCTTCATGTTTTGAATCAGGCCGCTTAGCTTCAATAACTACCAGTGGTAAGCCGTTAACAAAGCAAACTATATCTGGTCTTCTGTTACCAGTACCTTCAGCATTTTGAACTGTCATTTCTTCAGTGAAATGGAAATAGTTTCCCTCTAGGTTCTGCCAATCAATAAGCTGAATTGTGGGCGAGGTTTTCTTGCCATCAATAAACTCTGTTACGCCAACGCCATACAACAAGGCTTCATACAGCTTCTCATTGGCGCTTTTTAGCCCCTCATTCATTGCGGGGCTAAGCTGGTGAATGATTTTATCAATCGCGGCCTCAGACAGTTTTTGAGGCTTTCCTGCGAACATGTATGTTTGCTTTGATAAAAACTCCCTCATAACAGGTATTAACATAACCTGTGATGTAGTTTTCCCTTCAGATGCAACCTTATTTCCACGAAGCTGTTCACATTCACTTGGCGAGATAAACTCGTAGCCTAGTTTTGTCAGCAAGATCATGGCAGGTATTTTTGAGCTGAACTCTTCTTTGAAGTTGGCCGTTTTATTCTGCATCTATTTCAGCTCCTTGATGATCATCTTCACCTAAATCAACTTCTTGCCACTCATCAGAAACCTCTTTCCAATCGACAAAACGATCTTCATGTTCACCTTCATCATTAGTTCTCGTCCAAACGTTCCAGTAATCAGGGTCATCAGATGTTGGGCGTAGATTATCTGGTAACGACTTCATTTTAGTGAGAATAGGTAGTTCGGCAGCCCAACCAACTAAAAATGCGTGTTGAGAAGGTAATGCAGGGATTTCTCGAATTAAACCTCGCAATCCATCAGGTAATAATCGAGCAACCATTTCCTGATCTTTATCGTTGGTTATTCTATGTAGTAAAAACGTGTTGCATTGAGATAAAACAGTGGGAGACAGCTCTGATGGTCTTTGAGAAGAAAGTACAAGCCCTAGACCAAACTTACGGCCTTCTCGCGCAATCTTTTCAAATACTTGGCAACACATAGAAGATGCTGTTGCCTCTTCAGAGTCGTCGCGATAGCGCTTAATGAAATTATGGGCTTCTTCCATAACAAGCGATGTCGGTAATACTTTGGAGTCATTGTGATTCCGTCTGTATCGTTGCAAAGCTTCAAATGTGAGCCGAGATATTACCGCAGTGACAATATGTACTATTTCTTGCGGTACTAAAGATAAATCGATTACAGAAACACAGCCATTTTTCGCATCATTTTCACCAATAAAGTCTGTTAGCCACCCGTCTAAAGACGAAACTTTATCGTTACCTGCAACAGAGAGCATTCGTTTATCTGAAAGCATCATACGTATTCGCATTATCAAATAATCGAAAAACTGTGGGCTTGTTTCTTGCTCTGCTAAAGTCTCGATGTGGTCAACAAAATCTGTTCCAATAAATGGCAGGGGAGCGTCTTCAGACGGCCCACTTTGAAAAACCATTCCACCTAATAAAGCAAGCGTGGTGCAAATTGATGCAATGATACTTTCAATATCCGTTTGGCTAAAATCATTATAATATTGGCTGTTTGGTCTTTTTCTATTAGCAAGAATCTGTTCAACACATTGGTGATTTGCGTGTAACTCATTTGCATAATTAGCGTGCTCAGCCATCCAAGCTTGTATATCTTCAGATAACGCGACTAATTTTGGCGAAAATTTCCATCCTTGATAATTATTTCCCGCTCTAATTTCCGCTCGCAACATAATACATGCACTAGATAATCGCCTTCTTAACTTAAAGTCATGAGAATCGTCTTCTACAACGCCACTTCTAACTTCTCTTAAAGCTCTTCTTAAAAGCGGTTTTTGAGCACGTCCACTGGCTTGCGTAAACGCTGACCATTCTGAACTGTTCCACAACCACGCAGGCACATTTAGAAGTAACTCTTCTGCTTCTTCATTAGGTTCAACTTTAAATACACGCGCTTTGTGGTTGTTAAAGGCTTCTGAATACTCACCGTTTGGATCTAGTACAATAAACCTTGCGTTAGGGTTCTTATCTCCTGTAAGCCTTTTTGCTTCATCTAAAGACCAATGTATTAATCCTGCTACTGAGCATGACTTCCCGCTACCTGTATTCCCAAGTACAGCTAAATGACGGCCAAATATTCTATCTGGATTTACTCTAACTTCGGCATTGTCCGCTAATGGACAGTGGCCGATTAAAACTCTACCATCAGTGCCAGACTCGACAATTGCTCGCAATTGTTTTGCATCAGGAATAACAACAGGGTCACCTAAACTAGGGAATGTGTGAACACCTCTTTTAAACTTGTACTTAGCCTCCTCTCGTGTGCTCTCATTGACGAGTGTTCCAAGCAAGCTAATACTCATTTTCCTTAGCGGAAAGGGTAAATCTATAAGCCCGAAATCTTGCATCCCTTTTCGTTTAGGAAAAGAGGAGTGTTCAACCGCTAACCAAGTCACCTGACCTACAATAAATCCATTTTCAGTTGGTAACAAAACGAAACCGTTTATACGTGGGAATGGTCTTGGCCGTCCTGCATTCATTGCTACAGACTGAGGAGCATCAAGATCAAGTAATACTTTGATTTCATCAGGGGCTACAAAGTCAACGGTGCCTATTTGTAATCTTGCCAAGTTTTCCATAGGAGAGATCATGGTTACTCACCTTGCAAATGATTGTCAGGCACAGGCTTTTCCCAGCCTCTGGAAGTTATGATTTCTTGTACTTTTTGAGTTGTTAAATCAATCGCAGGCTTTGGTAGGAAGTTGTCAACTAAACTTACAATATCTGCAAATGGAGCACCTATCATCAGTGATATTTGATCTGCTCGGCCAACTCTTTCATAAAAGTTTGATATGCGACTTCCTGCATTATCCATTGATATAATGACCAAATGTGTTGAAGGAATGGTAAGCATATCTTCGATTACTCGATTAATATGTTCATCTCCAAAGCCATAACCGTAACAAACTAGCACAGTATTTGGTCTACAAGTCGCCGCAGCAAAGTCCCTAAATAGTTCTACATAAGGGAATTCTGATGTCTCACGGTCTTTGGCTGAATTAGGGAAGATCAAGCAACCAGCAGCGTCACTGATATATGGCTCAAATGACTGAGCACCGAACGGAATAGCTACCTTTCTTACATGTCTATTTTGATAATGCCAATCTAGTGAGCCATGCAGCTTCGAGTATCTTGCTAACCCTTCAAGATATCTAGGCTCTCCACGTATTCCTGGAGGGTTATAATGCATATCAAGTTCTAATCTAGAAGATCTAAAAATGGGACTAAGAGTGCCAACAAAGCGATCCATTAATCGAATACCAGCCATATCAGCAGCCCATTCGATCACCCGATCATAGTTTGTTGTAAAAATATGTAGCCTATCTCTGCTTGCTGTTCTGCTTGCGAAACTAAGCAGAAATGACATTAGGTATCTTGCTGCATCTTCAGGTGATTTTAAGGGGGTTGGTGCAGAATCAATTAACGTCTCAGTTGCTAGAACACTATTGATGAGATTGGATAATATGCTGGTTATATCAGATTTTAAGCCATTATAGCCGTATTCATTTCCATCGTGCTCTAGAATTTCTAAACCTTCTAATAGCTTGTTTGCTGTTCGAATCTGATCTTCTATATTGGCTTTATCACGGCCAGCATTTTTGGCAGAGGTGTCAACAGCTTTTAATAAAGTGTCTTTGTGCGGATATGTAGGAAAGTCTGCTTCCTCCATATTGGCCCCAGTTTGTTGTGAAGCAAGATAAGCTGTTGCGCAGGTTAAACCGCTACCAGCGAGTAGATTAAGATGCTCGTTTTGAAATAATGCCGTCAACCACGGCTCTACATCCTGCCTAAATTGAGTGCTACAAACACCTTCATCTTCACCTGAACCTTCAAGGAAAAGTTTTGTGCCATCCTGAACAAAATGTCGAGGCTCTTTATCTTCAAAGACTTTAAGCGTGATTTCCCAAGGAGTAACTTCCCTGTTATTGTTATTCTGTTCCATAAATACTCCTTGATACTAAACTTTTACTCTGCGCTTGCCCGTTATTAACTGCTGCATTAACGCTTTTTTCTCTTGTTTTAAATCTGCTAGTTGTTGTTCTAATAATTCGATTTCTTTATCCGCATTCGTTAGCACTTGAGCTATTTTTTGTTGCTCAATTAATGGCGGTAACTTTATTTTAATCTTTTCGATGATTGATTTAGACAAACTAGGAACGCCGCTAGCCTCACTATATCTTCTCCAATGTATGGTCAGAAAATACTGGTAGATAAATTTAGGAATTGTGTTCTTAAAGCTGTGCGTATAGAACAAAGTGTCAACTGTCCAAAATTTACCACTTAAGAACATTGGCTGATCAATTGTACCTTTTCGGCCTATGCAAACACTTTCTCCGTCATATAAGTAATCGGAAACATACAGCATATGCCCCCCAGAGCCGTAAACTGGTACATTACCTTCTGATAAGTGCTTATAGTCCTTCCCTCCGCCAATTTTTAACACATCTCCTAACTTGGTTTCGATCCAATCACCTTTAAATTCTTTACCTGATTCGTCAAGTAAACGTTTTTTACCATTGAGCAGTTGTTGCATTAGTGCTTTTTTTTGCAGTTTACTGTTGCCGATCAGACGCTCGATATTACTAATCGCTTTGTCCCAAGTTGATAGGATTTTAGCGATTTTGCGTTGTTCTGGTAGTGGTGGAGTTAATACTTTAATTTTATCAAAATCAGCCTTACCAACATTTGGTTGAGCAGCCTCATTGACTATATTTTCTATTCTCTTTTGAACAGTGAAAGAAATAAGAAAATAATAAAGAAAATCTTTATCCAAAAAATTAGGTTTAGGTTTAAAATTACCTACTCGGTAGTTTTGTAAACATAACTCAATGTCTTCTTGAACCTTACAGGTTTTACCTAGTGTACCACCAGTCAACGCCATTAAGACATCGCCAGCTTCTATTTGGTATTTGGAAAATTCACTAGCTAGTTCTTCTGAAATATAGGAACATTTTTCAAGACTAACTCCACGAAGATGTGAAATGCTCGCAATTTTTACTATCGGCACACCAGATTCAGAAAAGTGATGTTCTCTAAATTGAAAACCATGAATTAATTCTGCTACAGAATTGAAGTTATTTAATGTCCATCCATTAGGCACCATAACCCAACTCCTTTAAGTAGCTTTCCATTTCTGCTTCAAGGTTTTGCAGCCTATTTTTCAGTTGCACACGCTCAGCCCGAACAGCGACTAAATCAATCTCAGCTTCTTCTTCAAACGTATCTACATAACGTGGAATATTAAGGTTAAAGTCGTTTTCTTTAATCTCATCTAGTGTTGCTAAGTAAGCGTATTTATCAACTGTTTCACGGGTTTTGTAGGTGTCGATAATCTTTTGGATATTATCTTTAGTTAACTGGTTTTGGTTTTTACCAGACTTAAACTCTCGGCTGGCATCAATAAACAACACATTATTATCGGTTTTATGCTTTTTGAAGATTAGGATTGCCGCTGGAATACCTGTGCCAAAGAATAGTTTTTCTGGTAAGCCAATCACTGCATCGAGTAGGTTTTCTTCAATAAGTTGTGTACGGATTTTCCCTTCACTTGATGCTCTAAAAAGTACACCATGAGGAACTACCACCCCCATGCGCCCAGATTCTGGTTTAAGCGTTTCTATCATATGGCTGATGAACGCATAGTCACCTTTGGTTTTAGGTGGGACACCACGGCGGAAGCGGCCAAACTCGTCATTAGCAGCACCTTCAAAACCCCATTTGTCGAGTGAAAATGGCGGGTTTGCAGTTACAACATCGAAATGCAATAACCCCGTACCTTCTTTATCGAGTAGCATTGGATGACGAATGGTATCGCCCCATTCAATACGGTGGTTATCTTCACCATGAAGGAACATATTCATCTTGGCAAGTGCCCAAGTAGAACCTATCGCCTCTTGCCCAAAAAGTGCGTACTTTTTCGATCCATTGAAGTTGTTCCTGATCATTCGTCCACACTTCATTAAAAGCGATCCTGAACCACAAGCGGGATCACAAATTTGATCACCTTCTTGCGGATCAAGTATTGCCGCCAACAGATCCGAGACTTCTGGAGGTGTATAGAATTCGCCAGCCGACTTACCGCTACCCGCAGCAAAGTGTTTGATTAGGTATTCGTAAGCATTGCCGATAATATCAAGTGAACCTACACGGCTTGGGCGAAGGTCTAATACTGCTTTTCCAAAGTCTTCTAAAAGATGGCGAAGGATATCGTTCTTTTGTTTTTCTTGGCCTAGCTTGTCTGTATTAAAGCTGATGTCTTGGAAGACATTTTTTAACTTGCCACCATTTGCTTCCTCTATGGCGTGTAATGCTTGGTCAATACGTTGTCCGTTGCCAGCTTTGTGACGCTCTTCGTACAAATCCCAAAAGCTTGCACCTTTCGGTAATACAAAACGTTGTTTTGCCATCATTGCATGAATTAAGTCAGGCTGTTCACCGTACTGTTCTACTAGCTTGTCGTACTCATCCTGATAAACGTCAGAGATGTACTTTAAGAACAGCATGGTCAAGATGAAATCTTTGTAGATTGAAGGGTCAACTGTACCTCTAAAGGTATCGCAAGCAGCCCATACCGCTTTATTAATTTCGTCTTGGTTAATCTGGGTAATTGTCATTTCAAGATCCTTAATACGTCATTCCCTGTTGCTTGGAGAAGATTATTGTTCTGTACGATTAAATTGTGTTTCCACTTCTTTTGATTCAGGAAAGATGTCAGAAGCTTTGCAACCTAATAAGTGAATAATTTCATATATGCGTTCACAGGATGCAGCTACTGAACCAGATTCCACGCGACTTATATAACTTTGCTCAACGTTCAATTTGTCAGCTAACTCTGCTTGGCTAAAGCCACTTTTTGTTCTTGCTAACTTGATGTTAAGTCCAATAATTTTTAGTGCTGGCTGCATCCAAAAGCTCCGCAGTTAAATGGAATATCTTCCCACATTGCGGATCTTTCACCTATGCCATATAATACATAAAATATGACCTATTAGTCATATTTTATGTATTAATGTAGATAATTTTGAAATGAAACTAGATCCAGTAATTAAAACAATCATCAGCATGAAAAACATTGATCGTTTTTCAGTCACTGAAATTCGAACTGCTTACCTTGCTTTGATGAGTGATGAAATGCTGGATAGTCAGAAGATCAGGCAATTTATTTATGATGACTTACACAAATTAGTAAAACAGGGGTGGTTAGTTAAAAAGACCGCCAGTAATGGCAAAGAGAGTCGTTTTACAAAAACAGAAGCTTTTGATCCTGAATTAATAGCTGAAGAACTAGAGCAACCTTTTACAAAACCTAACAGCAAATTAAGTGAAACAATTAAGTCGCTCTACTCCGATTTGAGCGCGTTAAATGCTGACCTTTTACAGTGTATGGGGGCACTAGATTCATTTCTAAATTTAAAACAGCAGCACCCAGAATTATCAGACGAATTCAAAGAGTTCATTCATTCTACTAAAGAGCAGAAGCATATTTTAAAAGGGAAAATAGCTGCAACTGAAGAGATTTTAAAAAAGTTAAAAGAGAAAAAGTAAATGAAATTAAGAAGTTGGCAGTCTGAGTGTATTAACTCAGCAATTTCAAAATACACCAGTTCAACAGATTCCAGTGATTTTAAAAAGCACTTCCTAGCGCTCGCAACACCTGGGGCTGGCAAAACTATTATGTCGGCAACGTTAGCTCGAAAAATGTATGAACTTGGTTTAATAGACTTAGTGTTATGTTTTTCGCCGTCGTCAATCGTATCATCAGATTTTAGTGATGAACTCACCGCACAGTTTAAAACTGAATTTAATGGCAAAGTTGGCTCTTTAGGTGACGCATTCACATACCAAAAACTTGGAACTCTCGATAATGACACTTGGAAGTTATTTGATCGTTTTAGGGTATTCGTGATCTTTGATGAGATTCATCACTGTGCAGGATCTTCAACTCATGATGCCAATGCTTGGGGCGCTCCGATCATCGAAGTCATTCGAGAGAAAGCAGCCTACAGCATCGCTTTAACAGGTACGCCGTGGCGCTCGGACTCGTTGCCAATCGCTCTTTCAACTTATTGTGAAGACAACCGGATTCAATGTGACTATGTTTACGGTTTAAAACAAGCAATAGCTGATGACGTTTGTAGGGTTCCTCAGGTCATTGCCGTAGACAACAATAAAATTGTTGTCACCAAAAATAAAAAACAAAAAGTATTCAAAAGTTTCAATACCTTGCTATCAGCTAAGGCCACTTCATATTCTCATATCGTTTTAAACGAGATAGTAAATGACCAAGTGCTTTCTAGAGCGATTATTAAATTCAATGAGATAAGAAAAATAAACAGGAATGCAGGGGGCTTGGTTGTAGCATCTTCTATAGAGCACGCTGAAGCTATTAAGCAGCTGATGACAAAAAGCTACAACATAGGTGCTGTAGTTGTAACAACGAATGAGGCAAGACCTTCCAATAAGATAAAAGACTTTAGAAATAGCAGTGATGAATGGCTCATTAGTGTAGGTATGGTCAGTGAAGGTACTAACATTCCTCGTTTACAGGTTTGCTGTAACCTAACAAACGTCACAACAGAAATGTACTTTCGCCAGATATTTGGCCGTATTCTTAGAAAAACAGATGCTCCCAACCAAGAAGCCTTCATGTTTATGCCAGCGGAACCTAATCTGGTGAATTATGCAAGGAGAATGGTTCAAGATATCCCTGATGAAGTAGCTAAAGTCAAAATCGTAAAAATGGATGAGGAAATAACTACAAATGCTGAGGAGCTGACACCTGTTGAAGCCGCTCGGAGCAATACGCATGTTTTACCTGAGAAGCATGAAATTACTTTTGGTCGCCACTGTGTCGAAGATATTCAGCGCCAAATCCAGAATATGCTGTCGAATCATTACTTAGATGAGTCTGAAGGAGCACAGGCTAAAGGGCTAAGTTCTAAAAAACCAAGTTCGCACCAAAGTGTTTCTAATATACCTAAGGCTAAATGGTCGATGGGCATTGTCGGAAAATATCGTCAAGAAACGTTAAAAGTTGCTGATATAGAACCCTTCCTAATATCTCAAGCTTCAAAAGCTAAGTTGGCCGAACTTAGTCAGCAACTAAAATAAGGTTGAATCATGATCGTAAAACCACAAGGCTGGGTAATTTTAAAGTTTTCAACACCTGCTGATACATTTTATAAAATATTCAGCAGTTGGCGCGGTGGCTACTTGGATGGAGATTCTTGGCGACTTAGTTCCGGTTCTCTTCACCTACCAACACTTTCAGAGTGTGGAAAGTATTGGGTTTGGCCGCAAGAGTCAGGCTCTTGTTATCACCTGTCTATTAATGGTGAAGATGGGTATTCATATTATACCGCACAAGTTTTAGGAAATATCATCCTCAAGTCTGGAGAAAATGATGTTTTCATTGAGAGAATAAAACTGGTTTCACTTTTAAGTTAAAAGTGGACTGAGGTACTAAATTTTGAAGAATAAATGTTCTGGTCTACATATACAGGGGGTCTGTTGTTTTAAACAATGAATCCCTAGTCTTACCACCATACATATAAGAAAAGATTTTACAGTGACCAAAATTTTCATTCATTTTACTTTCTAGTTCTTGAAAATTTGGTGAAGCACTTAGCTCTAGGAATGAATCTGTTACTAAAGAACCTATGACAAACTCATCACCAAGAGGAAGACCTACCGAATTGTTTGCCCATGCACTTAGCAAAAGTTCTCCCTTATAATTAATGCCAAAAGATTCACGCATCATATCGCAGGGGTTTAAATCCAAATTTGAATTCGTCAAATGCTTCAGAGCACACTGGAGTCTGACTTTTGTACTTCCTTGTTCTGAAAGTTCTGTAAACTTGTTTATAGCGTGTTTTAATGCTTCTCGATCTAAGTTATTTTTTCGTAAATACTTAATACCTCTTCCAACAGGAAAAGTTCGCATCAGAAGAAGTTCGTCAATACCTCTTGAATCAAGTTCCGCATATATTTTATTAATATTTATAGACTCGATATTCCCAACATGTAGAGGTAATTGAGCTTTAGTGCGTATCCCAATTTGCGCAAATCGCTCTGCAATTTTGATATTTGAAACATTGTATCCTTTTGGCCTTGTACAGGGGGTGGTAGTATGATTTTCATCGTAAGTAAACTCATACTCTCCGATATACTCTGCTAATTCACTCAACTCATACCTTTTTATCGAATACCCTGTAGAAGTTATAGATATGTTATCGGCTCCAAATAACTTTGATGCTTCTCTTATTACTAAATAATTTTCATAGCAAGATAAAGGGTCACCTCCAGCAAAATCTATAGAAACATCATATCCCTCTAAATTCTTTAAAATCTGCAATTTACTTTCTAAGTCCGGCTCAACTCCTCTTAACTGTCTATCAAGAAGAGCAAGATCAAATTGGGTAGGTTGTTTCGTAGGGTATTTTTCTTTGAAAATATCAGACAACTTAGCGTTAACAACTCGTTCATTTGTCAGAGAGTGTTCTGTAGCAATAATCTCGCCAAACTTATTGCTCACATGTACTGCATCAGTACAACAAAACTCACAATCCCAAGGGCAAACTAGAGTTATATTCCATATTATATCCAGCTTTTTAATCATTTAAATGTGGCGCTATTGGTAATGAAATCGGATTTATTGTCCCTTAACATGTCCAGCACATCCCTATTTTTGTTCTGGGTAGATAAATCTGCTTCAAGTTCCTCCAGAGCTTTCCATTGAAACTCTTTTGTGCTCACTTTGAATGTATCCAATGTTGAGATGTCTCTACTTTTTAAAGAAGTCGTTGCAGCAAGGTGGAAATAAGAGCTGTGATATTCTTTTACTACTCGTTCAGATGGATGAAATTTCTCTGTAATTTCTTGCTTGTCTAACAACTGATTAATTTCTATTTCTGACTCGTGGTAATCAAGTAAATCTCCAACTTGTTTTCTGATACATTCTTGCGTCGAAGAATTCCTATTAATTCTTACATAAGGCAAGAAATAACAATCACCCCACGCTTTGTTTTTAAATACTAAAATCTGATCTTCACCTGAGTGAACTCTTTTCACAATAAAAAGTGCATTTCTATCCGGCTGATTTATATAATTCTCGAATAAGGTTTCTTTTAACTTTTTTATAGGGTCTTCTTTTTTTATGTGCGTCACTAGACTATGAACAAACTTGAAGAAAGATAACGCTAGACCCAATACAAACAAAAACTCAAAGGGATGTTTAAAGTGCATCAAATCCATAGAAGAAGATAGAACCGTCACCAACAAAGTTAATGTTATTCCAGCCCAAAACTGCCAAGACTTATCCGAGTGGATATATTGATCGTGTTTTGTTAAATATAACTCAAGCTTGTCTTTTGTATAGGTAAGCTTATCTGCTACATAGTTTTCTTTGTTTTCTGTAGACACTTCGACATCCTTTTGCGTTAATAATATTTGTATATTTTATATACGGGAGGTTTTATTTCTTCCCTGAATGACCAAAGCCCCCTTCACCACGATCACTCTTATTAAATTCTTCTACTATCTCGAATTGAGCCTGAATAACGGGTAAGAAGACTAGTTGAGCAATCCTATCTCCTGACTCAATTTCAAAGGTCGTATCGCCTCTGTTCCAGCAAGAAATGAATAGTTGACCTTGATAGTCCGAGTCAATCAAACCTACTAAATTACCAAGCACAATACCGTGTTTATGCCCAAGACCTGAGCGTGGCAAAATCGTTGCTGCCAAGTTTTTATCCTGCATGTGGATAGCTATTCCTGTTGGAATCAGCTCTGTTTGTCCTGGTTCAAGAGTAATTGTTTCATCAATACATGCTCTTAAATCTACACCAGCTGAGCCTTCTGTTGCGTATGCTGGAAGAGGGATTTCATTACCGATTTTTGGGTCGAGGATTTTTACTTCTATACTTTTCATCTATATCTCGTCTGTTTTGATTTTAGTCACTAGAATTTAGTGAGCATAATAGTTTGGTTTAGTCTGTGAAGCATCAAAAAAATGAGTGGGTAAAAAATGAGTGGTTATAGCTAACATTTAGCTCTACAAATCAACAAACTTAGGACAAAAATTAAAAACACTCACTTTTTAGTGAAAAATTAATTGACTAAAAGTGATCAAGCATTTCAGCACACTCAACCCAAATTGCACGATACCATTCAAAACCTTGGCTAAACCATTGCTCATGAACTTTGGTATTCATCGCATTTTGCATTTCGAGCATAACAACGAGTTTTTGTAAATTAGCAGACATTCTTTATCCCAACTTGCATTTTTTATTTGCCTATATACTACAGTTAAATTTGAGTTTGATGTAGGTAAAGATGAAATAAATCCCGCAACAATCAGGTCATCTTTGCAGTTGATAAAAATAACCGAGGAAGCCCATGTTTAAATCTCTATTCATTAGTGCACTGTTTGTACTATCAAGCCACGTTATCGCTGCAACTGCAACCAATATTGCCGAGTCAGCAGAGCAAGTAAGTCCGTTGTTACCCGGCTTAACGGTGCCAAATGTTGAATTGAAAGACCAATATGGTAAAACCGTCTCGCTAGCTGAGCGCTTTAAAGAGAAAACTACCGTGCTGATTGTTTATCGTGGTGGCTGGTGCCCATATTGTTCAAAACAATTGGCCAGCGTGCAAAAAATTGAGAAAGAATTAGCAAGCTTAGACGCGCAATTAATTGCCGTTTCGCCAGACAGCCCTGAAAAACTCGCTGAAACAAAAATTACAGCACCTAGCTATCAATTGCTTTCTGACGACAGCCTTACTTTGGCGCAAACGTTAGGTTTAGCGTTTTATTTAGATGACAAAACAGCAAAGATTTACCGCAATAAGCTTGGGGTTAACTTTGTCTCGTTAGAAGGTGAGCCGAAAGTAGCACTGCCAGTACCCGCAGTATTCGTAATAGATACTAATGGGTTAGTTCATTTTCAATACGCTAACCCAAATTACAAAGTACGCTTAACAGAAGATTTATTACTAGCCGCTGTTAAATCAGTGAGTGAGCAATAAATTAGCAACCGATAAGCAGAATATGCTTCTGCTTATCGGCCTTGTGTAAATTCTTGCCAAGATTCAATTAAATCAACAAAATCTTCAAAACCACAGCCACTGCACAGGCCTTCTTCTTCAAGCATTAAATCATCATCTTGGTAGGCAACTAAGTCTTCGTTATCTTGATGTAATGCATGTGCTTCGAATAGCGCTTCATCTTTACTTAAGATCAAATCAATTTCTTGACCTTGTAAGGTTAATAACTCATGACTACTCTTAACAGCAGAGATCAACGCTTGCACCATCGCAATTTTTTCTTTTCCGACTTCTTCGTTTAGCCAACGGCCTATGATGGCGTGTTCAGAGGAAATTTTAATGCGTAAACCGCTAATAGGATCGCGGATAAATTGATATTCCATGAAGGGTACTCTTAATACGTTATCTGCTAATTATACCGTTTGCAGCTAAACGTGGCGAGTTTAGTCGTCTTAAAACAACTCGAGCGCCTAAGTGGCGCTCGTGTTTGTGCTAATTAAATAGCTAGAGTCGCGATTTGAAGCGTGCAGCATCAATAATCGCCCATAGGTATACGATTGGTAGTAGAATAAAACCAACTGCCACATAAATTAGTGCACCACTAATAACCCATGCTAAAAAGAATGCAATAGCCGCCATTAAACGACCTTGTACCAATTGTCCTAAACCAGGAAAAAAGATATTACATATTGCTGCGATTACATTACCGCCAGAACCTTGCTCTGCCATACTAACCTCTGTAGTTTTTAATGATTATACTTTTTATAATCACACTTTATGCCAACTTATTATGACTTACAAATCAAAGTGTTAAAAAGTAGCGTTATTTTGATTTTAGTTCTTTTTGCTAAAAATCGGTCAAATTGACAATTTTTATATCGTAATTTTAATGACTTGCCAAAATAGCTGTTTATAAAAACAGTATTTTATTTAGCCTTGCATAAACACCTGTTATACTCCACCCATTATAGATTGAAAAGGCGTAACGATGGACGTTTCTGAATTACTCGATGGCTTAAATGACAAACAACGGGATGCAGTCGCAGCCCCATTGCAAAATATGCTGGTACTTGCAGGTGCAGGTTCTGGTAAAACTCGAGTACTTGTTCATCGCATCGCATGGCTCATGCAAGTGGAGCAAGCTTCTGCATACAGCATCTTTGCGGTAACCTTCACTAACAAAGCCGCGAAAGAAATGCGTACACGTGTAGAAGAAACGTTAAAAGCACCGGTTGGTGGTATGTGGATTGGTACCTTCCACGGCTTATCTCATCGTATTTTACGCGCCCATCACCGTGAAGCGAACTTGCCTGAAAGCTTTCAAATCTTAGATTCTGACGATCAACAACGTATGATCAAACGCTTACTCAAAGCGATGAACATCGATGATAAAAAGTGGCCAGCAAAACAATTTGGTTGGTATATCAGCGCGAAAAAAGATGAAGGTCTACGCCCTAAAGACATTCAAGCCTACGATATTAATGAGCAAATGATGCTGAAAGTCTATGCTGCATATCAAGAGGCTTGTGACCGTGCAGGTTTAGTCGACTTTGCAGAAATACTGCTGCGCTGCTACGAAGTACTTAAGAACCACCCAACACTTTTACGTCACTATCAACAGCGTTTTGCCCACATGTTGGTAGACGAGTTCCAAGATACCAATACAATCCAGTACGCTTGGTTAAAACTACTCGCGGGTAACACCAACAGTATTATGATCGTAGGTGATGATGACCAAAGTATCTATGGCTGGCGTGGCGCAAAAATTGAGAATATCAAACGCTTTTTAACTGACTTCGAAGCGGAAACTATTCGCCTTGAACAAAATTACCGTTCAACGGCAACAATTTTGAAAGCGTCAAATGCGCTGATCAAAAACAATGCCGAACGCATGGGTAAAAGCCTTTGGACGGACGGCAATGATGGTGAGCCTATTTCTGTTTACGCTGCGTTTAATGAATTAGACGAAGCGCGCTTTGTCAGCAGCAAACTACGTAGCTGGCTAAATGCAGGTAATGCATTACAAGACGCCGCAATTTTATACCGTAACAACGCGCAATCTCGTGTACTCGAGGAAGCAATGCTACAAGAAGGTTTAAAATACCGTATTTACGGTGGTATGCGCTTCTTCGAACGCCAAGAGATCAAAGATGCACTGTCGTATTTACGTTTGGTAGGTAACCGTCAAGATGATGCTGCTTTCGAGCGTGTTATTAACACCCCAGCCCGAGGAATTGGTGATAAAACACTAAGCCATATCCGTGATTGCGCGCGCAATGAATCATTGCCACTTTGGTATGCCGCAAAAGCAATTATCGAGCAGCAGCACTTATCTGGCCGTGCAGCAAGTGCCGTCACAAAATTCTTAGAACTTGTTGAGCATATCGAAGATAAGATCAGCGATCTCACTTTAGAAGAGCAAGCGAAATACGCCATTCAAACCTCTGGGTTAATGGCAATGTATCAAGCTGAAAAAGGTGAAAAAGGCCGTGCCCGCGTAGAGAACTTAGAAGAGCTTATTAGTGCTTGTGGTCAATACGAACTCCCTGAAGATGAAGAGTTCAGCTCACCACTGCAGGGATTTTTGGCTTATACCTCACTAGAGTCTGGCGAAGGTCAAGCTGACGAGCACGAAGACGCGGTGCAAATGATGACTCTGCACTCAGCAAAAGGCCTAGAATTCCCGCTGGTATTTATGGTTGGTGTTGAAGAGGGTATGTTCCCATCACAACAAAGTAATGAAGAGTCTGGTCGTTTAGAAGAAGAACGTCGCCTATGTTATGTTGGTATGACTCGCGCGATGGAAAAACTATATATTAGCCATGCAGAAAGCCGCCGTTTATACGGACAAGAAAAATACCATAGCCCATCACGCTTTTTACGTGAAATGCCTGAAGACTGTATCGAAGAAATTCGTATTAAAACACAGGTTTCAAGGCCACCTGCGGCAGGTCGTTTTAGTCCCTCAGTAACACACGCAGCATTTGAAGATAGCGGCTTTAACTTAGGGCAACGCGTATTACACGCTAAGTTCGGTGCAGGAACCGTACTCAATTACGAAGGTAGCGGCGCACAGTCACGTATTCAAGTGAACTTTGATGACCTAGGCAGCAAATGGCTTGTAACACAGTATGCAAGACTTCAAGCCTTATAATGAATATTTAACAGCACTATGTCATGAGCTGGTGATTGAAAAGCATCGCCAGCTTGTCATTGTGCAAGGCAGCGAAACTTGGTGCTACCAGTTTGCAAGCCAATTAGCGCTTAAAAATACCTATGTTTTCAGTAGCAGCTCATTATTAGCAAATAGTGAGTTTCCAAAACATACTCACCAAATTCTTGGCCAAGAGTTTCAACACGCAATTTTTGATGGTTTTAGCGGTTTATATGCCGATAAACTCGCCGCGCTTGCCGGTACCGTAAAAGCAGGTGGTGTACTGATACTGTTGCTGCCCGATGACCGCAAGTGGCAAGACCCTGCACTCACAAGTATTACCTCTTACGGCCAAGTGATTAAACACAGCTTTTTTAATCAGCGTTTATTCGCCAAGCTAAAGTTGCAGCCATATTATTTTACTGAGCACTCGCTTCCTACTTACCAATCAGTATCGCCAGCAACTGCTGAAATAAATTATCAGCAACAACAAGCATGTGTTGAGCAAATTATTAAAACCGCAACAGGGCGCGCTAATCGTCCTTTTGTGATCAGTGCAGACCGGGGTCGTGGTAAGTCAGCTGCTTTAGGGCTTGCAGCAGCAAGTCTTCAAGATAAAAGAATCCTTATTTGTGCCACACAAGCCAAAGCCGTACAAACAAGTTTTAAGCATTTAGCCACTGAGCTTGGTGTTAGCAAAGAGCAAAACTGCAAGCAACTAGCTAACCTTAGCTATATTGCGCCAGATACACTGCTAAACGAAAAACCTGACTGCGATCTGTTATTTGTCGACGAAGCAGCGGCAATTCCGGTTCCTATGCTATTGCAGATCCTAAAAAGTTATCCACGAATCGTATTTGCTAGCACTATGGTTGGTTATGAAGGAAATGGGCGTGGTTACACGTTACGTTTTTTACATTACTTACGTAGCCAATATAAATCGCTAAAGGCCGTTACTCTGGATGAACCTATTCGTTTTGCTAAACATGACCCTCTCGAAAATAGCCTACGCGAACTATTACTACTCGATGCAAAGTACCTAGATACGCAGAGTGTTAAGTCTTACCAATTTGAAAACATAAGCAAAGAGCAACTCATTGATGATGAGCAGCTGCTTAGCCAAATTATGGCGCTATTGGCTTTAGCTCATTACCAAACCACTGTAAATGACTTACGCCAATTGCTTGATGCCCCAGAGTTACAGCTATCGATCTGCAAACAAGAAAATGCATTAAAAGCCGTTTGCTTAATTGCTGTTGAGGGTGGCTTAACACCAGACATCGCAGAGCAAGTAATAAAAGGAAAGCGCAGGCCACATGGTCATTTAATGGCGCAAACCCTGACTCAATTGAGCCGATATACAGAAGACTTATGTAAACGCTCAGCGAGAGTCGTGAGAATAGCTGTTGCACCTGAGTGTCATCAACAAGGTATAGGCTCAGCACTGTTAAACTACTGCGAAAGCCAATTAAACAATTGCAGTTATTTTGGTGCCAGCTTTGGCGCAAATGCAGCGTTAGTTAAGTTTTGGCAAAGTAATGGCTTTAATGTTGTTAAGCTTGGATTTGGTCACGATAAAGCAACGGCTGAACATGCTGCTTTAGTGATTAAAGCGTTAGATAAACAAACTACAGATAGCGCAGCACTCTTAATAGAAGAGTTCAAGCAAGACCTGTCTTTGCAACTACTCGGTCACTTTAGCTCACTTCCTTGGCAGCTTATTGCAGAGCTATTCAAAAGCTTACCAAAAAGTGACTATTCTCCTACCTTAGATGCAAGAGCTGAGCGACTGTTAACCGGTGACATTAACCTCTTCCAAGTACAGCCATTGCTATGGAAAATGATTTGGGGCACACCAATTAGTCTAAATTTATTAGATGAACATACAAAATTCATCCTTATTCGACTAGTATTACAGCAAACCTCTGTAAATAGCTTAATCGAAGAAGCCGGTTTTACAGGTAAAAAAGACTTAGACTCACAGTTCAAAACCGCAGTGCAAGGTTGGTATGCTCACTATAAATCACTTCAAAATAACAGCCATTAAGTGTTTATGTTTTTATGCCTTGCTGCTATCTCAGATAGCTTTAGCTGAACACGCACAGCCTACCATTAAACTCGGCATGTCGACGGCACTGACTGGACCTGCTAAGCAAATAGGTGAACAACTGGCGCTTGGCAGTAATATTTACTTTAACAAAATCAACAAAGAAAACGGTATTAATGGGCAAAGTATCGATCTGATCTTAGCTGATGATGGCTATGAGCCAAAAAATACCGTAGTGAATACCCGCGAGTTTCTATTTGACCAAAAGATCCATGCGATTTTTGGCTCTATGGGCACACCAACAGCTCATGCAATTAAGCCCCTGCTAGATAGACACCGTATTCCATTTCTAATGCCGTTTACGGGGGCTGATTTTTTACATAACAGCTCAATGCCAAATGTATTTAATCTTCGCGCTAGCTACCAAGATGAAGCCATTGAGCAAATTAACTACCTCGTTAAAGAGCGTAAGCATGAAAAAATTGGCTTAATGATCCAAGCCGATGAGTTTGGTTATATGGTAGAGAGCAATCTCGTTAACGCCCTAAAAATACATGGTATTAAACCTGTAGAAGTCACGCGGTTTAAGCGTAATAGTGATGATATTTCAAAAGCTTTAACACTTCTAAAAGAAAGTAATGCAACCGCAATTTGTTTGGTCGGCACCTACGAGCCTCTCGCTGAATTTGTTAATGCTGCAAACAAACAAAACTTCAACCCAGACTATACTTCTGTGTCTTTTGTATCCAGTCATGATTTATATCTGCGAATTAAGCAGCCCGCCAACATTATGGTCACCGAAGTGGTACCTGACCCAAATAATTGTAAAAACCCTTGGTGTAAGCAATTTATTGAAGATATCGAGCCTTATCACACTAGTGCAAATAGAATTATATTTGAAGGTTATTTGAATGCTGTTGCACTCGTAAGCGCGGCCCAAAAATGCCCAACGCCATTAAACAATCAATGCCTACTGACCGAGCTAAATCGCCTCTTTACTGACACATCAGATTTCGCTGATCTATTTAACACTCACACTTCTGGAAATAACAAAAAAATCTACCGCTCATATTTTAAGAGTAATTAGGTTAAACTACGCCTAAATTACAATAATGTTCTATGCTATAGAAACTTAACAAGGCTTTGAGGGAAATATGGATCTGATTAATTTTCGAGTTGGCCAAAAGACCATTTCACTAAAAATTCTCGATATTCTTCTAACTGAGCGTTACGAAGGAAATTTAACGTCGTTGCCAAATGAAAATAAAAGCTTCATTGGGGTTAAAGATTACATGGAAACTCCAACGCCTATCTTTGATTTAGGAATTGTATTAAACAATCACTCAACCAAAGAAACCAATGCCGAATTATCCGACCTTTTAGTCGAAAGAGAGAAAGACCATTTAGATTGGCTTGATGCCTTAGAAAATAGCTTAGTAACAGGTGCGCCTTTTACAAAAGCCACAGATCCAGACAAATGTGCCTTTGGTCGTTGGTATAACAACTTCGAAACCGATAACGAAGACTTACAAAGTATCTTAGCCAAGTTTGATAAGCCACACCGTGAATTACATGCCATGGCTGGTGAGTTATTAGAATTACAAAAGAGCCAACCTCACGACAAAGTAATCAACTTATTTGCAGAAAAAAAACGCCAAACATTCAACCAACTTATTAGGCTGTTTGAATCGGCACGTGAGCAGATCATTCTTGATTACAAGCCAATCATCATCTTCACCACAAAAGACGGCGTAACACCTCATATAGGCCTTCTAGTCGACAAAGTAGAAGACAACATCAACGTAAAAAAAGAAGACATCAAACCGTTAGACCAACTTACCTCGGTTGGTTTTGATGTTGATCCGCAAACTAAAAACATGATGCGGGGACTAATCAAAATGAAGCATAAACACAGCTTATTATTAGACCCAAGTGCCATCTTCCGCCCAGAGCACCTCATGCGCCACGAAGCAGAAGAAACCGAAGAGTATGGGCTTTTTTAGTTGCATGAGTAAAGTTTTGAGGACTGGCGTAGGTTGGGTAGAGCCCAGCGAAACCCAACACAGAGCTATCAGCTTTCAGCCGTCAGCGATCAGCCGCGCGGTGGGGTTGTTTGCTGCTGCGTTTCCCTCTGCTCTAGGTTCTAGGTAAAGTGTACTTGTAGGAATGGCTTTAGCCGTGAATGTGTTTGTTATGGTCTAGATTCGGCACTGAAGTGCCTCCTACGGGGTTTTGTTGCTGTGGGTGACTCTGTACTACATTCTCTGTAGATCAACTGACATCTAATATCTAATGTCTAACCTTCTCATCACGTAGGAATGGCTTTAGCCATGAATGTGTTTGTTATGGTCTAGATTCGGCACTGAAGTGCCTCCTACGGGGTTTGTTGCTGAGGGTGACTCTTTACTAAACAACCCCACAGCTCAACTGACGTCTGACGGCTGAAAGCTCCCAGACGCAAAAAAGCCCGACTCTTTCGAATCGGGCTTTCTCTTATTTGGAGCCTGGCGATGACCTACTTTCACATGGCAAATGCCACACTATCATCGGCGCTGTTTCGTTTCACTACTGAGTTCGGCATGGGGTCAGGTGGGTCCAAAACGCTATTGTCACCAAGCAAATTTGGTTCGTTAATCGCTCTAGCAATTAACTAAAATTTGGAATTCTGATATCAAGTAAATGTCTACTTTAGTAACTTAACTTCTGTCTGTTACGCTGTCATAAAACGCGTTTGGCGTTGTATGGTTAAGCCTCACGGGTAATTAGTACAGGTTAGCTTAATGGCTCGCACCACTTCCACATCCTGCCTATCAACGTTGTAGTCTTCAACGGCCCTTCAGAGACTTTAAAAGTCTAGTGAGAACTCATCTCGAGGCCTGCTTCGCGCTTAGATGCTTTCAGCGCTTATCAGTTCCGAACGTAGCTACCGGGCAATGCCATTGGCATGACAACCCGAACACCAGCGGTTCGTTCACTCCGGTCCTCTCGTACTAGGAGCAACCCCTCTCAATTCTCAAACGCCCACGGCAGATAGGGACCGAACTGTCTCACGACGTTCTAAACCCAGCTCGCGTACCACTTTAAATGGCGAACAGCCATACCCTTGGGACCGACTTCAGCCCCAGGATGTGATGAGCCGACATCGAGGTGCCAAACACCGCCGTCGATATGAACTCTTGGGCGGTATCAGCCTGTTATCCCCGGAGTACCTTTTATCCGTTGAGCGATGGCCCTTCCATTCAGAACCACCGGATCACTATGACCTACTTTCGTACCTGCTCGACGTGTCTGTCTCGCAGTTAAGCTGGCTTCTACCATTACACTAACCGTACGATGTCCGACCGTACTTAGCCAACCTTCGTGCTCCTCCGTTACTCTTTGGGAGGAGACCGCCCCAGTCAAACTACCCACCAGGCACTGTCCGTAATCCCGATTAGGGACCAACGTTAGAACATCAAAACTACAAGGGTGGTATTTCAAGGACGGCTCCACAAAAACTAGCGTTTCTGCTTCAAAGCCTCCCACCTATCCTACACATGTAGGTTCAATGTTCAGTGCCAAGCTGTAGTAAAGGTTCACGGGGTCTTTCCGTCTAGCCGCGGGTACACAGCATCTTCACTGCGATTTCAATTTCACTGAGTCTCGGGTGGAGACAGCGTGGCCATGGTTACACCATTCGTGCAGGTCGGAACTTACCCGACAAGGAATTTCGCTACCTTAGGACCGTTATAGTTACGGCCGCCGTTTACCGGGGCTTCGATCAAGAGCTTCGTCCGAAAACTAACCCCATCAATTAACCTTCCGGCACCGGGCAGGTGTCACACCGTATACGTCATCTTGCGATTTTGCACAGTGCTGTGTTTTTAATAAACAGTCCCAGCCACCTGGTCACTGCGGCTCCCGTCCGCTTAGAGAGCAAGTCTCATCACAGATAGGAGCGTACCTTCTCCCGAAGTTACGGTACGATTTTGCCTAGTTCCTTCACCCGAGTTCTCTCAAGCGCCTTAGTATTCTCTACCTGACCACCTGTGTCGGTTTGGGGTACGATTCGGTATAATCTGAAGCTTAGAGGCTTTTCCTGGAAGTATGGCATCAACAACTTCACACCCTTAGGTGCTCGTCTCGTGTCTCAGTCTTAAGAGTCCGGATTTTCCTAAACTCTCAACCTACTCACTTTCACATGGACAACCAACGCCATGCTTGTTTAGCCTGCTCCGTCCCCCCATCGCAATTATACCAAGTACGGGAATATTAACCCGTTTCCCATCGACTACGCCTTTCGGCCTCGCCTTAGGGGTCGACTTACCCTACCCTGATTAACATGGGATAGGAACCCTTGGTCTTCCGGCGTGCGGGTTTTTCACCCGCATTATCGTTACTCATGTCAGCATTCGCACTTCTGATACCTCCAGCATACCTCCCGGTACACCTTCAACGGCTTACAGAACGCTCCCCTACCACTCAAACAAAGTTTGAATCCGCAGCTTCGGTGCATAGTTTAGCCCCGTTACATCTTCCGCGCAGACCGACTCGACCAGTGAGCTATTACGCTTTCTTTAAAGGATGGCTGCTTCTAAGCCAACCTCCTGGCTGTCTGGGCCTTTCCACATCGTTTCCCACTTAACTATGACTTTGGGACCTTAGCTGGCGGTCTGGGTTGTTTCCCTCTTCACGACGGACGTTAGCACCCGCCGTGTGTCTCCCGGATAGTACTTTACGGTATTCGGAGTTTGCAAAGGGTTGGTAAGTCGGGATGACCCCCTAGCCTTAACAGTGCTCTACCCCCGTAAGTATTCGTCCGAGGCTCTACCTAAATAGATTTCGGGGAGAACCAGCTATCTCCCGGTTTGATTAGCCTTTCACTCCTAGCCACAGGTCATCCCCTAACTTTTCAACGTTAGTGGGTTCGGTCCTCCAGTTGATGTTACTCAACCTTCAACCTGCCCATGGCTAGATCACCGGGTTTCGGGTCTATACCTTGCAACTATACGCCCAGTTAAGACTCGGTTTCCCTACGGCTACCCTAATCGGTTAACCTCGCTACAAAATATAAGTCGCTGACCCATTATACAAAAGGTACGCAGTCACCCTCGAGGGGCTCCTACTGCTTGTACGTACACGGTTTCAGGTTCTATTTCACTCCCCTCACAGGGGTTCTTTTCGCCTTTCCCTCACGGTACTGGTTCACTATCGGTCAGTTGGGAGTATTTAGCCTTAGATGATGGTCCACCTATATTCAGTCAAAGTTTCACGTGCTCCGACCTACTCGATTTCACTTAAGATGCATTTTCGTGTACGGGACTATCACCCTGTATCGTCAAACTTTCCAGAATGTTTCACTAACACATAATAAGCTTAAGGGCTGGTCCGGTTTCGCTCGCCGCTACTTCCGGAATCTCGGTTGATTTCTGTTCCTACGGGTACTTAGATGTTTCAGTTCTCCGCGTTCGCCTCTTACACCTATGTATTCAGTGCAAGATACCTGCAAGCAGGTGGGTTTCCCCATTCGGAAATCCTAGTCTCAAGCGCTTTTTACTAGCTTGACTAGGCTTATCGCAAGTTAATACGTCCTTCATCGCCTCCAACTGCCAAGGCATCCACCGTGTACGCTTAGTCACTTAACCATACAACCCAAACGGGTCTTTGTTAGTGACAGCTGTTAACTTCGCCAGAAGTTAATTCATCAAATAATGATGAGAATACTAAAGTAGATACCAATTAATCTTTCGATTAATGGCATATTTTTTACTTTTGAAAACTCTTTATAAATAACAATGTTATCTATAAGAATTTTAATATCAGCTTTCCAAATTTTTAAAGAGCATATTAATTAGTTAAACCAAGCGGTTTAGCTAACTAACAATCATCTGTGTGGACACTACGAACAAATAAGTTCTAAATCGTATAAGGAGGTGATCCAGCCCCAGGTTCCCCTAGGGCTACCTTGTTACGACTTCACCCCAGTCATGAATCACTCCGTGGTGAACGTCCTCCCGAAGGTTAGACTATCCACTTCTGGAGCAACCCACTCCCATGGTGTGACGGGCGGTGTGTACAAGGCCCGGGAACGTATTCACCGCATCATTCTGATATGCGATTACTAGCGATTCCGACTTCATGGAGTCGAGTTGCAGACTCCAATCCGGACTACGACGCACTTTAAGTGATTCGCTTACCCTCGCAGGTTCGCAGCACTCTGTATGCGCCATTGTAGCACGTGTGTAGCCCTACACGTAAGGGCCATGATGACTTGACGTCGTCCCCACCTTCCTCCGGTTTATCACCGGCAGTCTCCTTAGAGTTCCCGACCGAATCGCTGGCAACTAAGGATAGGGGTTGCGCTCGTTGCGGGACTTAACCCAACATCTCACAACACGAGCTGACGACAGCCATGCAGCACCTGTATCAGAGTTCCCGAAGGCACCAAACCATCTCTGGTAAGTTCTCTGTATGTCAAGTGTAGGTAAGGTTCTTCGCGTTGCATCGAATTAAACCACATGCTCCACCGCTTGTGCGGGCCCCCGTCAATTCATTTGAGTTTTAACCTTGCGGCCGTACTCCCCAGGCGGTCTACTTAATGCGTTAGCTTTGAAAAACAACTCCGAAGAGCCGAGCTTCTAGTAGACATCGTTTACGGCGTGGACTACCAGGGTATCTAATCCTGTTTGCTCCCCACGCTTTCGTACATGAGCGTCAGTGTTGACCCAGGTGGCTGCCTTCGCCATCGGTATTCCTTCAGATCTCTACGCATTTCACCGCTACACCTGAAATTCTACCACCCTCTATCACACTCTAGTTTGCCAGTTCGAAATGCAGTTCCCAGGTTGAGCCCGGGGCTTTCACATCTCGCTTAACAAACCGCCTGCGTACGCTTTACGCCCAGTAATTCCGATTAACGCTCGCACCCTCCGTATTACCGCGGCTGCTGGCACGGAGTTAGCCGGTGCTTCTTCTGTAAGTAACGTCACAGCTAAGTGCTATTAACACTTAACCTTTCCTCCTTACTGAAAGTGCTTTACAACCCGAAGGCCTTCTTCACACACGCGGCATGGCTGCATCAGGCTTGCGCCCATTGTGCAATATTCCCCACTGCTGCCTCCCGTAGGAGTCTGGGCCGTGTCTCAGTCCCAGTGTGGCTGATCATCCTCTCAAACCAGCTAGGGATCGTCGCCTTGGTGAGCCATTACCTCACCAACTAGCTAATCCCACTTGGGCTAATCTTATGGCGTGAGGCCCGAAGGTCCCCCACTTTGGTCCGTAGACATCATGCGGTATTAGCAGTCGTTTCCAACTGTTGTCCCCCACCATAAGGCATATTCCCAAGCATTACTCACCCGTCCGCCGCTCGACGCCAGAGGTGCAAGCACCTCTTCGTTTCCGCTCGACTTGCATGTGTTAGGCCTGCCGCCAGCGTTCAATCTGAGCCATGATCAAACTCTTCAATTAAAAGTTTTTTTCTGTCCCGAAGGACATGCTCAATGAATTCTGAATTTTGATATCTTTCGATATCGAATTGACTGTGCTGAAACAAGTAAACTTGTTTCCGTTGGTCACTCAGTTCAATTGAGACTCTAAATTTGTTTGCGTCATCTAGCGAACTAGAATCTGCTGTTAGAACTCAATCTGTACGAGTGCCCACACAGATGATTGCTTTATATTGTTAAAGAACGTTTTGAGATACTTTTGCGTCTCAAGGGCTGTGCATTCTACGCAAGCCGTTATTTTTGTCAACACTTAATTTTGAGAAAAGTTTATTTTTTCAAAACTCAGTTTTACTTGACTCAATCGACTCGTTGTTTTGCTTGTTTGTAAGCAGTCCGCCGTGTCGATGGATGCGCATTATAGGGAGATCCGAATTGAGATCAACTGTTTTTTGAAGTTTTTATGAAAAAAATGACTGTTCGCGCAAAATACGAACGAAACGGGTAAAAACAGCACTAAAAAAGGCCCTTAAGGGCCTTTTAACGTTATTTTACTATGAGCCTCCAACCTACTTTTGCTTGTAGCTTGGACTCTAGTTGCAGCTCACTGGCCATTAATGGGTGATATTTTAACCAATCACCATCAAATGTCAGTGTGAGGATGTTTTCATTAACACTGAGATCAATCGCTGGTAGTACATCATCTTGGCGACGCATTGATAAGATCACGGCGATCCGCACCACTCTTGTTAAACATTCTGCGACTACTTGATGACAGCCTAAGTGAGCAAAGCTGTTTTTAATAAGATCAGCACGATGTTCATTAGCAACAGCGGTGATCAGTTTATGCTCAGATTGCGAGAACCCTGGCATATCTGTGTTTTCTATAATGTAAGCTGTGTGCTTATGATAAAGCTTATACTCTATCAGTAAGCCAATCTCGTGCAATTTTGCTACTGTCCTTAGTAATGCGATTGCATTTTCATCGATTGATTGCCACTGCCCCATCACACTTTTTGCTAACTGCTCTGCAAGTTGCGCAACACGACAAGCCTGTTTTTGATCTACATGATAGCGACTCATTAAACCATCAACTGTGCGCTTGCGGATGTCGTTGTTATGAAGCTCTGGCACCATGCTATATAAAACACCTTCACGCAATGCACCGCGCGCAAGGCCCATTTGTTTTATATCTAGCGATTCAAACAAGGCGATTAATATAGCGAGGCCAGATACAAATACTAGGCGGCGCTCTTCACTCAAGCCTGGAAGTTCAAGATCAGCAATCGTTTCAAATTGCACTGATTGCTCTTTAATAGCGAGAAGTTTATCAAGCGTTAAAAGCTCATCTTGGTTTTGTGCAACCATGATTTCTTGAATTGCTTGCACTGTGCCTGACGCGCCGCTCGCAATTTGCCATCCGGTTGCTTGGTATTCATCGACAATTTCTGCAACCACTTCACTTGCAGCTTTAATTGCAGCAGCAAAATTTTCGTTACTGAGCTTTTGATCTTTGAAGTAGCGTTCTAGGAAGGTAACACACCCCATGTGTAGGCTTTTATAATGCAGTGCATCAAAACCCTGACCGATAACAACCTCGGTACTGGCTCCGCCAATATCGATAACCAGTTGTTTTCCGCTACAAGCAGAAGTGTGCGCCACACCTTTATAGATTGTCTTAGCTTCTAGCTCACCGCTGATAACATTGATTTTATGACCAAGGATCTGTTCAGCTTTATGCTTGAATACATCAGCATTAGTAGCAAGACGTAAAGTTGCGGTCGCAACAATTGTGATGTTTTTCTGTGGTATGTCTTGCAGACGTTCAGCAAACAAGGCTAGGCATTCCCAACCTCGTTGCATGGCTTCAGTGCTAAGGACGTTGTTTTCATCAAGCCCTGCAGCAAGCCTTACTTTACGTTTGACTCGACCGATCGTTTGTAGACCGCCAGCAATCGATTTAGCGATCAGCATATGAAAGCTATTTGATCCTAAGTCGATTACTGCATACACATTTTTTTGCGGTTGAAGTTGCCCCACCGTTCAAAAACCTCTAGTTACTACTAAGTCTTCAATGGCGGTCGTTTATCACGACCGTGATTTCTGGTAACTATTATTTGGTCGACGTCCGTTGTTATTACGATTACGTGGGCCTGTAGAATAGTTGCGCTTTTTCTGAATAGTAGGCTTAGTTAAATCATCAAGCAATGCACTTTTATCATAATGTGATAATGGAATGCTGTGTTCTATATATTGCTCAATTTCGTGGAGATTATAGGCATACTGTTCACAGGCAAAGCTAATAGCGTGTCCTGATGCACCAGCACGTCCGGTACGACCAATACGGTGTACATAGTCTTCACAATCATCTGGCAAATCAAAGTTAAATACATGACTTACTTCTGGGATATGCAAACCACGAGCAGCAACGTCTGTGGCTACTAAAAAGTCTAAATCGCCTTTGGTAAATTGAGCCAAAATTGATTGACGCTTTTTCTGGTTTACATCACCGGTTAATAAGCCAACTCGGTGACCATCCGCTTTCAGCCATGCATAAACATTCTCACAACTGTGTTTCGTATTTGCAAACACAATCGCTTTATCTGGCCATTCTTCTTCAATTAAAGTTAACAGTAACTTAATTTTGTCATCTTGTGATGGATGGAATAGCTCTTCTTGAATACGCTTACCTGTTTTTACATCAGGTTCAACTTGTACGTGTTCTGGATTAGTCATATGTTCAAACGCTAATTCCTGCACACGATATGACAAGGTTGCAGAGAATAATAGATTTAGTCGTTCAGACGTTTCTGGCATACGTCTAAACATATAACGAATATCTTTTATGAAGCCTAAATCGAACATACGATCTGCTTCATCAAGCACTACAACCTCGATTTCATTAAGGGTATAACAGCCCTGCTTGTACAAATCGATAAGGCGTCCAGTAGTACCAATTAAAATATCAACGCCTTTTTCTAGTTGTGCACGTTGTTTTTCGTAATCTTCGCCACCATATACTAATCCTAAGTTAAGATTACAGTGTGGCGCTAAAATTTTTGCATCTTTGTGTATCTGAATCGCCAGCTCCCTTGTTGGGGCCATGATCAGGGCTCTTGGATGTTTACTAGATGCTTTGCTAGATTGTAATAACCGATGGCACGTGGCAGTTAAAAACGCCAACGTTTTGCCCGTACCTGTTTGCGCTTGGCCCGCAATATCGCGGCCTTCACAAATAAAAGGTAGGCATTTAGCTTGAATGGGTGTGCAATATTCAAACCCATTTTCGGTTAAACCGGCAACCACTTCCGGTGCGATAGCAAAGTCTGAAAACTTTTTATCGGTCAAATGTGTCTTAGTCATAGCGTTTAAGCATAACGTTTAAACTTGCAATAAGAAACAAGAGTGTTTAAATACGCATTAAATATTTCGCCTAACTAATCGGAGATCGCAATGAGCGAGAAAATTATTCAATTAACTGACGATAGCTTTGAAGCTGACGTACTACAATCAGACAAACCTGTACTTGTTGATTTTTGGGCTGAATGGTGCGGACCTTGTAAAATGATCGCCCCTATTCTTGACGAAGTAGCTGGCGAGTTTGATGGCCGAGTTACCGTTGGTAAACTTAACATCGACCAAAATGCAGGCACACCACCAAAGTTTGGTATCCGTGGTATCCCTACATTACTTCTTTTCAAAGATGGTCAAGTTGCAGCAACTAAAGTTGGTGCACTTTCTAAAACTCAATTAGTAGAGTTTTTAGAAAACAACATCTAATGAAAATATAAAAAAAGGGCTTTTTGCCCTTTTTTTAGCTTTATTTTGTTTAAAGACTGGACGCCTTGCTAGTGACCTGCTAGTTTATAAAGCCAACTAATCCTTAGTTATACCAACAAACCTCACTCATGTATCAAACGATGATTTTGAGTATGACAATTGTAATAAAGAACCCACCAATATGCATTTACGCGAATTAAAAGACAAGTCTATCAAAGAGCTTGTAAACTTAGCTGAGTCCATGGGGCTCGAAAACGTAGCCCGTTTAAGAAAACAAGACATTATTTTCGCCATCCTTAAAGCGCACGCTAAAAGCGGTGAAAACATCTATGGCGGCGGTGTACTAGAGATCTTACAAGATGGTTTTGGTTTCTTAAGATCATCTGAAGCATCATATTTAGCCGGCCCAGATGATATTTATGTATCACCGAGTCAAATCCGTCGATTCAGCATGCGTACTGGTGACTCAATTTCAGGCCTTATTCGTCCACCTAAAGACGGTGAACGTTACTTCGCACTATTAAAAGTAAATGAAGTAAACTTCGACAAACCTGAAAATTCTCGCACAAAAATCCTATTTGAAAACCTTACCCCACTACACGCAAACGAACGTTTACGTATGGAGCGTGGTAACGGTAGTACCGAAGACATCACAGCTCGTGTACTTGATTTAGCCTCTCCAATTGGTAAAGGCCAACGTGCGCTTATCGTTGCTCCGCCAAAAGCGGGTAAAACGATGCTACTGCAAAACATTGCGCAATCAATCAGCTATAACCAGCCTGATTGTGAGCTAATGGTTCTTCTTATCGACGAGCGTCCAGAAGAAGTAACAGAGATGCAGCGTCTTGTTAAAGGTGAAGTAATAGCATCAACGTTTGATGAGCCGGCAAGCCGTCACGTTCAAGTTGCCGAAATGGTAATTGAAAAAGCGAAGCGCCTGGTTGAGCACAAAAAAGACGTGGTTATCTTACTTGATTCAATCACACGTCTTGCTCGTGCATACAATACCGTGATCCCTTCATCTGGTAAGGTATTAACCGGTGGTGTTGATGCAAACGCATTACACAAACCAAAACGTTTCTTTGGTGCAGCTCGTAACGTAGAAGAAGGCGGTAGCTTAACAATTATTGCAACGGCTCTTATCGATACTGGTTCGAAGATGGACGAAGTTATCTACGAAGAGTTCAAAGGTACTGGTAATATGGAATTACACTTAAATCGTAAGATTGCTGAAAAGCGTGTATTCCCAGCGATTGACTTTAACCGTTCAGGTACGCGTCGCGAAGAATTACTTACTAAACCTGATGAACTACAAAAAATGTGGATCTTACGTAAGATCGTTCATGAGATGTCAGAAATTGACGCAATGGAATTCTTAATTGATAAACTTTCAATGAGCAAAACCAATGACGAGTTCTTTGACTCAATGAAACGTCAGTAAAAATTATTTCGTTTTAAAAAATGCCTGTTTAATACAGGCATTTTTTTTGCTTAAAACTAAGGACATAACACTTTAAAAGTTATACTTTTACAGAATAAGTTTATTGGTAATTAACAGAAATTTGTTCTATACATTATAGGATTAAAAGGTAAGGATCTCCTCAATGACCCGCATTAAAGTAGCTGTAGCTCTATTTATAATAAGCTTACTTAGTTGTATTGCTAGTTTTACCGTATTTGATATTTCTACTACTGCTATGGCCGTGCTTACACTTATTGTAATCATTCCATGGCTTGCTTTAATTGCTTTTGTTTATACAACAGATAAAAAGCAACAAGATCATTTAAGCTACTTTGTTAAGCAAACTACTTCTGAAAAAGGTATCGATTTTACTTTTCGCTTTGACGAAAATGACAGAGAGTTGCCTAATGCGTGTCATGCACTTAACGCAGGTTTGACAATGGCTGAGCATATGCTTGGCGAAATATATTCGTCATCTGCCCGCTTGTTACCTATGGCTGATGCACTTCGTGATACCTATGCATCGATGACTCAAAAAGCCACCATCCAAGATGCCCACGGTATTGATTTAGCAAATACGATCAATCGAATGATTGAAGTATCTAAAGAGCTGGATAGAAGTCTCGAACAAATATTAAGTTCAGTATCTGATGCCACTAAATCAGTACAACAAACCCGTTTAGACACAGATAAAAGCCAGGCTAGTCTTATCAAGCTTGCCGATAATATCAACCTGACGAGTGAACAGATTATTTTACTTAAGCAAGATAGTGATGCGATTGGCTCAGTTATTGATGTTATCAATAGTATTGCCGAGCAGACTAACTTACTTGCGCTAAATGCTGCCATTGAAGCTGCGCGTGCTGGCGAGCAAGGGCGTGGCTTTGCGGTGGTCGCTGATGAAGTACGAAACCTAGCTGCCCGCACTAGTAAATCAACACAAGAAGTGCGTGAGATGGTTTCTAAAATTCAGCATAGTACTGAACAAGCAAATTCATTAATGCAAACGGCACTTAAAGAAACCGAGCGCACGGTTGAGCTATCTGAGGCTTCAACTAAAGAAACAAATAAAATTGAACAAGCGATGCTTGAAATTAATGCGTTTTCTGAGAGTGTTCATGAGCAAGTGGCCATGCAAAGTCAAATGTCTGATGAAGCACAAACCAGTATAGATGCGATGGTTGAACTTAACTCTGATGCACTTTCAAGTTCACAAATACAAGCTGTATCGAGCAAAGACTTAGTACGCCTTGCACACTCTTTAGATGAAAAACTATCAATGTTTCTGATCACTCACCCAGAAACCGATCAAGAGCAGCGTATTGATCGCTCTAGATTCGAAATGACTCAAGAAGTTGAGCAAATTCAAGACGGTGATATAGAACTGTTCTGACCAACCGATGCATTATGTAGTTGCTCAAGTAGCTGAGCAACTAAGCTCGTTAAGTCAGTAAGTTTATCTTGCTTTAACGCTGACTCAAGTGCCATGGCACTCATCGCAACATCATCTAACTCAAACATTTTAGCCGCGCCACCTATACGGTGAGCATCCTGCTGTAAGTTAAACAATTCATGAGCTGCAAAGTGCTGTTGTATCAATGCGCTTTCATGCTCAAAGCTATTGATAAAACTTGCCACTAAGTCGCTCATATCATGCTGGGACTTATTTGTGGCACTGTCTTTTTTGCAATGCTTAGCAAGTTGCGTGTAAAACACTTTTTTATCAATCGGTTTAGCAAGGTAACCTGTAAAACCAGCTTCAAGGTAACTGTCGATTTCGTGGCTAATTGCGTTAGCCGTTAATGCATACACAGGCTGGGTAAAGCCACACTCTTGTAGTAGCTTGAGTGCATTTAATCCGTCTAGCACTGGCATTTGAATATCGAGCAGCACCACATCAGGGAATTCCTTGAGGCAATGCTCTACAGCTTGCTCACCATTTTCTACCGCAATAACCTCAAGACCCATCGACTCTAAATAACGAGAAATTAAACGGCGGTTATCTGGGTGATCTTCAGCAAGCAGCACTTTACCAGACAAACCTTTTGTTGCTGGCTGCACAAACTTTGCAAGCTCAACTGTTTCCGTGCTTGGAGTATGCTCTTTGCACGGCAAGTAAAACGAAAATATGCTGCCTTTATTTAACTCACTTTCAACACTGATATAGCCACCCATCATCATCGCAAGCTGTTGCGATAGGCTTAAACCAAGCCCGGTGCCCCCAAAGCGACGGCTGATGCTATTGTCGCCTTGTCTAAAACATTCAAAGATTTGCTTAAGCTGCTCAGCGTTCATACCAATACCGGTGTCAGTTACACGAAACCATACGCCTTGCTCAACTTTATAGACTTTTAACTCTACTTCACCTTGATTAGTGAACTTAATTGCATTGGCACATAGGTTGATAAGAATCTGTTTAATGCGGGTAAAGTCGAGCTGACTGTAAAACTGTTCGCCAAGCTCATTATGAAATGAAAAGTAAAGCCCTTTATCTTTAGCTTGACCACTAAGCATAGAATGAACATCAGTAAGTAATCGAACTAAATCACCTTCCTTTAGGCTTAACTCTAGCTTGTTAGCTTCGATTTTACTGATATCAAGTACGTCATTAATCAGCTCTTTTAAGTGATCGCTTTGTTTTTGAATAACAGCCAGCTCATCGTTTAACTGCTCTGGTTTATAATAACCATTCATTAGATTATCGGTTTGGCCTAGGATTGCAGTTAAAGGTGTACGAATTTCATGGCTAATATTTGCCAAAAACTGACTTTTAATTTCATTCGCGCTGCGTAATTGATCTGCGGTTTCTTCAAGCTCTTTGGTGCGTTTAGCAACCATTAACGAAAGTTGCTCTTTTGCCCCTTTTTCGATGTTACGACGATAAATAGTAATCCCCGTCACTACTATCATCACAAACAAGATAAATAGCATAATGCCCAACTGACGTTGTTTAGACATTTCGAGCTCTTGTACATTCTGTAACTGCTTTAATTCAACAATTTCTTGATTAAGCTGACTTGCTTGGATTTGGCTTTGCAGCTCACCCATAGACTTTAATAATTTTAGACTTTGCTCGCTTTTAAAAGCCCGAACAAACTCATCAAAACTAGCAACAGCTGCTGCATAGTCACCCTTACCTGACTTAATCAGGGCCATCATTCCAGCACCGTCTTGTACTCTCAAATCATCTTTATATTGTTTAGCCATAAAAACTGAGGTAGTTAGAGTGGCCTCAGCTTCAGCTAGCTTACCTTGTAATAACTCGATTTTTGCTTGCGACAATAAGCCTGCCAACTCTAATGTTTTATTATCAATTTTTTTTGCAAACTCAACGGCTTTTTCTGCATGACTTAAGGCAAGCTCTAAATCACCGGTGCGAAGATACACATTAGCGATATTAGCGTGGCGTGAAGAGAGAAAGTAAGCGTTATCCGTTTCTTGGTAATAGCGCAAAGCACGCTGATAGTAGTGTAAAGAAAGTTGATACTGGCCAAGCTCTGAGTAAGCCACTCCCATATTGCCATACGACTGAGCAACGCCATCTTCATCGCCTAATTTTTGGAAGATCTCTAGCGTTTCTCTATACATATCTAGCGCAATATCATAACTCGATAAACGAATATAAATACCCGCTATGTTGTGTAAAATATCGGCTTTATCTTGCTCGCTACCATGCTCTTCATATATTTCTTTCGCTTCTTTGTAATATTTAAGTGCTTGATCCATATTGAACATATCAAAGTAAGCAAGGCCAATATTACTGAGTAAGTTTGCTTCGGCAATTGGCTCTGGTAGTTTTTCTGCAACGCTTAATGCCTTGCTATACGCAAGCACCGCTTGTTGCATCAAGCCTTGATAATAATAAGTGACGCCTTGCATTTTTAGACTACGAAAATAGCGATTTGGCGTTGCTGTAAAACTTGTAGCTTGCTCTGCCAATTGGTAGTTTTTTACCGCCGCCGAGAAATTACCTTTCTCTAAAGCAAAGTCGGCAAGCTGCATGTAAATATCGAGGCTTAGTTCTTGATTTATCGTATTTTGATTAAGCAGCTTTTTGGCAAGCTGTTGCTTTTCTTGCCATTGCTCGGATTGGCTAAATTGCTCAAGTAGCGAAGTGGATGCAAAGCTAGACTGCGAACCAAACAAACTACAGCTGAACAATAAAGCAGTGAGCAAGCTTACACGCAGTGATGTGAACATATGGCGAAATCCCTTAAAATCAACTTAGCCTGAAAATGAAGTTATTTAAGCTCGGCTAAATGCATTCCCTAGTATCTAAAAACATTAGCGTAGTTTCAAAAAAACAGCTGTGATAGCGTATACCAATGTAGATTACACTAAAGATAGACTTGCGAACAATGGTTAACCCACTGATTGATGAGATTTTTTACCTTCTTTTGGAACAAGCAACGTGGAAGGTTCATACGCTTGCCAGCGCACTTAGCGAATTAGGAAAAATAGAGCAATTAGACAATGACCCACAAAAAGATCTGTTTAAACGCAACTTTTTAGTTATGAATGGTCTATATCAACTACAAGCACAACTTGCACCTGAGCAACAGCTACAGATTGCGTCACTTCACATTGAACTTGTTAGTAAGCAAACAGGTAACGCATTAGAAAGTCATGACCCACTACGAGATTACTATTTAGATTGGCAAAACTTTGATACAACGAGCGATGAAATAGATGCGTTGTTAACTGATTTTTGGCAGCGATTTTCTTCATTTAGCCCAAACAAGGGCATTCACTCATTACCTCAGCAGCAGCTATTAGAATTACAACAGGCGTGGCAGCTACCTACTGACTTTTCAGAAAAACAGTTACAAAAGCGATGGCGGCAACTGGCATTAAAACATCACCCTGATCGCCAAGGCTGTGCAATTGAGTTTAAGAAAATACAACTCGAATATGAGCAACTTAAAGCAAGCTGCTCATAACTCAACAATTTATCGGCTCAAACGTCGCGCACGGATCTTACGCTTTTTAATATTACCTTCAGTCAATTTACGTAATGCAGGTTTTGCAGCAGCTCGCTCCACAGCAATAAAGGCCACATTATCAAGTACGTTAATTTTACCTACCTGATGACCGGCAATTCCCTCTTTACCAGTTAATGCACCTAAAATATCACCGGCACGAATTTTTTGCTTCTTGCCAGCATCAATCATAATGGTTGCCATGGTTGGCTTATAAGCGGGCTTTTCTAGCAAGCTAAATGGCGGAATTGGTTCAGGGTCAAAGTCACGCTCGTAGTGGTCGCCAATTTGTGCCACTTTAAATTGCTCAGCTTCACCATAAATAGAACATGCAATACCCTTTTTACCTGCTCGACCAGTACGGCCAACACGGTGTACATGGGTTTGTGGGTCATGCGCTAGGTGGTAGTTCACGACCATATCCATATCGTTGATATCTAAGCCACGCGCGGCAACATCCGTTGCAACAAGAATACAGGCGCTTTTATTAGCAAAGCGGATTAAAGTACGCTCACGTTCACGTTGATCTAAATCACCGTGTAAGGCAACAGCACTAAACCCTTCAGCATAAAGGTCATCACAAATCTGTTGTGTTTCAACCTTGGTGTTACAAAAAACCACACAGCTTTCTGGTTGGAACTTCAATAACAACAGCTTCAATGTATTAAAGCGCTGTTTGTTATTATCTAGCTTGTAAAAGTATTGCTTGATTGTGCTTTTTGTTTGCTCTTCTTCTACCTTAATCATTTCTGGGTTGCTAAGCACTCGCTCAGCTATCGCAGCAATTGATTTTGGATAAGTCGCACTAAACAATAATGTTTGGCGTTGATTTGGAATGCACTCAACGATAGCATCAAGGGTATCCTGAAAACCCATGTCTAGCATTTGGTCAGCTTCGTCTAGCACCAAGGTCTCGACATCATCTAAACGCAATGTGCCTTTGCGAATATGGTCATCAACACGACCAGGAGTACCAACAATGATATGCGCGCCATGCTCTAATGATCCAATTTGTGGACCAATAGAGACACCACCACATAAAGTTAAAACTTTAATGTTATGAATACCACGGGCAAGCTTACGAACTTCTTCAGCTACCTGCTCTGCTAATTCTCGGGTTGGACATAAAATGAGAGACTGAATACGAAAGCGTTTCACATTTAACTTAGCCAGCACACCTAAACTAAATGCAGCCGTTTTACCCGACCCCGTTTTGGCTTGGGCAATAATATCTTTGCCTTGCAAGATCACTGGCAAACTTTGCGCTTGCACTGGCGTCATTTGCGTATAACCTAAAGTTGATAAGTTATCGGTTAACTCTCGCGGCAAAGCCAAAGATGAAAAAGCAGTAGCAGTCACAGTAATATTCCAAACTTGATAATTGAGGGACATCCTCGAAGATGCTGTGGATCATAGCAGAGAATGTGCTGTTTCTCTAAACGAAAACACTGTTCAGCATATTTAATTCATATTTGCTTACAGTTTGCTGCTTTCTAACTCTCTGCATTTGTTCTAGTTTATTGATAGCAACCTTCAGGAAGAAACTATGCTTCTATTTAATACCGCTGCAGCTGATGTTTTCTATAAAAAACAAAAAACGTGCCCTCACTGTCATAGTGAACATTATTCTTTAAGCAATCAGAGTAAAGTTTTGCGCTTTACTATTTTGCCCATCATGCCACTTTCTATTAATTATCAAAGACAATGTGATGACTGTGGCTATGTTACTCCTGCACCTTGGTATTCATTGCCCGCCTTAGAGTTAGCGTCGTTTATAAAATACTTTATTGGCCTATTCATTATCGTTTACCTATTAACAAATGCATTAATCGGTGCGAATGAACAAACTGAAAATGAGCAAACTTACTTAAACGAGCCAAAGTTATTTGATACCTATTTTGTCTATTCAGATAAATTTACTGGCAAACCAAAACGTATTAACAACTTAAAAGTAGCTCAGCTCGTTGAATTTGATGACAAGAACATGACTTTTAGAGTTGCTAACTACACTTACAAGTACAATAAAGACATCGAGATTGCGATGCGCACCAGCATGCTAGTTCAAGATGATTACTTTTCTAGTAAAACCCTGACTTTCAGTAAGTCACAAATAAAGCAGCTTTATGATGAAGGCAGCATTTATAAAATTATGCGACCTGAGCTTTATAGTTTATTTGGTGGTTTTGTTATGCACCCGCCTAGACCTAAGCCTTTATATACGGGCGTTAAGCTCGATAAACATAATCAGGAAGGGATTACTTACTTCAAAGATGGCCTATACGAGGAAGCGTTGAAAAGTTTTACTCTGTCTGCGGAAGATGGTTATGCATGGGGGCAATTAAACTTGGGTCAGATGTATCGTGATGGCCAAGGGACAGAAGTGAATAACGAAAAAGCAGCTTACTGGCTCAACAAAGCGACCTTACAAGGGAATCCTAAAGCAAAGATTGAGCTCGCAGAGCTATGCTTGAGTTACGATTGTAGTAAATTGAATACTCAATAATCTATTACCCATAAATATCACACATAAGAAACCAGCCTAATTATATGGTTCTCACTATTTACTTTAAATTTGTTATGTTATAACATCTTTGTACTGACGTAGTATTTATACTCTTTTAAAGCCGAGTTACTCTCCCTGCTCTGCTTTTGAGATTACGCAGCCTGATGAAAGAATCATCTTTTGAGTTTGTATAACTTGAAGGAAGACCTTGCACACTAGCACGCTTACGTTCCCGTGCTAAATCCTTGCCGGCGAGCTTGCTCGCCGGCACTTTTCTTTAAAGCTTTAAATGATCATCTAAAAAAGCCAATACTTTTTTATAGTAAAGAGTGCGGTGCTCTTCTTTATAAAAACCGTGGCCTTCATCATCTAGAATAGTGATTTCATATGGATGCTTAGCTTTTTTCAACGCTGCTTCTAATGATTCTGCTTGCTCAATTGGCGCACGTTCATCTTCACCACCATGCACAATAAGCACAGGTGCTTTTAGCTTATCGACATTATAAGCAGGCGAGAATGCTTTTAACTCGGCTTCATCTGTACCAATCACTGTTTTTAGGTAATTAACACCATAGCTTCGGGCTTGCGTGTCACCTTCTTCATACATAAGAGGCAAGTCGTAAACCCCCATCAGGCCAATTGCACATTTGAACATATCCGGCTCGATAATCGCGCTTTGTAGTGCAGAGTAACCACCGAAGCTGGCTCCCATAATACAAATGTTATCCTTATCAACGGTGCCATCTTTTATTAATAGTTTTACACCATCAATAATGTCGTGCTGAACATTTTGTCCCCATTGACGATAACCTGCTTCTTGGAAGTTCATACCAAATCCTTCCGAGCCACGAAAGTTAACCTTGAGCACAGCCATACCTTTATTGGCTAACATTTGTACTTCTGGATCGTAGCCCCAGTAATCTCGTGCGATTGGGCCACCATGCGGCATAACAACTAGTGGTAAATTTTTATCAGCTTTGCCATTTGGCACCGTTAAATAAGCAAGAATTGTTAAACCATCACGGCTTTTAAAACGCAGAGGTGTGGTTTGTGCCATATCATCTTGGTTGATCCAACCACGAGTAGAAAATAACACACGTAATTTGTTAGTGTTCGCATCATACAGATAATATTGCCCAGGGTTTATATCGCTTGATGCAAAAATAATATTTTTTGAATCGTCTTCTGTACTGCTGACTAACTGCACTTGACTGCCTGGCAATGCGCCCAATAAATCTTTAAGGCGCTGTGATTTTGCTGAATTACTATCAACAAACGCATAACTTGGGTAGTCAGCCTCAGTTTCTATGGCAAATAGCTCTTTAGAGATTTCATCAACCCAAATATGTGAAGGTGAAACATGCTTATCTTGAAATATTTTCGTCACTTCTTTTGTTTTTAGGTTAATTTTAATAAGGCTTTCGGCTTCCCCGTCCTTTGATGCAGTGGCATATACAGACTCACCAGATTTATCAAATGCCTTTAATGAAATATCGGTGTAGTTAATACCTTCTACATCAAGCTCTTTCCAAAAACCACCTTCAGACTCTCGAACATGAATTGTCGCGTTGAGGTAATCGTCACTTGATACAGCGATACGAACATTACCATCATGATCTGTTAAAAAACGTCCCATAGGTGCAGGTGATCGTGTAATTAAAGTGCGAAGGCCGCGATAAACATCGACTTCATATACAACGGTAGTTGGTTCATTGGTTGCAGTCCATGGGTAAGTGACAACCAAAACTTTATTATCATCATGAAGTAATGGATCTAAAAGGTATGACGTTCCTCGAACTGGTGTTTGCTTTTTTAACCGAGTACCAGTTTGCTGCTCACCATGATAACCAATGACATATGCGCCACGGCTACCATCAACATTCACAGCAAATAGCTCACCATAATAAATAGGGGTATCTTGCCACCCTTTTAAATACTCTTTTTCAAGAATAACTCGTTCATTATTAACCCAGTGGTATTCGCCAACTTGTGCTTTGCCTGGAAATGCAACCGCATGGGTTACTGCAAACTTGGTTGTATCAACAATGATGAGAGAATTTTTACCTTCGTGCTTTTTAATAGCAGCGACGTAGTTGCCATCAGGAGAGATGGTTACACGACTAAAGTCATTACCTTTACTAAAGTCTTCTACTGATAATTTTGCAGATTTAGCGAAGCTGGTAAATGATAGCGTAAATAACGCTAGCCCCAGCATAAAAGTGAGGTATCGAGACATGATTAACTCCATTTAACGATTTAATTGTTATATTTAGCTGAGCAATAATAAAGCAAAGACCCTAATTTATATACAAAAAGTCAACAAAAATGGTTAATTTGATACTTTCTAATGACGAATTTTATGCCAAAGTTCAACTGCTAATACTACGAGAACGCCGGCAACAACACCTAATAAACCATCAAATATAATCGGCGTAGCCAGCTCACCGGTTTTACCAACTAAATCCGTAACAAACTCGGTGCTACCCTGTTGGGCGTGATGTAAAACGGGGATCCCATGTACCAATATGCCTCCGCCAACTAAAAACATAGCAACCGTTCCTGCAAAGGCTAAAAAGCGCATTAACTTGGGTGCTGCAGCAAGTAAAAACTTACCCACTAGCTCTTTTATTTTACCGCCACTTTGCTGCGCTTTTTGCAGTAAATACAAACCAGCATCATCAAGTTTAACAATCCCGGCAACTAACCCATACACGCCAATGGTCATAATAATTGCGATTACACTGAGCACTAAAGCTTGATTCACCAGTGTTGCGCCAGCAACCGTGCCTAGCGTTATCACGATAATTTCTGCAGAGAGGATAAAATCAGTGCGGATCGCCCCTTTTACTTTTTGCTTTTCGTATTCTTGTAAGTCTTGTTGTTCAGCCAGAGTTTCATCTTCTTGTTGAGCATGACCAAACAGCTTTTCGATAATTTTCTCTGCACCTTCAAAACACAAAAACAGCCCGCCAACCATTAACAGCGGAGTAATTAACCAAGGCAACCAAACACTAATCAATAATGCTGCGGGCACTAAGATGGCTTTGTTAATAAACGAGCCTTTTGCCACAGCCCAAACCACTGGCAACTCTCTATCGGCGGTTACTCCTGTGACTTGCTGAGCATTAAGAGCCAGATCATCACCTAACACCCCTGCTGTTTTTTTTGTTGCGACTTTACTCATCGTCGCAATGTCGTCTAGAAGTGTAGTAATATCATCAAGTAAGGTTAGTAAATTTGTGCCTGCCATGGTGGTTCCTTGCCCATTAAATACACTATCAACATAACTTATCCTGCCATTTTCACCAACGGTTAATTTTTCTTTGTTAGGCTTATAGCTCATTCAAAAATAGAGGTGTTTCTATGATTAAACCACTTCTCTTAGGGCTCGCTTTAGTTACCTTGTGCGCGTGTGCTGAGCAAAGTGCACCAAGCAATTATCTGTGCGATGAGACCCTTAGCGCCAGTATTGTTGAATACAATGATGAGGAAGCAAGACTGACATTTAAGGAGAGTGAATTTTTACTCAATCGCCAAGTAAGCGGCTCAGGGGTTAAATACAGTGCCGATAATGTGCTGTTTTGGTCTAAAGGCGATGAAGCCATGTTGATTTTAAAAGGTAAAAAGTACCAATGTAGCTTAACTCAGTAATAGCAAAAGCTTTCGTGGCTAAATTAGCTTAATCAGTGGTTTTGAGTATAATAGCGACAGTTTATTCAGCGTTTAAGCGGCTATAATGAAATACAAAGATCTTCGCGAATTTATCGAGTTATTAGAACAAAAAGGTGAGTTAAAACGGATCAAACAAGAAATTGATCCTTACCTTGAAATGACCGAAATTGCCGACCGCACGTTACGTGCCGAAGGCCCTGCTCTGTTATTCGAAAACCCTAAAGGCCACACTATTCCCGTTCTTGCCAACCTTTTTGGTACGCCTAAGCGTGTTGCTATGGGCATGGGGCAAGATGATGTTAGTGAACTGCGCGAAGTTGGTAAGTTATTAGCTTTTCTAAAAGAGCCTGAGCCACCTAAAGGCATTAAAGAGGCACTAGGGCAAATCCCAGTATTCAAACAAGTACTGAATATGCCAGCTAAAGAAGTAAAAAAAGCGCCTTGTCAGCAAGTTATTCTTGAAGGCGATGATGTTGACTTAACAAAGCTGCCTATCCAACATTGCTGGCCGGGTGATGCTGCTCCCTTGATCACATGGGGTCTAACAGTTACCAAAGGGCCTTATAAAAAGCGCCAAAACTTAGGTATTTACCGTCAGCAGCTACTAGGTAAAAACAAAATTATTATGCGTTGGCTATCGCACCGCGGTGGCGCATTAGATTTTCGTGAGTGGTGTAAAGAGCACCCAGGCGAACCCTACCCTGTATCGGTGGCATTAGGTGCCGATCCTGCGACAATCTTAGGCGCTGTAACACCAGTACCAGACACCCTAAGTGAATATGCGTTTGCTGGTTTACTACGTGGTAGTAAAACTGAAGTTGTTAAGTCGATTTCAAATGACCTACAAGTGCCTGCTACCGCAGAGTTTGTGCTTGAAGGTTACATTATGCCGGGTGAAACAGCACCAGAAGGCCCATATGGCGATCACACAGGTTACTACAACGAAGTAGACGAGTTTCCAGTGATGACGGTCACTCACATTACACATCGTGAAAACCCAATTTATCACAGCACTTACACTGGCCGTCCACCCGATGAGCCAGCAGTACTCGGGGTTGCCTTAAATGAAGTGTTCGTGCCAATTTTGCAAAAGCAATTCCCTGAAATTGTAGATTTTTATCTACCACCCGAAGGCTGTTCTTATCGTATGGCTGTGGTCACGATGAAAAAACAATACCCAGGTCATGCCAAGCGCGTGATGATGGGGGTGTGGTCTTTCTTGCGTCAATTCATGTATACCAAGTTCGTGATTGTTTGCGATGATGATGTAAACGCACGCGATTGGAACGACGTGATCTGGGCAATTACCACGCGTATGGACCCTGCTCGCGATACAACTATGATCGAAAACACGCCAATTGATTATTTAGATTTTGCATCGCCAGTTTCTGGTCTTGGCTCAAAAATGGGCATGGATGCAACCAATAAATGGCCAGGCGAAACAGATCGTGAATGGGGTGAGCCCATTGTCATGGATCCAAAAATCAAAGAACGTGTTGATGAATTATGGGACAGCTTAGATATTCTCTAGGCTGTGTCTATGTTAAACTGCTCAAAATTTAACGGTTATGAGTGCGATTCATAACCGAATTTGCTTCTGTGCTTATAAAGGTAAACTATGCAAACATTACTCGCTGACGTTGTTGCGATCAGCCCGCTTACAGACCACGTACATAAGGTCATTTTGAAACCACAGCAACCTGTGTCATTCGAGGCAGGCCAATATATGCAACTTGTATTAGGCGAAAAAGATAAGCGTGCCTTTTCTATTGCAAGCCGCCCTTCGCAAACTGACCAAATTGAACTACACATTGGTGCCGCGGGCGCTGATTCGTATGCAATGCAAGCGCTTGACCATTTACGTCAAGCTCATACAGAGCAACAGCAAGTTAATGTTGAAGTGGGCTTAGGTGTATCACAGTTGCGAGTTGAGGGTGAGCGCCCAATTATTCTACTTGCTGGCGGTACAGGTTTTTCTTATGCCAAATCAATGGCTGATCACCTTGCTGAAATCGGCTGTGAGCGTCCTGTATTATTTTACTGGGGTGTACGTGAGCAAGCTGCACTTTATGCTCATGATGAAATGCAAGCATGGGCAAACAGCAACCCACATTTCCAATACATTCCAGTAGTTGAAAATGCGCCGCAAAGCTGGAATGGCAAAACCGGTTACGTCCACAAGGCTGTTATGGAAGATATCGTGTCTTTAGAACCATACGATATTTACATGGCAGGCCGCTTCGACATGATTGGCGTGGTTCGCGATGACTTTATTAATCATGGTGCGGTACGTGAGAACATGTACGCCGATGCATTTGCATTCATTAAATAACTAACTCATACCGGTTATTTTTAAGGCATCCAATTGGATGCCTTTTTTATTTGTTTTACCTATCGCCTTAATCCGTCTAAACGATTTCACAAACTGCATTTCCTTGACCATACTCTGATTAGAATAACGATGGGGAGAGACCCAAATGCTAAATACAAAAGTACAAGACTTTATGCAACGTAAGTTGCCACACATTACGCCTGAAACTGAAATGACCACCGCGATTAGCGAGCTGCAAAAGTTTAAATTACTAGGCGCACCTGTATTCGATGACAACAAAAGCCTAGTTGGCTTTATTTCTGAACAAGAGCTGCTGCAACCGCTTATGCAAAACAGTTATTTCTGTGATGGTGTAGTGAAGGTAAAACAGCTAATGCGCACCGATGTGGTCACGGTAAGTAGCGATCAAAACATCATAGAACTGGCAGATGGCATGCAAACAGGTAAACCAAAAAACTACCCGGTTATCGAGGATGGTAAGGTTGTTGGCATGATCAGCCGAGCAGACGTGCTCAAGGCATTGTATGAAAACTACGTTTCATGCCAAGAGCACCAAGTATAAGTTATACCAATTCGCTTAATTAAGTAGTTTATTTTGAGGCAAGAAAACCTTGTTGATAACAAGGCAAAAATTTCGTTATTTAGTTGTTCTAAATGAGAAATTTTTAACGCAGGTAGCGACAGGTTTAATCCCTCAAAATGATTAAGTATTATTGCGGATTGGTATTAGCTGCTTAACGATTAGCAGCTAACTGTTTTAAAGCAGCTTTATCTGCATCGCTTAAATAAGCAATTTCAAGCGCATTAGCTTGCGCTTTTTCCATATCGGCTTGGCTTAAGCCTGCCGCAGGTGCTGCTACTTTATACTCATACGCTATTTCAATACCTTCAACTGCTGGATCATCAGTATTAATTGATGCCAAAATACCATGGTCTAAGAAGGTTTTTAACGGGTGTTTTGCAAGCTCAGCAACAGTGCTGGTTTGAATGTTACTGGTTAAGCAAGACTCAATACCAATGCGCTTATCACGTAAGTAGTCCATTAGTGCAGCATCTTCAATCGCTTTTACACCATGACCAATACGCGTTGCACCAAGCTCGTTAATTGCTTGCCAAATGCTTTCGCTACCTCGCGCTTCACCGGCATGAATCGTGGCAGCTAAGTATGCATCATGAACTTGTTTAAAGTGATCAACAAATAGCTCACCCGGGAAACCAATTTCATCGCCAGCTAAATCAACCGCGACTAAATCATTTTTAAAAGCAAGAAGCGCATCAAGCTCTTGCTGACAGATTTTAGTGCCATATGTACGTGACATAATACCGATTAAGTTAGCTTTAATTGGTGCGTTATGACAGGCACTTTTTACACCATCAACCACCGCTTCAACAACACCTTGCGGGTGTAGGCCTTGGCTTTGCGCCATATAATATGGGCTAAAACGAAGCTCAACGTAATCGAGGTTTTGGGCAATCGCATCTTCAACATTTTCGATAGCAATACGACGACAAGCATCGTAATCACCCAATACTTTTACACCCCAATCTAGCTTTTGTAAAAACGCCACTAAATTTGGTTCAGGGTCGATAACCTGTACGTGCGGAATAAGCGCTTCAATATTGTCAGCAGGTAATTCAAGATTAAACTGACGACCAAGGTCTAAGATCGTTTGTGGGCGAACATTACCATCTAGATGACGGTGAATATCAAGCAAAGGGAGTTTGTTATTGATCATAATTAGCACTCAGGTTCAGTAAATTTGCGCGGATCATACGTACCCACGGCGATATTTCAAGTTTAGATGATTTTATTTACTTTTTAGAGGTCAAATGTCTGCTTTAATGGCTGCTAGCATTATGCAAAAAATGCCACAAAGTCTTAAAAAGTTTTTCTGCATCAATTGGTTTAGTTAAATAACCATTCATACCACTGGCTAAGCCTTTCTTTAGGTCATCATCATGGGCATTTGCCGATAAGCCAATAATCGGTAAATCGGTGATCAGCAACTCATTACGAATAACCTTAGTCGCTTGTAAGCCATCCATATTCGGCATTTGAATATCCATGAGTACAAGGTCATAGCTTTTTTCACTGATCATCTTAATAGCCTCGTGGCCATCTTTAGCGATATCAGGTTGGCAGCCTTTAGTTTTTAAAATCGAACTCGCCACATGTTGATTCAATGGGTTATCTTCAACCAATAGAATTGCATCATCGGCAAATGAAACAGCAGTCACATCGATATCAGCTAACTCATCATCACTATGAATTACCCCTTCAAGAGGAGACTCAAATGGCAGCGAAATTGTAAACGTTGAACCTTGCCCCTCAGAGCTAGTTAGGCTTATCTCGCCTCCCATCATAACAATGAGTTTTTGGCAAATACTCAAGCCTAAACCTGTCCCACCAAAGCGACGAGAGGTTGAGCTATCAGCTTGTGAGAATGGTTTAAATAGGCGCTGCTGGGCCTCTTTGCTGATGCCGATGCCTGTATCAATAACACTAAAGTAAGTAAATTCACCCTGCTGCCAAATACGTAATGTTATCGTGCCTTCTTGAGTGAACTTCACCGCATTGTTTAACAAATTCAACAATACTTGTTTTAAACGAATTGGGTCGGTGTGGATCAGCAGGTGTTCAGAAGCATCAAAATCAACTCTAAATTCTAAAGAGCGAGAGTTAAGCTCAAACTGCAATAAGTTAGTCAGCTCACTAACCAACGCATTCACATCAATAGGCTCTTGATGTAGCTCCAATCGCCCAGCTTCTATTTTAGAAAAATCTAAAACATCATTTATCACCCGTAATAGTACATTCAGCGCACCATCGGCTTGATCAATATAACCACGCGCTTGTTGCCAGTCAGGTTCTTGCATTGCTAAATAATGCAAACCCTTAATACCATTAATAGGCGTGCGTATTTCATGGCTCATATTCGCCAAAAACTCACTTTTAATTTGGCTGGCTTTATCGGCTTTTAATTTTTCTTCGCGAAGGCTTTGAGTTTGCTTTGCCACTTGCTGACGAATTTGAATATTAGTACCAGTTACTGAAATCAAAAAGGTAATCAATAGCCAAACAAACAGCATACCGGCTATTTGCGCCAACCAATAAGGCAACCATGACGACTGTGTAACTGACTCCCATAGTTTTACCTGCCAAACGCGCTCACCAATAATAAAATTAAAGCTCGCAATGGCCGATGTACCAACACGTTGCGAGCTGTACATTTCGACAGGGTTACTGCCGTCAGTAACATCATAGAAGCTGGCATCAATCTCAGTGTTCTGATTAAAATTAAGTGTTTGTGCTAACACTTCTAAATTGAGCACGGCGACAACATAACCTCTAAACCCGACCTGATGATTAATGTCTGAATAAACAGGGTTGAAGAATAAAACGCCCTTTCCGTTATCATCACCTTGCAACAGGGTAATAGGCTCACTGACGGCAACATTTTTAATTAATCGAGAGTCAGTTAACGCTTGTTTACGTAACTCGTTTGAGGCTAAATCAAAGCCCTGCGCGGGTTCGTTCCCTACTAGTGGGTGAATATATTGCACCGGATAATACACTGCTCGCTTACTTACCGGCTGCCACTGCCCTGCAGCATTTTTTTCTTTCACGTAGTAATCTGCGCCGAGTTCATCACGCAGTAAGTTTTGATAATTATTTAGTTGTGAGTGAATCACTCTAGGTGCCCACTCAAAGGCAAGAATTTCTTCGCTGTATTGTAGTTGCCTTGCTGTGAAGCGCTTAAACTCATCAAAATCAACCGCATCGCTACTAGCAAAAAAAGTGGCTAATAAAGATAAGTGCGACTTAATTTCATCGACTTTATGTTCAAGGTTCGTGTGCATCGCACTGACTTTGGCTTGCTGGCGCTGTAAGTCTTTGTCTTTTTTTACACTGGCTGCGCCATAAAAGCTGACACAAATAACCATATAGATTAATAGCGATGGCACAATGATTTGCAGCCGTTGGCGAGTATGATGGTAACTAAATGCCGCTAAAATTAATGGCGTGAAAATCAGCACCCCAATGCTGTCGCCAATCCACCATGCAATAAAATTATTAAGCGCCGCATAACTCGGAATAACATTATTAATGACCAGTAAGCCGGTGCCAATTGATGCTGCAATCAAGCTACACAAAGGGCCACCAATCATTAAACCAAGCATACTTTGCTTTAATGACGATAATTCAATCGGGCGTTTAACGACATGAATAATAATGTAATAGGCAAGCCAAGCTTGGAATGTAGATGCAGTTGTTACGCCAATAGCCTGTAGCATCATTTGCCAGTGAAAAATATCAGTGGCTTTATCAAGGTGAATAAGGTTTACAAAGAATGCCCCTAGCAGAACCCCTGACAAGGCACGATTTCTAAGTAGCAAGATACTGGCAAGCGCAATACCTGAAGGCGGCCATGCTGCAACCGCATAGCCATCAATCGCCAGCAAAGAATTACTTAAGTACCCTGTAAGAAAGTAAGCAAGTGCAATGCTTATTGTCAGTGTAAATAAGTTCTTCAAGCCATCGCTCCTTTGCTGGCTGGAGTAAAATTATTGATAGAGTACCAATGCTTTTTCTGGTTGGGCACTCTTACTGTAGCTGAGCACCGCTTGTTGCAAATAAGCATGGCGATTATCTGCATTAAGCGCTTTATCAAACACTCGCGCGGCTAAGTCGTATTCACCGTGAGCATTTGCTAAACATGCTAGAGCAAGTAATAAGTCTGTATTTTCGGTGTCTTTTTTTAATACATCCTGCAAACTTGATTGCAGCTTGAGTGCATCGCCAGCGCTACTAGTACGTAAAATACGTGCTAAGTCTTTATGCTGCAGCGGTTTTTTTATCATTTTAATTAAGCTTAGCTCAATTTTGTTTAATTCACCTGCCTTCGCCATCGCTGTTAAATAGCTTACCTCAGCATGTGGTTTCAGGTTTTTGGCTAGTTGCTCATAACGCTCAGTTAAATCCCCGTTTGACTGGGCTGCAAAGTAACGGTCAAACAGTTGTTGCCATTCTTGCTCTGAAAGTACTTTTTTGCGTAATAAACGTGGCATAAAGTCATTAAGTGCCGCCCACTTTTGCTCTTGCACTAAAACATGGGCATACATTTTAAGCTCTAAACGAGAGGCTTTTTTACGTTCAGCTAACGCTTTAAGGTCAGCAAAAATAGTGCTGGTTTCGCCGCTAGCAATCCATAAATTAGCCACTTTTAGCTGCTTATCTTGGCTTATTTTATCAAGATAGCTAATTGCTTTTTCATTTTCATTATTCGCCAGTGCCGCTTTAGCTAGAAGCGCAAAACGTATATCGCTCCACTTTTCTGCAACACTGTTGTTATCAAGTGCAAGCTCAAGCTCCGTATAATCGTTATTTATTAAGCTCCATACACCTTGCTCAATAGCCGCTTGTTTACGCTCTTCACTGCGCGCAAAGAAACCATGGCGTGTATGGCTATATAAAGATATTACGTAACGGCAAAGCTTATAAAGTAAAAACAGTGCAGCGAATGCCAATATTAAAAGTGCAGTAACGCCCCAAATAGTCCCTTCAATGGTTGTTTTATTAAAGGCAATTAGTACATAACCCTTTTGATCTATAAAAAAAGGGGCTATCCCTAAGCAGACTGCTATTGCAATAATGATTAATAAAAAGCGGATCATTGTGCCCACTCCTTCACCTGCTCAGTACTTTGTAGTGACACTTTTGGACTAAAATCGAGCTGCTCTTTCGAAAGCTCAGCAAGACTTTTTAAGGCCGCCTTTGTTTGCGCATCATCTTGTTTAAAGTAATCTTTTACCAAGCTATGAGCAGCATCAACAGCACTAAAATACACACTGCTTTGCTTACTTAATACCGCATCTTGCGCTTGAGCTAAGTATAAGCTTAAGCGCTGTTTTACTAGGTGACGCTCTTGCTCACTTAAAAATGGTGCGATAACCATATCTTCACGTGTGCGCACTTCTACAAAGAAGTCTTTAAACTGCTGCCACGACTTGGCAAGGTTTTGACGCCATTCACTGACATTTTCACTTAATTGATTAGGGTCTTCTTTGACGACCTCTTCAGGAAGTGAAATAGCATTAAATACCAGTTCATCAACTTTTTGATTAATGCCATGCAGTTTTAAGTAAATTGCTTCAACAGCCACAGGTTCTATGGCATTCAAGGTTTGTAAATCTTGGTGAATTGCTTGGCGAATAGCGCCTGTACCCGGGTGTTCTGCAAGTAAGCTATCTAAGCGAGACAGCACAGCAGCAGCCCCCTGGTAATCGTGCTCTGCCCACAATTTAAATTCGGCCATACGCTGCAGGCTTGTGACTTCTTGCGGATTAAGCGTGAAAGTTTGCTGCTCGGCGCGCTTTAAAGCCGCTTGTAATTGCTGCTGTGTTTGCTCTGCACTTTCATTTAGTGCATCAGTGACCTTTTGTTCACTGTTATAAAGCGAGTGCTGCATTGTTTGTTGGGCACTTTTTAATGCATCAATTTGCTGCTGTAAGCGTAGGTTTTCATCTGTCAGATCAGTCAATGCCACAGCCGATTGCTGATCGCTATTTAATTTTAGATAAAACTCATAGCCAACTGCACCAGCCACTAAAAGTGAAATAAGTAACGCTAAGCTACCTGTTTTGCTGATGCCTCTTTTAGCTTGTACAGGCGCTTTCGCCCCAGTATTTGCCGTTTGCGCTTTTTTCTCTGGCTGTGCGGTCACTGGCTTTGCGGGTTGTTTTGATTCTGCTTCACTCATTTTGCTACCTTGCTGATTAATGCAGGTGAACATAGCGCTGTCGCTCGCCCCTGCAGCAATATGTATCTGTGTTCTTGCGACATTTTGTTGCTTTAAATAATCAGCGATACGCTCACTGGCAACGAAAAATTGTCGCTCTTTCAACCATGCAAGCTGAGGCTCATTTAGGCCATTAAAAATGGCATCCACCGCTGCATTACTAGTAATGACTATACCTTCTACATCAATTGTTTGCCAGTGGTCCATCCACTTGCCCGGTTCGCTCTCAATTGCGCTCCGCTTGTAAACAACCAACTGATTTAATAAAGCACCACGTTGTTTTAAGGTTTTTGCTATGGTCGTGCGCCCACCTTCACCTTTCACTAAAACGATGTTACTTAGCTCAACATCTTGTAGTGTTTTTAATTCAAGCAGACCTTCTGAATCATGCTGTTTGGGTACTGCAGCACGTCGCCCAAAGGCTTCATAAACCGCATCAGCAGTTTGCTGGCCGACCGCATAAAGTTGCGCTGCTTTGTTGATGGTTGGTGTGAGTTTTAACAAGGCATGCACGGCATCTTGCGAGATAAAAATGATTTTATCGGCATTTTCTAGCGGCGCGAGCTCACTACTATGTACTGTGAGGTAATCTAAGGTAAGAACTGGACACAGGGTTGTTTGATAACCCGCCTGCTGAAGCTCAAGAGCAAGCTCAGTGCCTTTACCTTCTGGACGAGTTATCAAAATATGCATATTAAGCGTCTCTATATACTTCAGCTAAAATTTTATCAGCACCTTGCTCAAGTAGTTTTTCAGCAAGTGTAATACCTAACAGCTCTGCGTCAGCCACTGGGCCTGTCACTTCATCACGCAGCATTTGGCTGCCATCAATAGCGCCCACTAAACCGCGTAAATGCACTTGCTCACCATCGACCAATGCAAATGCACCAATTGGCACTTGGCAACCACCTTCTAAACGGCGATTCATAGCACGCTCGGCATTTACACGAATGCGTGTTTCATTATGTTCTAGTGGCGCTAACAGTGCTTTTGTCACTTCATCATCAATACGGCACTCAATACCCACAGCACCTTGACCATTTGCAGGTAATGATACCTCTGGCTCGATAAAAGCTGTAATACGCTCTGGCATTTCTAAACGAATTAGACCCGCTGCAGCTAAGATGATTGCATCATATTGACCATCATCTAGTTTTGCTAAACGCGTATTAACATTTCCGCGTAAATCACGAATGTCTAAATCTGGGCGAGCTTCGCGAATTTGGCATTGGCGGCGTAAGCTTGATGTACCAACAATAGCGCCTTGTGGTAACTCATCTAAGCTTTTGTAGTTGTTTGATACAAACGCATCGCGCGGGTCTTCACGCTCACAAATTGTGTGTAACGCTAAACCTTCAGGAAACTCAACTGGCACATCTTTCATTGAATGCACCGCAATATCTGCGCGACCATCAAGCATGGCTTGCTCAAGCTCTTTTACGAATAAGCCTTTACCACCAATCTTGGCCAGTGGTGTATCAAGGATAATATCGCCTTGCGTCGACATAGGAACCAACTCTACCGTTACGTCGTCATGGAAGTGCTCTAATTGAGCTTTTACAAATTCTGCCTGCCATAAAGCAAGTGCACTTTTACGGGTCGCGATACGAACTAGTTTTGTTGTCTGTGTCATGAAAAATCCAATTAATTATCTGGCTGATACTAAATATTACTCAGCTAAAATTCTAAATTCTTTTTGGGCCAGTAAGTTGCCATCTGCGTCAATAACTTCAACTCGCCAATCACCCAATTGCTCTGGCATGATGTTTTTCGTTGAATAAGTACGAAAACGTGGGCTACTTACCGTTAATTCAATTGAAGCAAGCTGTTGGTCTTGGTAATACCATTGATGACGAACAGTTTGCCCCTGCATATTTCTAAGCTCGCTAAAAAAGCTCAGGCTATTGCTTATTTGCGCTAATTTTACATCGTTCTTTAAAACGTTTACTGGTTCTCGATCAACAACATCGGTTGTTAATACCGCGCGGCTTACTTTATCTGTGTCTATTTTAGCGCCAATTGCGACACTGGCAATATGTGCTGACTGTGAAAACTGCTGCTGAGCATCGGGTGCTGCAGCAATCTCGGCTTGCTGTTCTGTTTGTAGTGGCTCTTCATCAAGAGTGACCGCTGATGCCTCAGGTTGTTGCTCGTCAACAACCTGCTCACTGTCGCTCTCATTCTCTACTGTTGTAACGTCAGGTTCTACAATGTTTGAACCCACAACCTCTGCTTTAGCCGTTTCTGTGTTATCAGCCAGCGGTGTTTGCTCATTCATTGACGGAGTAACGACTGCTTTTGGCTCTTCTTGCTCAGCGTCATTTAAAGGGGCTTGTAATTGAGCATTTGCAAACTCTGATTGCGGCTCATCTTGCGGTGATTGCTCTGCATTTACAGCGCCAATAAAGCTATACACTAAAATAGCGAATGCTACTAAGATAACACTGCTAACCATAAAGATGCGTCGCCAATGCCATTGATAAGTTACTGCCGTCGGCGCTGAATTAACCGGTTCAACGGTATTCATATTTGCTGTAATTACAAGTTTCTTTGTCATGTTGGCCTCTAAAACCAAAAATTAACTCAAGCGAGCAATTAACCACTCTCGAATAGCCATTAGTTCTTCACCACAAACTTGGTGCGCCATCGGATAGTCTTGCCAGCTTACTTCCATGTTGTTAGCGCTAAGCACGTCAAATGCTTGTCTGCCTGCGCTATGCGGGACCACATCGTCAAGTCGACCATGTGCCATAAAAATATTTAACCCCTGCTGCTTAGCTTCATCGGCTAATTTTGTAGGCACACACATATAGGTTGAAAGTGCCATTACACCCGCTAATTTATAATCTAGACGTGGCGCTAAGTGCAGCGATACCACACCACCTTGCGAAAAACCGGCAAGAATAATTTTGTTAGGAGCGATACCTTTTGCTATTTCTTGATCAATAATTGCAGCTACTTTTGCAGCAGATTCACGCACTCCTTGCTCATCGGCGCGCTTATCTAAATCCATTGATTTAATGTCGTACCAAGAGCGCATTGCCATACCACCATTTATGGTGACCGGTTGCACTGGCGCATGTGGAAACACAAAACGCACACCAAGCTCTTTTGGTAAAGCAAGTTGCGGTGCAACGGGAGCAAAACCATCACCTGAATCGCCTAAACCATGTAGCCAGATAACCGTAGCTTTGTGATCGCCTTGTGCTGGGTACTCAACAAACTCTAAACTCATAGTTCAGAACGCCATTCAATTGTTTGACCTGCTTGACGGGTTGCCGCATCACACATAAATTGCCAAAACTCTGCACCTGAGCGGTTATCAATCCACTTATCGTCGCGTAGTTCAAAATGGTGACCGTTAAATTTAGTCGCTACCCAAACTTGGTGTAATGGTGCTTGCTTGTTGATCACTATTTTACTGCGATCTGGAAAGATGATTTCTAAAATACCTGACGCTGATTCATAATCTAAATCGGCATCACATTCATCGATTTGCTCTTCAATAGTTAGCATTAATGCATCGGCTAGTGTGTGGTATTCATGATCAGTCATTTTAGTGTCCTTTAACTGGCTTTAAGCCTAGATCTGGGGGCAGATTGTGTACATCAAGTGTAACAGGAATAAATTCATCCGCGAATAGCTGCATTTTTTAAATATTCTGTTACTCTGCGATTATAAAGCCAGCAACCGTATTAATCTAATGAAAGAGACTCATAGCCAAAAATTAAAAACCATTTTACCTCTAAGCGCCCTTCTACTAACCCTAGCAGGTTGCGGACAAAGTGGTGCTCTTTATCTGCCAGATGATACTAAGCCGCCTGCAAAGTCTCAGCCACAAGCTGATCCATCCGAACAACCAGAGCAAAAACAGGACCAATAGATGGACTTTTTTAACTACAAAAATAATCAGCTGTTCGCTGAAGACATCGCTGTCAAAGAGCTTGCCGAACAATATGGTACGCCTTGTTATATCTATTCACGCAAAACCTTTGAACGTCATTATCTAGCATTTGCTGAAGCTGCTAAATCACATAAGAGTTTGGTGTGCTATGCCGTAAAAGCCAATTCAAATATTGCCGTGCTGAACATTTTAGCGCGACTTGGTTCAGGTTTTGACATCGTCTCAAAAGGTGAGCTAGCACGCGTTATCCAAGCAGGCGGAGATGCAAGTAAGGTTGTGTTTTCTGGCGTTGCAAAAACCGCTGACGAAATTGCTTATGCACTTGAATTGGGGATCAAGTGTTTTAACGTTGAATCAGTGGCTGAGCTTGAGCGTATTTCAAAAGTGGCAACGGATCTCAACTTAGTGGCACCGATTTCGATTCGTGTAAACCCAGATATAGATGCTAAAACGCACCCTTATATTTCAACCGGTTTAAAAGAGAATAAGTTTGGTATTGATATTCAAACTGCAGTGACGGTGTATCAACATGCCGCATCATTACCCGGTTTAAACATTACTGGTGTAGATTGCCACATTGGTTCGCAGCTAACTGAAATTAAACCTTTCATAGCAGCCCTTGAAAAAGTACTGACTCTGATCGAAGAGTTAAAAGCGGTTGGCATCAAGCTAACTCACCTAGATATCGGTGGCGGTCTTGGCGTGCCTTATAATGGCGAAACGCCGCCTCACCCGAGCGAGTATGTTGATAAAATTACCGCTCGATTAGCAGACTACCAAGATTTAGAACTTATTTTTGAACCTGGTCGTGCGATTGCTGCCAACGCAGGCATTTTAGTTACTAAGGTTGAGTTTATTAAACAAAACCAAGATAAGTTCTTTGCTATTGTTGATGCAGGTATGAACGATATGTTGCGCCCATCGCTGTATCAAGCTTGGCAAAGTATTGTGCCAGTTGAACCTCGCGCAGATGATACGCCTACTCACAACTACGATATTGTCGGCCCAGTCTGTGAAACCGGCGACTTTTTAGGTAAAGACCGTGAGCTTGCACTACAAGCCGGTGACCTATTAGCGCAGCGCAGCGCTGGCGCGTATGGTTTTACCATGAGCTCAAACTACAACTCACGCCCGCGTGTTGCAGAGATTATGGTGGATGGCCAGCAAAGCCATTTAATTCGCCAACGCGAAACCTTAGAAAGCCTTTGGCAAGGTGAGAAAATTTTACCATAAACGTTTTTATAACCGCCCTGCTCTGTGGCATGATTAGCTCAGAGCAAACCCGAATTAGAGCGTTATGTTAGTTAATTTTTCAAAAATGCACGGCCTAGGTAATGACTTTGTCGTTATTGATAACATTACTCAAAATGTTTTTTTATCACGTGATCAAATAAAGAAGCTGGCAGATCGCCATTTCGGCATTGGCTTCGATCAACTGCTTATGGTTGAAGCCCCTTACTCTCCTGATCTCGATTTTCATTATCGTATTTTCAATGCCGATGGTAACGAAGTTGAACAGTGCGGCAACGGTGCGCGCTGTTTCGCCCGCTTTGTACGTATGAAGGGCCTGACCAATAAGCATAAAATTTCGGTTTCAACTAAATCTGGTAACCTCACGCTTTATATAGAGAAAGATGGCCAAGTAACGGTGAATATGGGCCACCCCAATTTTGAACCGAACAAAATCCCATTAAAAGCCAGCAAGCGAGAGCTAACCTATATACTTCGCACTGAAGAACACACTGTATTTAGTGGCGCAGTGTCGATGGGTAACCCACATTGCGTGTTAGAAGTTGATGACATTCATACCGCAGAAGTAACAACCTTAGGCCCACTCCTTGAAAATCATGAGCGTTTTCCTCAACGCGCAAATGTTGGTTTTATGCAGGTAATTTCGCAAGATCACATTAAACTAAGAGTGTGGGAACGTGGCGTTAGTGAAACCTTAGCCTGTGGTACAGGTGCCTGTGCTGCGGTCGTGGTTGGTCAAATTCAGAGTAAACTTGCTAATACCGTACAAGTTGACTTACCCGGCGGCAGTTTACAAGTACGTTGGCAAGGCGAAGGCCACCCTGTACGAATGACGGGCCCTGCTGAGCATGTATTTGATGGACAAGTGGCATTATGAGCAAACTAACAGAACAACAAATTGCTGAATATTTAAAAGCACACCCTGATTTTTTTATTAATAACCCTGATGCGCTCGCTGAAGTTGAGCTACAGCAACAAACAGCGGGAACAACGTCTTTGGTACATATTCAACAGCGCCAATTACGTGAACACAATACGTTATTAAAAAATAAGATTGATCAGCTCGTTGAGCAAGTAAAAGAAAACGAATTGATTTACCGCTTATTCAGTGAATGCCATCGTCAGTTATGGACTAACTACGACTTTACGACACTAGCTAGCAACTTACGCAATATTATTTGTACAAATCCATCAATTAACGAATGTCACTTAGTTAAGTACGATACAAAGTTTGATGAGTTAATTGCCCATCGCCTGCAAAACGACGGTATTTACTTAGGTCGAGTAAGTCAGCAAGAAAGAGACTTACTATTTTCAGACACAACTCAGTCTACTGCCCTATATCTAATTGGTAACACGAAACATCCTGTGGCTATTTTAGCGTTTGGTAGTGATGACGTAAATCACTTCGAACCGGCAAAAGACAGCTTTTTTGTCCTTGAGTTTGTGCGCTCATTGCAACTGCGCTTATTGGAACTTGCATGAGCGATGTGACGACGCCAGACATTAATGAATTAAGTGATGCTTGGCGTACACCCATCCAACTTTTTGCAGATTACTTACGCTACGAAAAACAATACTCAGCGCACACAGTAAACCAATACACCAGCCAGCTAGGCTTTGCAGCTTTGTACTTTAGTAAACTATGTGAAGACTGGTTTGCCGTTCAAGGTGAGCATATTCGCCGTTACAGCATGCAAATGCGCAGCAAACAATTAAGTGGTCGCACAATCAGTTTAAAACTGAGTTGTATTCGCAGTTTATATAAATTCTTAAAAGCCAAAAATATAGCCTGTCAGGCACATTATCATAATCCGGCAGAAGCCATTAAAGGTCCGAAGTTTTCCAAACCTTTACCCAAAAATTTAGACGTAGACCAGATGGCTAAGCTACTAGAGTTGCCCGATGATGAGCCTTTAGCTATTCGTGACAAAGCCATGATGGAATTAATGTACTCATCAGGTTTACGCATTAGCGAGTTAGTTGGCGCTAACATACATGATATAAACCCGACTGAAGGCGAAATTTTAGTCCGTGGTAAAGGTAACAAAGAGCGTTTATTACCTGTAGGCAGCAAAGCGCTCAGCGCATTAAAAGCATGGCTGAAAATTCGCCCTCAATTTGCACACCCAGATGAAATAGCCGTGTTTGTTAGCAGCCAAAAAAAGCGAATTTCCGTACGCCAGGTTCGCCTTCGCATGCAAGAATGGGGTATTAAGCAAGGGATCAGCTCGCAAGTGCATCCGCATAAGTTGCGCCACTCGTTTGCATCACATATCTTAGAATCATCAGGGGATCTGCGCGCCGTACAAGAATTGTTAGGACACAGTAGTTTGTCTGCTACTCAAGTTTATACGCATTTAGATTTTCAGCATTTAGCTAAAGTGTACGATAACACCCATCCACGCGCTAAAAAGCGCTCAACATCAGAGTAAACCCTTGTCATTATGATCCGATTTAACCGTGCCCTATCGCCAGTTTCTGTTTTAAGTTTTGATTTAGACGACACACTTTACAACAACCATCCGATCATAAAATCAGCCTTGCAAGCACAAGCTGATTACCTCGAAGCGCTAGACCAGTGGCCCACCGATAGCATGAGCTACTGGTTAACATGCCGCGATAATGCCTTAAAGCAAGATGCGACTTTAATTGATGACGTTACGCGCTGGCGACAAGCAGCATTACACTATGCCATGACAGATCTGGGTTTTTCAGCAGAGCAAGCTCAGTTGCATGCCGAAAACGCTTATCAGGCATTCGCTGATGCCCGCAGTCAAATAACCGTAACTGATGAAGTGCTTGAATTACTTGCTAACCTCGGTAAACACTACCGCCTCATCGCCATCACCAATGGTAATGTCGAAGTAGAAAAGTTTAACCTTAATGGTGTGTTTGAGTTAGTTTTACAAGCAGGCCCACACGGAAAAGCGAAGCCGCACAGCGCTTTATTTGATAGCGCAGCAAAGCAGTTAGAGGTTAATCATAAGGAAATTTTGCACATTGGCGATAGTCTAGATACTGATGTAAAAGGCGCCAATAATGCCGGATGCCAAAGTGTTTGGCTAAATAACCAAGCAATGCAATATCGTTATCAAGGATTAGCGGATATTGAAATAAGTAATATCATGGCGCTCAATCATTTAGTTAAAAAGTAACGACTTTGAAGAATTTGTTTTATGCTGAGTAAATAGGCAACGAAGATTTAAAACTGGTGGGCGAAACGGATGAATGCTTTACTTAAATTAATATTACTGTGTTCTCTTAGTTTAAATGGTTACTTTATTTGGCAGCTTTTTAACCCAGCAAAGCCGTTAGAAATAGAAACTGTCGCACCAGCGCCTAAAGTACAAAAAGGCACGGCGTTACCTGCCCACTTCCAGCAAGCAGTTGCACTATTTAGCAATCAGTTATTCGATAAAGCGGTTGCTGAGTACACTCAATTACTTGTGAATGAACCTCGTTATGCAAGGCAGCTAAAACGAGCTTGGCAACAGCAACTAGAATCATGGCTTTCCCACCAAAAATTCACTTTAAGTGAACAATTTCTAACGGCCTTTTTAAATAACCACCCTTACGATGTCGCTATGCTTGAGCTTGATGCTAAGCGTTTAATAGCACAAGGTGATACCCAACAGGGAATTATCAGCTTACTGGCTCTTAGCAACCAGTTAGACAGCAATGATAAGCAACTACTTAACAAACAAATTAACGAGATAAGCGCATCCTATATTGATGAGCTAACTGCAGCACAACAATGGCAGGCATTGCTTAATAGCAGTCAACAGTGGCTTGATTACGCGCCAGGTAACGCGTATTACTTATATAACCATGCATTAGCTAACTATCATTTAGAAGATTATGTCGCAAGCCAAATTACCCTAGATCAACTGCCTGAAGATCATGACTATAAACCACAGGCCGAGCAATTACATCAGTTGATTCAACAAGCCTTAGCAGGTGTTGAAGTTATAAAGTTAACCGCTCGAGGTTCACACTTTTTAGTAAACAGTATTATTAACGATGATATTAAAACCGAGCTGATGATCGACACGGGCGCTAGCTTTACTGTAATTAACCAAACATTATTAAACTCGCTTAACACCCCAGCCAATTATCTTGGCACACTTGAAGTAAACACTGCTAATGGAATTGTCGAAGCACAGCGTTATCAGCTCGAATCGTTTCAAGTTGGACAACAGCGTATTAGTAATTTTGAAGTGCTGGTAATAGAAAATCATGCCGGCTATGGTTTATTAGGTATGAACTTTTTAGAGAATTTTAAGTTTAATATCAATCAGCAAGTGAATGAGTTAGAGTTGATAAAGAACAATTTTTAAGGACAAGCAATGACTCTTAACGAATTCCTGGCGACATTAGCAAGCACACCACAGCAAATTGAGTTTACCGATACCATGGCGGTCATAGACAGCAATTACGATTTTACCCCAAGCGGTTTTAACAATCATGGCCTGCTAAGCGAGGCAAATGAAAATAATGGCTCATGTAAAATTTTTGCCTTTGCAAAGCTTAATCAACTAAGTAAACAAAATACCCTAGATTGCTTTGGCGCGTTTTATCGTGATGACGTGTTGCCCAATCCTGAAGGGCAAGACCATATGAACATTCGCACCTTTATGCTTGCCCCTGAAGCGACTCCTTTCTTAGGGATTACTTTTACCGAGCAAGACGTGCTCAAAGCAAAGTAAGTAAAAGCCAATAGTTAAAGGCTTTTTTCCATAAAATAACGGTAACCGTCAAGTGGGTAGTTACTCATTTCGTATTTAACTTGGTAGCCGTTTTTTTCGTAAAAGGGTTTGGCTTGGAAATCGAGCGTATCAAGTTGAGCGGTATTTGCACCAAACGCTTTAGCTTTGCTCTCTAATTCAGCTAACAATCGTGTCGCTAGCCCTTTACCACGTGTCTTATCATCACACCAAAGCCAACCAATAAGCAGCCAATTACCAAATACTTGGCCATGTATACCAGCAACAACAGTGTTTTGTTTATTTACAAATTTAAAGCCTAAAGGAATACGCTCGGCATTAAAATGCGCGGCGTTGAAAGCCACAATATGTTCTCTTAGCTGGTTGTTTAGATCAGCTGAGTCATCACTTTTTAATTGATACATAGCATATATACCCAAGCCACCTCAAGATGCAGAATTCAGCGTTTCACAGGTGCTTAATATCAAGGCGTTACTTTGCAAGAATGGCAGTCCCTTTTAAGAAGTAACAACGATGAGAGTAAGTGCCTGTGAAGCGCCCAAAGGGTTGGTTTAAAAGCGATTTATACTGCGTTATTGATTTTAACAATAGAACCCTATTACTTGCAATCAATGCCTTGCCTAAATCGCTTTTAATTCCAACTGAAACTCGCATCTTGAGGTGGTTTGGGTATATAGAATGTTATGACTCAGTATACGCTTATATCGTTAATCAGTATAAGTGGTTCTTGCCATAAGGTACTTCGAGCATGTTACTCGCCAGCTTTTCGGGCTGACCGCACATTTCATCATAAGCACTGGTGTGGCGTAAAACCATATCGCCATAACTTAGGTGATCAAGACGCTTTTGAATATGCAACGGGCTAATATCACGAATAAACTCACCTTGCTCATCAGTAACATAATACTCAACGTTATTAATTACCACAGACACTTGATACAGCGCCATTTCTAATGAATGAAGGATGACCTTTTGCAGTGGTTGGTGATCTGCAAGCTCTGATAACTTGATAGGCATGTGCGTTCCTCTTTGGTGGTGGAACTATTTATACGTGATTTTGATATACTGTGATCAAATTAATTGTACAAAAATCACTCATGCCAGAAAAAGTACGACTTGCTAAATTTATTGCCCATGCGGGTGTTTGCTCTCGAAAGCAAGCATCGCGCTTGATAGATCAAGGTGATGTAACAGTAAATGGCCGTGCCGCAAATCATATAGATCATGTTGATGAGCACGATGATGTGATTGTACTTGGCGAAAAAATATCAGCAAAAGCGCCACTCACCTACTTTGCGTATCACAAGCCTGTTGGTATAGATTGCAAATTAAATGCTGACGACCCAACCAGTCTTATTCATAGTCTGCCTAAAACCACTCGGGTTTACCCAATTGGCCGGCTCGACAAAGACTCGCGAGGTTTGTTGATTTTGACCAATGACGGTGAGTTTTGTAATCAACTGATCCACCCTGATTACCATCAACCAAAACGCTATTTAGTTACGGTAGATAAGCCCCTTGATGGCGACTTTTGTAAAAAAATGGCGAGCGGTGTGCCTGTCGATAAACAAATAACCCTCCCTTGCACGGTGAACCAAGTCAACGAAACGCAGTTTTGTATCGTCTTAAAACAAGGCTTAAATCGGCAAATACGTAAAATGGCTCGTTTTTGTGGCTACAAAGTCATCGACCTTTACCGCACAGATATCGCAAATCTTTCACTCTCCACGCTGAATTTGCCCGAAGGACAGATAGTCAGTATCAAAAAAAGTGACATTCTCTAACAAAAAAGTTTGCATTAATTGATTACGCGTGTAATCTTAAATTATAGATTACATCTGTAGGCATAAAAATGATTGAACTTTCTAAAGCTGAATTCGAAGTATTAGATGCGGTATGGCTTGGCTACCCAGCCACGGCAAGTGAAGTAATTGCGCGTTTAAGTGACGATAAAGAATGGCACGAAAAAACCATTAAAACGCTACTCAGCCGTTTAGTTAAAAAAGGCGCACTAAGCTTCGAGAAACAAGGTCGCCAGTATAACTACACCCCTTGCATTGCTCGTGAAGAATACACATTAAAAGAAAGCCAAAGCTTTATTGAACGCTTTTTTAATGGCCGAATTGCGCCGCTGGTGAGTGGCTTTGCTAAATCAGAGCAACTCTCGCAACATGATATTGATGAGCTGAAAAAGGTTATCGATGATTGGGAAAAACAGCAAAAATAAGGCGTTGTTATGTTAGATGCATTTTTTAATTGGTTGTTAGATCAACAACTTTTGATCTCATCTGCAATTATGTTTTTATTGCTGCTAGAGCGAAAGTTACTAAGCCAGCTGTCGGCACGCTTGGTTTATACACTGTGGGCGCTTTTACCAATTAGTTTATTGTTAGCGAACCTACCAGAGCACTTAAAGCCAATTCAAAACGACTTTATCAGTAAGCTGACTATCACGCCAAACACAGCAATAATGCCGCAGTTTACGCTCACTTGGTTTGCTATTTATGGCTTTATTAGTGCCGCACTGCTGATCACTGCCGTATATTTTCATTACCGCTTTTTAGCAAAACTGCAATTAGCGCCAATTACGCTTGATCAGCACAGCAACCAAAGCATGCGCTTATACCAAAGCAATCAGGTGAGTTCACCAATGGTTGTGGGGGTTATAAACACCAAGCTAGTGCTGCCAACAAACTACCAAAGCCATTACAACAGCCATGCTTTAGCGCTTATTTTAGAGCATGAATCAGTGCACATTAAACGCAAAGATAACCTAATTAATGCCATCGCTTTAAGTGCCATTATTTTGTTGTGGTTTAACCCTGTCGCTTGGCTTGGTTATGCAAGTCTGCGCCGCATTCAAGAGCTTTCATGTGATGAGCAAGTACTCAAAAATAAATCAACTGAACAACGAATTTTATACAGTAAGGCATTAGTGCACTGTGCAAGCTTTAGCAGAACAGGCTTAATGGCTTATTCACAATACGGAGATAAAAACACCATGTTACAACGTCTAAATCAGATCAAGCAGATCGACAACAGCTCATTTATTGCAAAAACAGCGTTAGTTATTTTTACAATGGGCATGCTTAGCAGTTTTGCCATTGCAAAACAGCCGATGTCCGTTGAAAAGACAAAAGACTATCAAGCGGTAATGCGCGTAGAGCCGATATACCCAATTCAAGCGGCAGAGCAAGGTATTAGCGGTTCAGTCGTTTTGAAATACGATATTTTACCAAGCGGCGCCACCAGCAATGTTAGTGTGGTGAGTGCAGAGCCTGAAGGTGTTTTCAATCGAGAAGCGAAAAGAGCCTTAAAACAATGGCAATATGCGCCGTCTGAATCTGGCTTTAAAAACGCCTTAGTGCAACTCGATTTTGCCTTAGACGAAAACTATCAAGCAAAGGATTTAATAGAGAAAATTAAAGTTAGCTCTAAGTAAAAGTAACCACTTAAGACCCTAAAGCAAGCGCCTTATTTAAGCCGCTTGCTTTGTGGTTTTTAACTCATTGGCTTGTGACTAGAGGCAAACAGCAATCATCGCCACAGCACAAACATAACCCACTAGCCAGACTAATGAGCGCAGAATATCCTGGTTTATGTAGTAGAAAATACAATACAACACGCGGGCGATAACATGCATAATCGCCAGAGTTTCTGTCACCTGATAGACATTATTGCTACCTATTACAACTGCCAGCGCGACGGCAAAAATAATTAGTGACTCAAAGCTATTTTGATGTGCAGCCAATGCACGAGCACCAAAGCCTGTTAGTTTAGCTTGTTGTTCACGCGGGTGTTTATTGTCATAGCCCGACAACTTATTTTGTGCAAAAGCCACGGGGGCTTTAGCTAAATAAGGTATGAGCACTGCGATGAGTGCGCAGATAATCAATGTGGTCATGAAATTTCCTTATCTTTTAACTGTAATAGCTCACCCTACCGCAAACAAAAAAAAGCCGCTACTTAAAACAGCAGCGGCTAGCAATAGCATCATTGTCACTATAGCCCAATGACAGCATAAAAGCCCTGCGGCATATTGTCACAGCTGAGTTTTTCTCAAGTTGGTCGATAAGCTAATGCTCTCATACTTTGGTTTTGTTACTCTAATTGCCTCTCCTCATTAATTTAATTTCAATATGACTTGGATTTTCTTAACTATTTTTGCGGCATTTATGCAGTCGTGGCGCAACGCTCTGCAAAGTAAACTCAGTGCAACTGTGAGTGTTGCCGGGGTAACACTTGCTCGCTTTATCGTTGCCAGCCCAATTGCTGCCCTGTATTTATTTGCCCTTTATCAGTATCAAGACGCCGCACTTCCTGATTTTAACCTAGCTTTTATTGGCTACATTGTTGGTGCCAGTATCGTCCAAATCCTTGCCACTGGTTTGATGGTAAAACTGTTTAAAATGAATAACTTTGCAGTCGGCGCAGGGCTTGCCAAAAGTGAAGCACTGATGGCGGCGATTTTAGGTGTAATGTTCTTTGGCTCAGCACTGTCATTGCTAGGTTGGGTTGGCGTATTTATTGGTGCAATTGCGGTATTGCTATTAAGTGGCATAGCGAATGTTAAACACTTTAATTTGGGCACCGCACTGCTTGGGCTTGCCTGTGGTACTTCATTTGCTCTTTCATCGTCATGGATTCGTGAGGCAAGTTTAAATTCAGGACTGACTTTCCCGCACTCTGCCGCTTGGGTGTTAGTGCTGATTATTAGCTTACAAACACTGATGCTGTGCGTGTATATTGCATTAAAAGAGCGCGATACATTTAAGAAAATGTGGCATCACAAAGGCACCACGACCGCTGTTAGTGTTTGTAGCTGTTTAGGTTCTATTGGTTGGTTTAGCGCCATGAGCTTGCAGCATGTTGCTTATGTAAAAACATTGGGGCAGATAGAAGTATTCTTTACCATTTTGGTATCGATTCTTTGGTTAAAACAACCGCTAAAACGCCAAGACACGGCGGGGCTTGTGTTAATTGCACTGGCAGCCATTCTGGTAATGCTACCTAACTAGATGCGTTTCTAGTCATTAAAAAAGCGGCTATGCCGCTTTTTTAATGACTAATCTTTAGCGTTATTACACCACTAATTATCAACAGTACTCCGGCAATGCGGCCAAAAGTGGCAGCATCCCCATAAAATAAAATACCAACTAAGAAAGTGCCTGCGGCTCCTATGCCTGTCCAAACCGCATAGGATGTCCCCATCGGAATATCCTTTTGCGCCAACCACAACATAAAACCACTGGCGACCATAAAGGCAACAGCTATTGCAATACCTAACCAGCGACTGTCTTCCTGTTGAGACATTTTAAGGCCAACTGGCCAACCAATTTCTAACAGTCCTGCGACAATTAAATACAGCCACGCCATTAGTTATCTCGCTTTTTCAAGATCACGTCATACAAATCTTCACGGCGATCTTTTAAGTTTCTTACCGTACCTTCACTGTGAAGGATTTTCAACTTATCCATATCTAAATCACTGAATAGCAACATTTCGGTATTCGGTGTTGCTTCATTCAAGGTCGCATCATGCGGGAACGAGAAATCAGAAGGGGTAAGCACTGCTGATTGCGAATACTGTACGTCTAAACTCTCAACCTCAGGTAAGTTACCAACCGAGCCTGCAATCACAACATAACATTCATTTTCGATTGCGCGTGCTTGCGCACAATGACGAACACGTAAGTAACTATTTTTTGTATCTGTCCAAAATGGCACGAACAAAATATCTAACCCTTGCTTAGCGAGAATACGTGACAGCTCAGGAAACTCTACATCGTAACAAATTTGAATACCCACACGACCCGCATCCGTTTCAAATACAGCAATTTTATCACCGCCTTGGATCACCCAGTCATTTTGCTCGTGGGGCGTAATATGAATTTTGCGCTGCTCATCGATTTTACCGCTACGATGGCATAGGTAGCTGACATTATAAATCTTGTCATCTTCAGCAAGCGGCATGGAGCCTGTGATAATATTGGCATTGTATTCAACCGCCATGCGCGACATTGCATCACGGAAGGTTTCTGTGTATTCGGCCAGATAGCGAATGGCTTCCGTTTGATTGCTTTGCTCGGTGAGGCCCATTAACGGGGCATTGAAAAACTCCGGAAACAGAATAAAGTCACTCTTATAGTCAGACACCGTATCAACAAAGTATTCCACTTGCTTAAGTAGCTCTTCAACAGACTCAACACAGCGCATTTGCCACTGTACGGCACCGACACGGACAATTGATTTGGTCGACTCAAGTACCGTATCAGTCGGCTCAAACATAATGTTATTCCACTCTAGTAAAGTGGCATAACCTACTGACTCCTGATCTTCAGGAAGGTATTTTTTTAGTAAACGTTTAACTTGGAAATCATTAGATAGCTGAAAGCTTAAAATCGGATCGTACAGCTCTTTGTGGTCTACTTTTTCGATGTACTCCATCGGAGTCATCTCTGCACTATGATTGTAATAACGCGGAATACGCCCACCCGCTAAAATGGCGCGTAAGTTATACTGACGGCACAGCTCTTTTCGTGCATCGTATAAGCGACGTCCCAATCGCATACCTCGGTGAGTTGATGAAATCACCACATCTAAACCATAAAGTGCATCACCTTCAGGATCACTAAATACACGGTCATGGCCATCAACAATATCTTCGTAGGTATGTGGGTTAGAAAAGCGCGCGTAATCTACCTGAACACTCAGGGCGATGCCGACTAAGACACCATCGTCAACAATACCTATTTGCCCTTCCGGAAACTGGTCTATTAGCCTAAAAATAGTATGGCTTGGCCAAGCTCCACCAAGCCCTGGGTACGCTTGATCCATGAGGGTCTTTATTTGTGGGTACTGTTCTTTGGTTAGATTACAAATCTCTAAATGCGTTTTTTCCGCCGGCATAGCTACTCCTTTTTAGGCACGAGAGAATAATCACAGCAAACATTGCTCAGCATGTTTCTAGATTAGCTTTAACTAGAGTGGCATCAAATGCCCACTCTGCCAAGCCCCAAGCTTAACAAACATGATGTGAACAAACGCTTAGCTTCATTCATAAACATCAGTGACATGCGTTTACAAAGCAAAAGCGAGCAATTATAAACCTGCATTGCTCAATTTTTCATCTATAATTACGCTACTCTCCATGTGTATTTGAGGTTGGATTGATCAAACACTTATTAAAACAATCAAAGCAATCTGGCTTAGAAGAGATTGAACACGTTAAATTTCTGATTATTTCTAAAATCGCCTATTTCGCGTTGATTGTTCATGTCTTGCTGATCCCCGTATTTGCTCACATAGGGGCAAATACGCTTGCTTTAGTTAATATCTTGAGTGTGCTTGCTTGGGCAAGCGGCATCTTTTTAATTAAGCAAGGACTGACTTCGCTGGCACTTAGAGTATTTTGCCTTGAAGTAATTATTCATGCGGTCATAGTCTGTGCCACCCTTGGCTTAGGCGCAGGGTTCCAGTTTTACCTATGGACTGTATCTTGTATTTTAATGATCGATTATCAATTAACCTTTAAACATGCAGCTTTATATAGCTTAGTGATGATTGCGATATTCGCCCTGCTATATGTATTTTTTTCAGATGTTCAGTACAGCTTTGCTTACCCAGAATTACTACCACATGTAAATGTAATCAATATTATTATCGCTGGTTTACCTATGGTCTATGGCATGGGTCTAATCAGAGAAATTACTTTGTCGCAACGGGTTGAGTTAACAGAAATGGCAGCCCGCGATCCACTTACTAAGCTCTACAACCGCCGTTTTGCAAAAAAATTAATCACTGCAGCACATCAAAAGAGCATAGAACTTGAGAGCAGTCTTTGCATCGTTATGGCTGACATCGATAAGTTTAAAAATATTAATGACAATTACGGCCATGAAAAAGGTGATACGGTGCTCATTAATGTCGCAAGGTTAATTCGCCAATTTATTAATGATGACGATATAGCGGTACGCTGGGGTGGTGAAGAGTTTTTAATTTTATTAACTAATACAGATGCAAAGCAAGCCTTTGCAAAAATTGAAACTTTACGTTTAAAAATCGCCGAACTAGAGGCGCATCATGAATTCCCCGATCTCACGGTCACCATGAGTTTTGGACTTATTGAATGGCAACCGCTCGCCTCAATAGAAAAAATGCTACAACACGCTGATGAAGCGCTGTATAAAAGCAAGCACGCAGGACGCAACCAAACTACCATTGCTAAAGGTCAACGCCCTGCTTTCAAAGATGCTGATGCGGTTAATTAACCGCATCGATAGTGATACTGTGGGCAATCTCTTGTGGCAATAATGGCGTTAAACCATTACTGATATAATCGTTAAACCCAGCACGATAAAATTCTGACAATGGATGCCCCGACTGCCCACCCGGAATAGCCATAATCGCTTTATCTAAGTGCCCAGGTTGAACAATAAAGCGCTGTGAAGCACCAAAGCTACGTCCTTGCACCGAAGGCATAAAGGTATCGCCAAACCCAGGCTCCGTAGGCATATTCAATAAACTTTTCAGTGCAGGTATTTGCTTGGCAAATGGGTGCTCAATCACTAATTCGTTAACCTTGCCCCACTCCCAGCTGTGCGGGTTGTTACCGTATTGCTCGGTTAGTTTAGTGATAACGCGATCAAAGGCTCCTATCATTTGTTGTTGCCAGTTTGCATACTCAGGGTTTAACCATGCTTCAGGCTGCGCTTCGATAAGTTGCCAAACAGCAGGCTCTAAGTCTCGCTTTACTGGTTTTAAACTACTATCAAGGGCTTTTAGCTTATTCTCTAACGGGCTAAATAAGCCGTTAATCACTTCACTGCGGTAGCGTTTTACTAAGGTGTAGCCAATTGAGTCGCTACAAGCACATGCCTGCCAATTATTTAGCTCTTTTAAATACAGGGCATATTTATCGCCTGCGGTGCTAAGCTGTTTGACCAGCAGTTTATGCCAAGAAGTTAAGAATCGAGCTTCGTTATCATGTTGTAAGTCATAAAAATCTTGTTCGTTGAACTGTTGTTTTTCAAATAAGCGGTCGCGAATTTGTGCCGAGCGAGCCCCCATGGCATAAGCACCATTACCAAAGCGCTGGTCATCCTCTGCGGAAACGACTCGTGAGTTGCCTGTCCATAAACGGCCACTTTCAGGGTTTTTAACAAATGGACGCTGGGTTTCGTTTTCGTGCCACTGTGCTGGATATGCTTGCTCAGCCACCGCTAATTGATGGGGCTCTTTACGGGCAGGCACAGCTCCCATATTCTTCCAGGCTGCATTACCTTTATCATCAACAACCATCAAATTTTGTACAGGAATACCCACTTCAGCCGCAAGCGCTAGTGCATCATCAACATTGTTTGCCTGCTCAAGCTTAAGCAGCTCCATATCAACCGCATACTCATGGTGGGCAACCCAACTTAGCGCATAAGGTTTGCCGTTGATTTCTGTAACTGGGCCATACTCACTCATGGTTAAAGCGTAATTTTCGCTGTTGCCGTCATTGAGTAAGATAGGTTCATCTATCTGCCAGGTTTTCTCTTTACTCTCAAGAGCTATCCAGTCGGCTGTATCTAGATAACCATTGGTGAATCCCCAAGCTATCTTATTATTGGTACCAACAACAATGGCAGGAGCCCCAGGTAGTGACACACCGGTGATTTGCTGCATTTCACCATTGAGTGGGTAATTGAGCTGGGCACGGTACCAAATAATTGGCACAGCAAACGATAAATGCATATCGTCAGACAACATTGCAGCACCAGTTTCAGTTAACTGCCCAGTAACCGCCCAGTTATTACTACCAAGCTCCTTTCGGTCTGCAATCTCAGTCATAGCCCATTGAGCACCTTTAAGGTTAGGAATACCGCCGTCATAAGGCGCTAATTGACTGTTGTCGAGTGCCGCTTGATAAAGGCTAGGCTGAGTAATAAAGTCGACCATCGCCTTACCGTATAGATCTTCGATTTCGATAAGTGTTTTGTCGCGCTCAAAGGTGGCCGTTTGTAAATCTAAATACATACTAAAAATGATTAGTAAGCTGTCTTCACTTTGCCAAGGCTTTGCTTCAGCGCCAGTGAGTAAATATTCAAAGCTATCGAAACCTACTTGCGCATGGCCCTCATTAACCCCATTCGCGTACGCTTTTAATAGCGCTTTATCGTTAGCAGGTAATTGCGCAACAGCAATCTGACTACGTTTACGTAACTGGTGAAAGCGCATTTTTTTATCAAGCCCAATAGCAGCTTTACCAAATAACTCACTTAGTTCACCTGCAGCATTGCGGCGCAATAAATCCATTTGAAAAAATCGGTCTTGTCCATGCGCAAAACCAAGGGCATAAGCCGCATCTAAACGGTTTTCGGCATGAATAACAGCCTGTCCTAGGGTATCTCGCTCAATCTTAACTGATTGCGAAATCGCGTCGCTTTTACCGCGACCATCAAGTGCCGGTAAACTTAAGTTTAGTACACCATAAACAAGCCCCGTTGCGAGTAACATCACAACAAACAAACCTATTAGTAACCATTTGATTATCTTAAACATGCCAATTATCCTTGCGCCAAAGTAACACTATATTAACCTGAGTTTTGTGAAAAAATAGTGTTGCGATACAAATAATTGAAATTAGTACTCTTAGCTTGCTGTTCATTGTTAATTACCACAGAAATTGTCTATAGTAGGTAGATAGTATAAAACCTGATATTTCTCATGCCGCTAGCGACCGAAACAGATAATAAAAAACTACAAAAACTGAAGCTAGCCTTCTGGTTTTCACTTGCCTGTATCATCGTGATTGGCCTTGTAATCGACCAAATTAATTACAGCCGCGAGAAAGATGCTTTTCGTGCACAGGAGCTGGCAAAAGTAAGTGCCTATCGTGCAGAGCTCGAAGCCACCTTAATATCTAACATTCAACTTGTTAGGGGCCTTGCAGTTGCCGTTGCAGCCGAACCCAATTTAGACCAAGCCCGCTTCACGCAAATAGCCAGCCCCTTATTTTCAACGTCTTCAGAGCTTAGAAACATCGGCGCAGCCCCTGATATGGTTATTCAGATGACTTATCCTCTTGTGGGTAATGAGAAATCTATAGGGCTAAACTTTTTAGAAAACCCAGCGCAGCGTGACGACGCAATTAGAGCACGAGATGAAAACCGTATTGTTATGGCCGGCCCCTTAGAGTTGGTGCAAGGTGGTCAAGCATTGATAGCAAGAATGCCCGTATTCACTCCACCAGAACTCACTTTTTGGGGGCTCCTCTCTGTTGTCCTCGATATAGATAAGATTTACACGAACTCGGGGTTAATCGCGCTAAGTCAGCATTATGATATTGCCCTACAAGGCAAAAATGGCCTTGGTGCTAAAGGTGATTTTTTCTTCGGCTCTAAGGACGTGCTCAACACAAACCCTCTGAGCTTTAGAATTAACTTTCCAGGTGGTGAGTGGCAGATGTACGCCACACCAAAATCTGGATGGCAGCCACCAAGTTCTGCTATTTGGCCGCTAAGACTGGCCATTATTTTATTCTGTATCTTGTTTGCTGGCGCCTCTGTATTCTTTTTACGCATGGTCGAAAGACAGTACAAAAGCGAACGTATGTTAGAAACCATGAGTAGTCTTGCTAAAGTCGGCGCTTGGTCTTTTAATCTAGAGACAAGAACCGTCTATTGGTCTGATATGACCAAGCAAATTTTTAAGTTTCCTCTTAATGTACAACCAGAGTGGCCTGCTAACTTTACGCATTTTAAGGCTGGTGAAAGCCGGGATAAAATTCGTCGCCTTAACGAGCGTGCAATCAAGTATGGTGAGAGTTTTGAGACTCAAGTACAAATCATCACTGCTGAAGGTGATGAAGTTTGGGTACTGTTACATGGTGAAGCCGAGCATAAAAATGGCCGTTGTATAAAACTATTTGGCTCGCTGCAAAATATTGATACCCGTAAGCGAGGTGAGCTAGAAAACAACAAAATAGCCTTACATAACGAGATTTTAGCCTCTCTTACCGTTAATGATGCGGTACTGACTGGTAACCTTAACTTATCTAAACATGTGATTGTGCAAGCAATTTGTCACGCTTTTGATATTGATCGCGCTAGTATTTGGCTATTTAGTGACGACCGCCAGTCGCTCAATACCTTTGCTATTCACGACCAAAGCCAGCCTGAATTTAGCGAGCCGATTTCACTACAACAATTTGAATTTCAGAATTATTTTGATGCCATTAACAATCACGCTGTAATTAATGCCAGTGATGCTCAGCAACACCCTCTGACTAGTGACTTACGTAGCAATTATCTTGATTGGTTTAATGTACGCTCAATGCTGACTGTGATCATCCCCACAGGTAGCAAAACGATGGGGGTTGTGTGTGCCGAAAAATGTCATAACCGCAGACACTGGAGTAAAAATGAGGAAAGCTTTTTAATCGCAGTTGCGGCACTCATTGGTAGTTTACACGCAAGTCAGCGCCGTATAGAGACAGAGCAGCAACTTGTTCAAGCGAAAGAAGCAGCAGAACAAGCAGTAAAAGCCAAAAGTGAATTTTTAGCAAGCATGAGTCATGAGATCCGCACCCCCATGAATGGCGTGATCGGGATGCTCAATATCATCAAACAAACTAAACTAGACAACCAACAAAACCACCATATAGATTTGGCGCAATCATCGGCTGAATCACTATTGCATATCATAAACGATATCTTAGATTTCTCTAAAATTGAGGCCGGTAAGCTCGATATTGAAAATGTTAGCTTCAATGTATCAAAATTACTTGGCGATACTATCGAATCATTTGCCATTAAAGCAGAACAAAACAATACCAAGTTACTGCTAGATACCACACAACTTAATCACGGCTTTATCATTAGTGATCCAAATCGGATTAGACAAATCATCAATAACCTAGTGAGCAATGCGGTTAAGTTCACGAAAGATGGTGAGATTATCGTCATCGCCAAGCTCGAAACAAACAACGAAGAATTGTTCTTGAACTGCTCTGTTATTGATTCGGGTGTAGGCATTAAGCCTGAAAAGCAAGCAACTCTATTTGACTCCTTCACTCAAGCTGATGCATCAACTACGCGCCAGTACGGCGGTACTGGGCTTGGCCTTGCGATAGTAAAACAGCTGTGCCATTTAATGGGAGGTGATGTCAGTGTGGTTAGTTCGTACGGGGAAGGCAGCACCTTTAACTTTACTGTAAAAGTTAAGCGTGATCACACAAAGCAAGTGCCAGAGCCAAGCCACATTATAGATAAAAAGCATATTTTAATTGCTGATGATTGTAAGCTCAGTATCAATATTGCCAAAAAACAATTGCAGCTATGGGGAGCAGAGGTCGAGACCTATAGTGATATGCCAAGCTTACTTAATCGTGCCGAAATACTAAATGATAAAGGCTGCGATGCAATTTTAGTGGATTATCAACTTTATAGCAGCGCAACAAAAGAGCACCAACAATCGTTTTTAAAATACTTTAATGCCACTAGCTGTAAACGAATTTTGATGGCACCAATGAGTCTCACTGAAAAACAAACGAGACAAACATTAAAAGTTGAGAGTATTATCTTTAAGCCATTAACACAGTCTGATTTATTTAACTCACTGGCAAACGACAAATACATTGAACAGCAACAGGTTAATAAAGAAACCTTAATAACCAATGTTGTCACCAGTAGCGATAATGCTGAGTCGCAAGTCTTGCTGGTTGAAGATAACAAAGTAAATCAGATGGTAGCGGGTTCGTTACTTAAACAGGCGGGCCTTAGTTTTGATATTGCCGAAAATGGTCTTGAAGCAATTGCAAAACTTTCGAGCCGTGAGCAAAATCCTTATCAATTAGTGTTAATGGATTGCCAAATGCCAGAAATGGATGGCTACCAAGCAACACGAGCTATTCGGGCAGGTGAAGCAGGCGCAGCTCATCAAGGGGTTAATATCGTCGCACTCACAGCAAATGCGATGCAAGGTGACAAGGAACGTTGTTTAAACGCAGGTATGAACGACTATATCACCAAACCTCTTAAGTTTGACTCGCTCAGTAAAAAATTAACAGTGTGGCTAAGCACTGAAGAATAAAAAGAGAGTAAAACCATGCAATTATCATCAATTCAACAACGTGTTATTGGCTGTTTACTCGAAAAGCAAAGTACAACACCCGAACATTACCCATTATCTTTAAATTCACTGACCAATGCATGTAATCAAAAATCTAACCGTGAGCCAGTATTGGCTCTCACTGAAGCGCAGGTCCAAGATACACTCGATGAGCTTATTGCATCACGTTTAGTGACGGTTGATGAAGGGCTGTCAGGGCGCGTAAATAAATATGCTCACCGCTTTTGTAATACCGAGTTTGGTAGTTTGCAATTTACTGAGCAGCAACGCGCTATTATCTGTTTGTTACTATTACGTGGCCCGCAAACACCGGGAGAGTTGAGAACGCGCAGTAATCGCCTCGCTGAATTCAGTAACGTCAATGAAGTCGAAGCCGCATTAAACGCACTCATCGAACAAGAACATGTGGCACGCTTAGCACGAGAGCCCGGCAAACGAGAGAGCCGCTACATGCACTTGTTTGTTGACCCAGACAGCATTACTGAAGAAATGGCTGCTAATGAGCCTATGCAGGATAACAGTAGTGAAGTACAACAATTACGAAGCGAAATCGAAGATCTTAAGCAGCAAATTAACGCAATAAAAGCGCATTTAGGTCTTTAATAAAAACCGCGCCCGTAACATAATGTACAAGACGCTGACAACCACAACGAAAAATAGGAGCTCTAACATGCGTGCCGACATTCTGGCGGAAATGAAAGTCCAACCAACTATTGATGTAAAAGCACAAATCACCCGTCGTGTTAACTTTCTTAAAAGCCGACTTATTGCTGCGCACTCTCGCTCACTTGTATTAGGGATCAGTGGCGGTGTTGACTCATCAACCTGTGGCCGTTTATGCCAATTAGCGGTTAATGAATTAAACCAAGAACATAACACCAACGAATATCAATTTATTGCTGTACGCTTACCTTACGGCGTACAAGCAGATGAAGACGAAGCACAACTAGCCGTAGATTTTATTCAACCAAGTAAGCGTATGACGGTTAACATTAAAGCAGCTGTCGATGGCATGCATGAACAAGCAATGGCCGCGGTTGTTGGTGGTGGTGCTGAATTACCAGAGCAAGCTAAAATCGACTTTATCAAAGGTAATGTAAAAGCACGCCAACGCATGGTTGCGCAGTATGAAATTGCCGGTTTCAGCCAAGGCTTAGTTGTTGGTACCGATCACAGTGCTGAAAACATCACAGGCTTTTACACAAAATTTGGTGATGGAGCATGTGACTTAGCACCTTTATTTGGCTTATCAAAGCGTCAAGTTCGTGCGCTTGCTGAGCACTTGGGAGCGCCAGCTGTACTTGTACATAAAGCCCCAACGGCCGACTTAGAGTGTGATCGCCCAGGTCTAACTGACGAAGAAGCGCTTGGTCTAACTTACGATCAAATTGATGATTTCTTAGAAGGTAAAGAAGTCAGCAATGAAGTCGAAGAAAAGCTAACAGCAATTTACTTACGTACTCAACATAAGCGCCAAGCGATCCCAACGGTATACGACGAGCTTTAAAAACGGTTAAAACACTAAAAGGGCAATAATAATTGCCCTTTTTCCTTCCTCGTACAGACCCTTAGCAATATTCAAAACCTTCAATCACTCATTATCGGCCGCGCTAAATGATCTAGAGCGCTATGCTTGACGTAAAAGTTAGCAACATGATTGCAGTAAAGATGAAATAGTTCTGTAATTTGGTTTATAGTTGTTACAGTTAAATACATTACATTTCAAATCAAAAATCTAAGGTTTTATATTAGTTTATGTCATCGCCCATTTTAATTACTGGCGCAGGCCAACGTATTGGACTCGCTCTGGCCGAGCACTTTTTAGCGCAAGGGCAAGAAATCATCGTCACTTACCGTACCCGCCATGAAGCAATTGATGTGCTTGCAGGTAAAGGGGCTATTTGCATCCATGCTGATTTTAATAGTGACCAAGCTATCGGGCATTTTATCGAAGAATTAAAAACCCATACCAATCAGCTCAAAGCAATTATCCATAATGCGTCTAGCTGGGATTGCGAAGCAAATAACCACGATTACGCAGACCTGTTTGATAATATGATGCGTATCCACGCCAAAGCGCCCTATTTAATTAATTTAGCAGCTTCTGATTTGCTACTGCATTATCAGCAAAACAGTGGCCAAGCCGCAGATATTATTCACTTAACCGATTACGTCGTTGAAAAAGGCAGCCCTAAGCACCTTGCTTATGCAGCAAGTAAAGCGGCGCTTGATAATTTAACTAAGTCGTTTGCCGCTAAATTTGCACCAGACATTAAAGTGAATGCTATCGCCCCTTCGTTAATTATTTTTAACGAACACGATAGCGACGAATACAAAGCCAAAACATTAAAGAAATCGCTAATGGGCATTGAGCCCGGCTGCGCCGAGATTATTAACAGCGTAGAACTATTACTAAGCAGTCACTACATCACAGGTCGTTCTATGCCTGTTGATGGTGGCAGACATTTAAAATAACGAATTACTGAGAAAGCTATGCACGATGATTTAAAAAACAGTTACCAACAAATAATTACCGCAGTAGGTGAAGATCCTGCTCGTGAAGGATTACTCGACACACCAAAACGCGCAGCAAAAGCGATGGAGTATCTGACTAAAGGCTATCGTCAAACATTAGATGAAATCACCAACAATGCGGTATTCACTTCAGATGCCGATGACATGGTCTTGATCCAAGACATTGAGCTTTACTCTATGTGTGAGCACCACTTGCTGCCATTTGTTGGCCGCTGCCATATTGCTTATATTCCTGATGGCAAAGTGCTTGGTTTATCTAAGTTTGCGCGAATTGTTGACATGTTCGCACGTCGTTTTCAAATTCAAGAGCAATTAACCCATCAAATTGCTAAAGCGGTTGAAGAAGTAACTGGCGCGAAAGGTGTTGGTGTAATCGTTGAAGCAAAGCACATGTGTATGATGATGCGCGGTGTTGAAAAGCAAAACTCAAGCATGCGTACATCGGTTATGTTAGGTAACTTCAGAGCCGATCCAAAAACCCGTAACGAGTTCTTACAACTAGTTAGAGGGTAATGATGGCCAATGCAATTATAAATGTCACTAACCTCAGGCTTCGAACCTTTATAGGTTTTAACCCTGAGGAACGTGAGAAAAAACAAGATGTAGTGATTAATTTAGAAATTCACTACCCTGCTGATCAAGCTTGTGAAACTGACGCAGTCGATAAAGCACTAAACTACAAGACCATTACTAAAGAAGTGATCAGCCTTGTCGAAGAAGGCCACTTTTTGCTGTTAGAAAAACTGGTTGCTGAAATTTTAGCTATTTGCCACCAGCATCAAAGTGTTCACTATGCCAAAGTACGCGTCGATAAACCTCATGCGCTGCGCTTTGCGGATTCTGTATCATTGACCCTTGATTGGCAAAAAAGCTAGAATAACTTTTCTAGTCCTACCGCAAAGGCAAGCACAGCTAAATAACGTGCGCCTTTGCCTAAGGTCACGAGTAACAAAAAAATTGAAAACTTAACCCTAAAAATTCCGCCAACAACCGTTAAAGGGTCGCCGACAATAGGCAGCCAAGCAAACAACAAACTGTAAATACCGTACTTATTGAATTGCTGTTCGGCTTTGTCTATCGAGTTTTGTGAAACGGGAAACCATTTACGGTCTTTAAATCGCATGACTTGCGTGCCCAGCCAATAATTCACACAACTCCCAAGCACATTACCCACGGTTGCACTTAGCCATAACAACCAAAGTAGATAATCACCACTGGCTATCATAGCTGTCATTACTAATTCTGAAGAGCTAGGTAATAAGGTTGCGGAAATAAACGCGCTGAAAAATAACGATAAGTAGGCCATAAACATCACATAAAAAAGCTCAGCAAATGGCTGAGCCTTTAGTATATGGCAATTAATTTACTTTATAAATTCTATCGCCATAGGGTATTTAACATCTTTACCATCGTTGGCTTTAATCGCCGATACGACCACCATAATCAATGAGAATAGCGCAACCAATGGCAGCAGAATGACACCAACGACAACAAACATCAGCATAAAGCACACAATGTAAGCAATCATCATGGTTAATTGAAAGTTTAATGATTTGCGACCATGCTCAGCAACAAGTGGCATTTCTTCTTTTTTTACAAGCCAAACAATCAAAGGCCCAATCACCGAACCAAACGGGAAAATTAACCCTGCTAAGGCACTTAAGTGACAAAACATTGCCCATGTGCGCTGCTCTTTATCTGCCACAATTATTTCAACTTTTTGATTATCATCCATTTTAAATTCCTTGTTATGGGTTTGTTTGTATCTCTACTATAAACCGTAATAACCTTTTACACTAGTTAAATTGGTTAAATTTAAAACTCTCAACCAGCAAAAAAGGCTGTAATCAACGTTGTGATAAAAATGTGATAACTTCGTGAAGGTTTCTGGATATTGCTATTCGATACTGGTTTTGAATCATCAAAAACAGGAATCTCACATGAAAGCTTTACCTTTAACTTTATTCGCTGCATGCGCAGTAACTAGCCTTGCAAGCCAAGCTGCTGAGCTTGATATAAAACTAACTAACCTCACGCAAGGTTTACACTTTACCCCTATTCTCATTACGGCTCATAACAGTGATAGCAAACTTTTCAGCGTTGCTATGCCTGCTTCTACAGCCCTACAGACTATGGCTGAAGGTGGCAATCTCGAGCCATTAATGACTGAAGCCACAGCCGCAAACAGCGACATGGTTGCCAACCCTGCTGAAGGTTTATTAGCCCCAGCAAGCTCAACAATGGCGAGCTTATCCACCAAGGATGGCAATAACTACTTATCTCTAACAGCCATGCTACTGCCTACCAATGATGGCTTTGTAGGTTTAGATAGTTGGATGATCCCAACCGAAGCTGGTACCTACACTGTTTATCTCAATGCGTATGATGCAGGAACCGAAGCCAATGATGAGCTTGTTGTTGAGGGTTCAGGAATGCCGGGCACGCCAGGCATTCCTGCCGCACCGGGTGGCAATGCGGGTATGAATGGCAGCGGCGTCACCAGTAGCGAAACCAATATGATGGTGCATATTCATCCGGGTAATTTAGGTGACGACGATTTAGAAGCAGGTATGAGTGACCTCGATAACACCGTACACAGATGGTTAAACCCAGTTGCGATGCTAACAGTTACGGTTAAATAGGAGGTTATTATGCGCTTTTCAAAAAGCTTAATTATCCTCGCATTGAGTGCCGGCCTTGCGGCTTGTGGGGATTCAGATAAATCATCAGACAACATGGATGAAGCGCTTGAAGAAATGACAATGGAAATGGGTGAGATGGCAACAAATCATCAATTTATGGTGGAGGTAGTCAATCTCACCGCTGCTCAACCTTTCTCCCCTGTTGCTGTGATTGCTCACACTGATGGCATGCTTTGGGAAATTGGCGAACCAGCATCTGAAGCACTTGAAATTATGGCTGAAGGCGGCGATAACAGCGAGCTACTCGCAGCAGAAATGACAATGCAAGCAGCTTCAGCAGAAAGCCCATTACAACCAGGTGAGCAAGTCACGTTAACCCTGACAACGGGAGAGCTTGATTCATTAAAAATTAGCTTAGCGACCATGTTGGTGAATACAAATGACGCTTTTACCGGTCTTAATGCTATAGATGTGTCTTCGTTAGCGGTTAATGAGTCACTGTCTCGTACTAGTTTTGCCTATGATGCAGGCACCGAAGCTAACTCTGAAGCTCAAGGCACGATCCCTGGTCCTGCCGACTCAGGCGAAGGCTACAACGAAATGCGCGACGATATTAACCGTGTTGCAATGCACCCAGGTGTGGTTAGTCAAGATGATGGCCTGACAAGCTCTGTGCTCACCAGCCAGCATAAGTTTGATAACCCGGTTGCTCGGATCACGATAACGCGGACGCAATAATAATCGCACTCCTTACACCGAGGTCATAAGGATGTGCCTCAGTGATTTGGAGTGAACCATGCGCCAAGAAAAATTATTAATCGTCGAAGATGATAGAGCAATCCGCCAGCTCATCAGCACACAATTGCACTGCCTAAACTTACATATTGATGAAGCCTCGAGCGCTGAAGCTGCAATAAAGAAGCTTGCCAGCTCAAGTTACGGCTTAGTACTGCTCGATATTAACCTGCCACAAATGGATGGCTTGAGCTTATGCCGCAAAATTAAAGAGCACTATCCAAGTATTGCCGTTATTTTACTGACCGCACTCAGTAGTGATATGGACAGAGTGATAGGTCTGGAAATGGGCGCTGATGATTATATTTGCAAGCCGTTTTTCGCTAGAGAATTACAAGCACGAATAAAAACACAATTACGGCATAGGTCACAACTTATAGCAGCTCAATCACACTATGAAGATAGTACTCAAGCGGCAATTCAACTTGGAGAACTACACATTGAATTTACCAGCCATCAAGCATTTTTAGCTGACCAAGCTATTAACTTAACCGCCACCGAATTCGATTTACTGGTCTATTTTGCTAAACACCCAAACCATGTTTTTAGCCGCCAACAGTTACTTGACCAAGTATGGGGTTATCAACACAGCGGCTACGAGCATACGGTCAATTCCCATATAAACCGTTTACGCAGTAAGTTTGAGCAACATCACCCAGCCAACTTTATCGAAACAGTTTGGGGTGTAGGCTATAAACTAAACCCCGGTCAATTGAGTGCAAATTAATGAAATCAATGACGCTTTATCAAAAACTCGCTTGGTCTTTGGTGCTTATTTTTAGTCTTTTGTGCACACTGGTTTTAAATTGGAGTAAGCAGCTAGAGCAAAGCTCGGTACACCATGCTCAGCAAAACTTGCACCTCCAACTAGCTGAGCATTTAGTGCATGACAACCCACTGATCCAGCAAGGTGTGTATGACTATGATGCACTAGAAAACTTATTCCACACGCTGATGATACTTGGTCCGGCTTTTGAATTTTATTTTGTAGACTCAGAAGGTCATTTACTGACTTATTCCGCCAAACCAGGGCAAGTCGTGAGGCAACAAATAAACTTAACCCCAATACAGCAGCTACTCGACAACCCCACTGCCACACCGATTTATGGTGACGATCCACGTAGCAAGGATGGCGTAAAAATATTTTCGACTGCGCCAGTTTATAATCAGCAGCAACTGCAAGGCTATTTATACGTGATTATTGGCGGGCAAGCTTACGATACAACCCTTAAAAACATTAAAGCCAATGATAACCTTTGGCTTGCTGCCATGTGGTTTGTAGCTGCCTTAGTTGCGCTCTTTATTGCGATGTTGCTGTTATTTCGGTTTTTCACCTTACCGTTAAAAAAACTCAATAAAGAGCTTAATAAAATAGAAGCGGCTAACTACAGCCTAACCAAAATGTCATTGGACTCTAGCTACACAGCTCACGATGAAATTGGCAATTTAAGCAAAGGCGTCAATGCCATGCTGGCACGTATTGATGAGCAGTTTCAGTCATTACAGCAAGCTGATAAACAACGCCGTGAGTTACTGACTCACTTATCACACGATTTACGTACGCCGCTCTCTTCACTCCACGGCTTTTTGGAGGTGATCAATAAACCGGATAGCCACTTAAACGAGCCTGAGCAACGTCATTATCTCAACCTTGCAATGGATAACTGCCAGCAACTAAAACAGCTGATTGAACAAATTTTTGAGCTGGCTAATTTAGAATGCGGCCAAGTAAAAATACAATCCGAGACCTTTAATTTGGGTGAGTTAATTTATGATTGTGTGGCAAAGCTTGCTCTAACAGCGCAATCAGCGGGAATTTCACTCAAGGTTATTCCCGAAATCTGCGATTTTACCGTGACGGCAGACATCGCAAAATTAGAGCGGGTACTTACAAACTTAATCGAAAATGCCGTTCGGCACACCCCTAATGGCGGTGAAATTGCCGTTAAGGTTAGCCAGCAAAGTGATCAATTATACGTGGCAGTGTCTGATACCGGGGTTGGTATTCATGAGGATGAACTCAATGCGATTTTCGAGCCTCACTATCAGGCACGTAATAGTATAAAACGAGGCTCAACAGGCTTAGGACTTGCTATTAGCAAGCAACTGCTCACCCTAATGGATAGTGAAATAAACGTAAAAAGTACCTTAGGAAAAGGCAGTGAATTTCGCTTTAATTTAGCTATGCAGGCATCCGCTTAATCACGGATGCCTGTGTTGTTATTATTTTTCGATACCCGCCAAATCGAGCATAAAGGCGTAATATAAAGCGGTATCTTGCAAGCTTTTAAAGCGCCCAGAAGCACCGCCGTGCCCTGCTTCCATGTCGGTTTTGAACAGCAAAAGGTTATCATCGGTTTTATAATCACGTAACTTAGCAACCCATTTTGCAGGCTCAAAATACTGAACTTGAGAGTCGTGTAAGCCGGTAGTGACTAACATATTTGGGTAAGCCTGCTGCTTAACTTGGTCGTACGGCGAATATGACAGCATGTAATCATAATAGACTTTATCGTTCGGGTTACCCCACTCGTCATACTCATTCGTTGTCAGTGGTAAGCTGGCATCTAGCATGGTCGTGACCACATCAACAAAAGGCACAGCAGCAATCACCCCTTTATAAAGTTCAGGCGCTTGATTCACAACAGCCCCCATTAGCAAGCCACCTGCACTGCCACCCATAGCAAAAATATTATCCTTATCACCATACTTTTGAGCGGCTAATGATTTAGTCACATCAACAAAGTCATTAAAGGTGTTTTGTTTTTTCAGCAACTTGCCGTCTTCGTACCAAGGACGACCCAGCATTTGTGAGCCACGGATATGCGCAATCGCAAACACAAAACCGCGATCAAGTAAGCTTAAGCGTGAACTAGAAAAGCTCGGATCCATGGTCGCACCATACGAACCATAACCATATTGCATAAGCGGATTCGAGCCATCTTTTTTGAACTTATCTTTACGATAAACAAGGCTCACAGGAACATCGACACCATCTCTAGCCGTCACATAAACTCGCTCAGAGGCATAGTTGTCAGGATTAAAATCACCTAACACTTTACGCTGTTTAAGTAGTGTTTTTTCGCCACTTTCTAGGTTGATATCGTAGCTGCTGCCTGGCGTCGTCATACTTGAATAGTAAACACGTAAGCTAGGGTTATCTAACTCACCATTACCATAACTAAAGACCATATAAGTTGGATCATTAAACGCAACGACTTGCTCTTGTTGGTTACGAAGGTCGCGAATAGTGATTCGGGTTTGCCCCATTTCTCGCTCTTCATAAACCAAGTGATTGTTAAATAAATCAATGCCTTCAAGTTTTACGTTATCACGACCAGCAATTAGCGTTTGCCAATTTGCTTTATCATGAGCCTTATCGCGGTGCACTTTCATAAGTTGAAAGTTAACTGCATTTAAATTGGTAACGACGTAGTACCAATCGCCTAATTTACTGATGTCATATTCAAGCCCTGCCTCGCGTTCAATAAAACGTTTTGGCATTGCTTTGACATCATTAGCATCAATAACCGAGACGCCAGACGCACTGGTGCTGCCATGACTAATATAGATTTCCTGTTGGTCTTTGCTCTTATAAATACCGGTGTAGTAACTGGTGTTTTTCTCTTCGTAAACGAGTTCATCATCGGCTTGTGGGGTGCCTAACGTATGGCGATATACTTGATAGCCTAACAGCGTCTGTAAGTCTTTTTTGATGTAGTAAAAGGTTTTGTTGTCATTAGCCCAGACTACATCTCCTTCTGTGCCTTCAAGGCTCTCTGTGAGCATTTTACCTGTTGTTAAATCTTTTACTTTAATTGTGTAAATACGACGACTCACAGTATCTTCACCATAAGCCAGCAAATTGCCATTTGGGCTGACAGCTAAACCTGTTACGGCAAAATAGTCATGATTTTTAGCAAGCTCATTCACATTTAAAATAACCTGCTTATCTTCTCCTTGGCTATCTTTGCTGCGCACATAAACAGGGTATTCGTCATCACCGCGCGTTTGTGAGAAGTAGTAATATTCCCCTTTTTTTGTCGGTACGGTATCGTCATCCTTCTCAATACGCCCTTTAAGCTCTTCGAACAGGGTGTTTTGTAGCATTTGAGTATGTGCCAGTTTGCTTTCAACATACGCATTTTCAGCATTCAAATGGGCAATAACAGCGGCATCTTTGCGTTCATCATCACGCATCCAATAGTAGTTATCGATACGTGTGTCACCATGAATGGTCATTTCATGAGGTATTTTTTTGGCGACGGGTGCTGCAATCTGAACTTGCTCTGTAATAACGGCTTGTTCTTTATTATCTGGGACTTTATTACACGCTGATAAAGCAGCTAAAGAGAGTGCCGCAAGGCAAAGTGAATGGCCAACTTTCATGGGATTCCTGTATTTGTTTTATTATTCTGTCTCCAATATAAGTAAAAAAACTGCAATATATAAGTAGCCTTTGTGAAGCAATGTAAAAAGGGAGCCGTAGCTCCCTTTTATTACTTATTTATCAAGTAATTACTTTTGCTTACGACGACGCATAAATGCGAACGGTGCAGCAAGTAATGTTAACCATGCTAGTGAACCTGAAGAAGATTTCTTCTTCGCTGGTTCTTCAGCTACAACATCTTCTGCCGGGTCTTGTGTTACTGCAATAGTAATCATCACCGCTTCAGACATATTGCCTGCAGAGTCAACTGCAGTTACTGATACTTCGATAGAGGTTGTTTGCTCATAATCGATAGCACCCGCAACCATTAACTCACCCGCATCGCTGATGCTAATGCTCTCGCTACCTGTCACTTCATATGTTGCGATAGGAGTTAGATCTGCATCAGGGTCAGTTGCAGTCACAGTGCCAATTACAGTACCTTCTGCTGCATTTTCCTGAACAGAGAACTCACCAAGCTCAGCGTCGATTACTGGGTTAACTTCTTCTGGCTCGTCAGCAACGTTCATAACTTCAACAGTTACCATCGCTGATTCAGAGATATTGCCAGCAGAATCGGCAGCAACAACTTCAAGCTCAATGCTCATCATACCAGCATCGTAGTCAAGCATGTCGCTGTTCATAACAACAACGTCACCTGAAGCAGTCACTGACACAGCTGAAGAAGTAGAGCTAACTACAATGTATTCAGCGATTGGATTAGCAAGCTCAGCACCAAATGTTGCTTCTAATGTGCCAATCACAGTATCTACTGCCGTGTTTTCATCAACAGAGAATGATGCATCAGCAAGAACTGGCGCAACGTTAGCATCTTCGCTTGGTGTTGCTACGTAAGCTTTTGAACCTGAGTCAGATAAGATCATGAAGTCTGCACCAGCGTTCAACAATGTTGCAGAAGCGCCTGGCTCTAATGAGCTAACTACTTCACCAGCTTCATCAACTAGAGCTGCATATACGTCACTTGATGCGTCTGTAAATGTATATGTACCCATCGCGACATCGCCTTCACCTGATGCAATTGGTGTCCACGTTTCTTCTTCTGTACGGAAACGTACATTTGCAGTTGCGCGGCCAATATCATCAGCAGTTAGACCAAATGCACCTAAACAGCTTTGCATTGTAAGATGGTTATTACCAATGATTTGGTAAATATTATCAAGGTTACCTGACGAGCTACCATAACCATGAGTAAAGGTAATTGCAGTGCCTGGCTCAACATCGTAGAACCATTCTAATTTACCATTTTGTACTGTTACATCGTATGTACCATCTTGGTCTACGTCGAAGTCAGCCATGAAACCACCCACGTAAGAGTGAGTAATACCCTCATTCATCACAAGAGTAGTCAAAGTAACATAACCGCTATCACAGATATCAGTAGGCACTTGGAATGTTTCGATTGATGCACCCACTAAGTCAAAGCGTTGATCTTCATCAACATCATCAGTCATCACTGTAGGAGCAAATACTGGCTCAAGTGCTACCGCACCTGTATTTGTTAACTCATGAGCAACACCATTATCTGTCATTACAGGCATGAAGCTCATTGCTGCATTTGCTTTTGGTAATACGTGATAAACAAGGTGGAATGCTTCATCGCTACCATCAGAGAAAATTAACGCACCATCAAGCTCTAGGTTAGTTAAATCAGCCGTTGCATCTTGTGAGCCGATGTTATCATCGGTTAATGTCCACTCAGGTAATGTTGCAGGGTCAATCGTCGCTGTCACGTCAAATGACATAGTTTGACCTGCCGGCACTGTGATTGACTCTGGGTAGTCAAGTGCAAATGAACCACGTTCAACATCATCTGCATAACGCTGCTCAAGAGAAAGTGTGTACACTTTATCTTCGTTAGAGAAGTTCTTAACTTGAACTGTTTTAGTAAGCTCAACGGTTTCTGATGCGTTTACTAAACCAAACGAAAGTGCTGCTTGTTTAGTATCTGCAGCCCATGCAGCAACTGGTAAGTTAGCCGCTTTGTTTACATCAACAAGACCCGCACCGATATAACTAATTGGTGCAAGCTCAGCGTCTGGGTTAATCGCTAACGGCTCCATAGTTACATTTAGGTTTGCCGTGTTCATTAACGTCGCTTTAATTTCAAACGCGTTACGCTCTGGCAGCGCTTCTTTTAATAAGCTCACCGCACCAGCAGTAATTGGGCCCGAGAATGAAGTACCTGTTGCGCCAGTAAGACCATCACCAAGACCAGGATGAGCAGTCATGATGTTTACACCTGGTGCTGTAATTTCTGGTTTTAACAGACCGCCCATTGAAGGACCACGCGATGTGAAATCAGCAATCGCGCCAGAAAGAACTAAACGTTCAACTGTTAGATTAAATGTACCGCCCGCTTTAAGCGCTGTACCTGCAGCAAACGTTACACCTACAGAAGGGATAGTTACTGAAGGATCTGAACCGCCCATAGGTGCTGGCGTGCCATCGTCATTATTGTTTGCAATAATAACAAACTCTGCGCCTTTAGCTTGTGCTGCTAATACTTTAACTGTAAATGCACATGCACCACGGTCGATGATAACGCCTTTACCAGTAAAATCTACGTCATCAGCAAACGCTTCACATGCTGTTTGATTTGCATCAGGGTAAACAAGCTCAATATCATCATTTGAGAAGCTAAACGCTGTTTGTGGGCCAAAACTTGCTGGTTGCACAATTGCTTCTTCGCCATTTATTGTACCGCTACCAATTGACTCTGCACCTGTAGGGTGAGTCATCGCACCTACTGAAAGAGCATTTTCTGTAGTACTTGGACCACCGACGATGAATGGGTAAGCGCCATCATTACCTGCAGAGATAACAACGTTTGTGCCAAGCTTAACCGCTTGGTTGATAAATAGGCCAACTGCATCGTTGGCAATATCACCGTAATCGCCACCTAGAGACATGTTGATAACATCAACACGATCACTAATGTCGCCATTACCATCAGGGTCCATTGCACTTTCAAGTGCTAGTAGTTGTGCAAGACCAGGACAACCGCTATTACATACCGAGTAAACAAATAAATCTACGTTTGGCGCGATGCCATTAACAGAGTGAGAAACGTGTGTACCATGGTTAGTTGTTACATCAATTGGATCATCGTCATAATTGATGTAATCATAACCGCCTAATACTTTACCTTGAGGCCAATCTACAGAAGCAGGATCAGCAATAGCTGCCGCATATGCTTCGTCAGTTCCCGCACCACCAAAGGCTGTATGAGTGTAGTCGATACCTGTATCAAGCACAGCAACGCGAACACCTTCACCTGTCGCTAAACCATTTGATACTAAAGGAGTTGCTTCAATATAGTCAGCGCTGTCAGCAACATGCAATTCATAATCGTATACAGGGTAAATACCTTCAACTTGAGAGTTTGATAGTAACTTAGCAACATCTTGCTTATTACCATTTACTACAATTGAGCTGACTAGCGTTGAAGTTTTAGCCACAACTTGAAGAGGCAAGTCCATGCTGTTGATTGCTTGCTCTACGCTTGCTTGCGCTACTTTTGCTTGCGCTTGAATCGACGCAACATCTGCACCCATTGTTTTTGCGTTAATAGATGCTGGAGCATTAAGTTTTACAAGCCAACTTGTTGCTTCACTGCGAACTTTTTGTTCTTTTTTAGTTACCGCGCTCGCTTTAATTAATTTTTTGCCGGCAAGATTATATTTAGAAAAGTCGTTGGCTTGTGCACTAGCGCACATTGCACTTGTTACAGCCAAAGCAACTGCAGTTCTTTTTATTAGATTATTAGACATGGGTTCCCCTGGGATATGTTATGTTATCGTCTAAATAGTGATTGAAACAAAGTTTCAGCCCCAATATAAAACGGAAACACAAACAAGAACAACATTTCAGTTACAAAACAATTACAATTATTTGAAGCTGAAACACACAATAAATTACAACCCACTGTTTATAAATGATTTTACATGGTAAAGAGCAGTTGTAAATATTTGTAAATGAACATTATGTTGAGTTTTATAAAATAGAGTCTTAAAAATGAATTCAGAAGTAATCAACATTCTTACCATGGCAAAAGTAATTCAAACAGCTGTTGCGCCCGTCTTTTTAATTACCGGTATTGCTGCAACATTAGGCGTGCTTTCCAACCGCTTGGCGCGTATTACCGATCGAGCGAGACAATTAGAACGCAAACTTAAAGTCAGTACTGATGAAGACTTCAATAAGTCATTAACAACGGAGCTAAGGGCACTGTTGAAACGCTCTCGCTGCATTCATATCGCATTTAGTTTAAGTGTACTCAGTGCCTTATTAGTATGTGCTGTGGTTATGTGTCTATTTTTATCGCATATCCAATCGATCAACTTAAGCGTGACAATTGCTAGCTGCTTTGTGGCCGCTATGGCGCTGTTGATATGTGGATTTTTATCTTTACTATGCGAGGTTTTCTTAGCAACAAGAAGCATGCGCCGCGGCATGATCTTCGCTGATATAGATATAAATGATTAAATTAAACTTAAGTTAAGATTAACCGCAATACACTTGAATATTATATTGAGCTAAGATACAACTCAGTTAGTTTATTTTTATGACATCTTAAGGGGCAAAAGGAATGAAATTAAAACAATTAGTATTAGGTGCAATGCTATCTACAATGGCACTAGGCGCATCAGCAAATTCTGTATTTGAAGAGCCAAGCGATGCAATCGAGTACCGTCAGGCAGCATTTTCAATGATCCGCGTACAAATTGGTGACATGGGCGATATGCTAAAAGGAAAAGTACCTTTTGATGCAGAACGCTTTCAAAAGCGTGCCGACAATGCAGCGGCATTATCTAAAATGCCTTGGGAAGCTTTCGTAGCGGGCTCTGATAAAGGCGATACATCTGCACTTGCAGCTGTGTGGAGCGACAACGAAACCTTTATGAAAAAAGCCGTTGCTTTCCAACAATATGCAGATGAGCTAGCAGTTGCAGCACAAAGCGGCGATAAAAAAGTAATTGGCAAAGCATTTGGCGCATGGGCTAAAGGCTGTAAAGATTGCCACAAGTCTTTCAAAGACTAGTTAAAAATTTGAACTAAAAAGGCGCTAAAAAGCGCCTTTTTTCATGTCTTGAAGTTGCTACCCAAGCAAATAGCTGAGCGGCTCTGCACCCCAAGTCGTAAATAGCACCACTAAGCACACTGCAAAAATAACAAAAGCGATCAGCGGCGATTTAGTAACAGGCTCAGTAACCGCAACTTGCTCACTATTACCCGTTAGCATAGGCTTCACTAAGTTTTTTCCTTTAATGCGGTAAATCACAATCGCCAATACATGCAACACAATGGCATACAACAAAATGTCAAAGTTTAAGTGATGTAACCAACCGGCAAAATCTACGGTATCTGAGGATACATGCGCCACCAGCGGGCCATCCGTTAATATATCGTCACTAGTCATTAAGCCAGAGGTTAGCTGCACAATGAGTAACGCAAAGAAGGCTATCACCATATAACTACCCGCCGCGCCGTGACCCGCCTTATGTTCATTGCTTGTAAACGATTTAATTGCAGCAACAGGTGAATGAATCAGCGCTGAGAGCTTTGCCGTTTTACTACCAATAAGGCCCCAAACAAGACGTGTAATAATAAGCGCTAGAGTGAAGTAGCCTGCAGCAAAATGCAGCTCCAACATACCTTCTTCAGCACTAAAATAGAGTGTTGCGATGGCCGCAACTAATAACCAATGGAAGCTTCTTATAAAGCCATCCCATACTTTAACTTTAGACATTGTAACTTTCCCTTTAAAAGACGCTTATAACTTGCAGATATGAAATTTCAACAACGGGTTCGGCTATACATTATTGCAAACTTCAGTTATTTTGACACACCTCTATTTCAGCTGTTTTGATCTGAGCCATAACAACAAACATGAGCGATAAGATGCATAAATCAACAATAAGAGCCTTGCTAAAAGGATTTTTCGACATGCTCCCCTTATGCCTCGCGGTGTTACCTTGGGGAATTTTATGTGGCTCGTTAGCAGTTCAAAATGGCTTCAGTGCTTTAGAAACACAAGCGATGTCGTTATTGGTATTTGCAGGTTCAGCACAGCTCGTTGCAATTGAATTAATGGCCGGCAACACGCCGCTTTTAACTATCTTATTTACCACACTCATTATTAGCTCACGGCACTTTTTATATGGTTTAGCTATTCGCCACAAAGTCATTGACCAACCCTTTCGTTGGCGACTGCCAGTGAGTTTTGTGCTAACCGATGAATTATTTGCTTTTTCGCATCATCACAAAGCCTACCGCACAAAAGTTCGCCTTATTTACGCACTCAGTGCCGGCTTTAGTTTTTATATTGCCTGGAATATCTGGACCTTACTAGGTATTGTCGCAGGAAGCTTACTTCCCGATTTAACACACCTTGGCCTTGATTTTGCCATCGCTGCCACGTTTATTGCTTTAGTTATTCCGGGAGTAAAGAACATTGCGACACTGGCTACAGTGATCACCGCAGGCGTTGTAGCAACACTATTAAAAAGTCAGGGCTTTCAACTTTGGCTTGTCACCGCAGCTCTTATCGCTATGACAGTGGGTTATCTAATTAGTCGCTGGCAAGCAAAAGAGGAGCATACACTATGATGACCACCATTTTATTAATGGCGTGTATCACCTTCTTCACACGTTACTTATTTTTGCACCGCGCATTACCGTTTAAAGTCGGCCCGAAAATGCAGCAATTTTTAAGTTTTAGCGCCCCTGCCGTACTCACCGCAATTTGGGTGCCCATTGTGTTTATTAATGACGAAGGAATAAATCTAGAGTGGCAAAACCCCTATCTAAGCGCTGCTGTTGTGTCTGTTATCGTGGCTTATAAAACACATAACATATACTACACAACACTGGCAGGGATGGGATTATTTATAATTTTAAGTTAGCTGCGATGCTTAACACCAAATAAGAAAAGCGCTGATTAAAATTTACCCTTTTAGAAAAACTCCAAGCAAGTTAGAATCAATGCAACAATAATAAAAAAGTTATCATTATGAGCGAATTTCACCAACTCTCAGCCACCAGCCTACAAGGCCAAACCGTTGACTTTTCTGATTTTGAAAACAAGGTCGTACTTGTTGTAAATACAGCAAGTAAATGTGGCTTCACTCCACAATATGAAGGCTTACAAGCACTGCATGAAAAGTATCATGAGCAAGGCTTAGTGATAATTGGTTTTCCTTGTAACCAATTTGGTAAACAAGAACCAGGTGATGCAAAAGAAATTAAAGAAGGCTGCCTAATTAACTATGGCGTTAGCTTTTTAATGATGAGCAAAGTCGATGTGAATGGCGAACATGCTCACCCTGTTTTTAGATACCTAAAATCAGAGTTACCAGGTTTTATCACCCGCAAAATAAAATGGAACTTCACCAAATTTTTAATTGGTAAAGATGGCAAGGCCATTAAGCGATATGCGCCACTTACAAAGCCTGAACAGCTCGAATCAGACATCGCAGCTGCACTGAGCAAATAACAAAGCATAAAAAAGCAATAAAGAGGCAAATTGCCTCTTTATCTAAATTAATGCTTAGTCGTTCAAGTACTCGTCAAAGTCGTCATCGCCTAAGTTTCTGCGCAAGCGTTTTTGCTCAAGATAGTCTTCCAACTTCTTCTTTACGCGTTGCTTTTTCTTGTCGTGTTGATTACGCCCGACCATTTCGTACTCGTCTTCAACAAAATCGTCATCTAGCGCGTCATAACTAAATGTCTTACCCACAACCCACTCCATAAAGTGTTTGAGACCAATTCTTGAGATTAAAATTTGCTCGATGAATTGGCAAAGATTAAAAAGCTCAGTAGTAATTTAGTATCTAAAAAACCACCAAAATAAAGCCATACACCCATGCTAAATAGGTCATATGTCAATATTGTGAATAAATAGCGCTAAATTTGATTTCTGAAAAGTGAGAGTTTTTTATCGTTTCGATAAGAGTCATTTATGCATGTGTATTTTTTAGTTAATTTGACTAAAAAATGGTTAAAAAGTTACTCTCCGCAATTTTTAAAAAAGCCTAAAAATACAGCAAGCAATTGAATTAATTAAATTTATAAATTTTGGCATTCAATTTGATTATGTATTAGTGTCATTTCAAACAGGAAAGAAAAAAATGAAAAAGTTATTGTTAGTAAGTTCTTTATTTATCGCTACCGGCGCAATGGCTCATAACGATAATGATACAAATATTTCATTCAGCGGTGAGCAGTGTGATGTTGAATTTATAAATGATGTACGCATCACACCAAGCGAGTTAGAAGTATACACAGCCGATAATCGCACTATGAAAATCATCGATCAGAACACTTTATATATCGATGGTCAAAGCGTGTCGCTTGATGCTTCACAACAGCAAGCAATTGCAGATTACTCAGACAGCTTACGCAGCCAACTTCCTGAAGTAGCAAATATCGCACTTGATGGCGTAAAAATAGCAGGTGTAGCCATCGAAGAAGTATCAAATGCTTTCAATATTGATGGCCTAAGCGACATTTCAGAATTAATGGACGATATCAGCGTAGAAGTACAAAACGCTTTCTATCAGCAAGGTGCGTTCACCATGGGTCAGCAAAATTTCGAAAAATTTGGCCAAAACTTTGAAGACCAATTCGATGAGCAAATTGAATCGGCTGTAGAGTCAGCCATGATGCAATCAATGGGCAGCATTTTAGTGGCACTAGGTTCTGAGCTTTTAGGTTCAGGTGGCGACATGGATGAGTTTGAGCAACGTATGGAAAACATGGGCGCACAAATAGAAGCACGCGTAGAAACACAGGCAGCTCAACTTGAAGAACGAGCAGATGCATTATGCGGCAGCTTTGCTGATATCGCTCATAAAGAGCAAGAGCTAGTTGTTCTAGTACCAGAGCTAAAAGAGTATCAACTATTTACTTTCAAACAGAACGCAGAGTAATGAATTAACATCCCTGAACCAAAACACTTGGTCCTTTGCGCAGAGCTTGCTCTGCGCTTTTTTATTTTTTGGCCAGCGCAGTCAGTTGCGATAACGTTTTAATCGCCTGCTCTAAGTTTTCAGACCAAGGCAAGCCATAACTTAAGCGAAAACAGCTACGGTACTTTTTACCCGCTGAGAATATCAACCCTGGAGTAATGCTGATCCCCGCCTCTAGTGCCAAATGGAATAACTTTACCGCATCATATTGGCTACCAAGGTCAACCCAGATAACACAGCCCCCTTGCGGGTTACTTATACGCGCACAACTTGGCATATATTGCTGCAGGCACCAAATCATTCGCTCTTTGTTGGTACTTAAGCGCTGTCTAAGCAAACGAATGTTACGGTCGTACTCACCGCTAGCTATAAACTCATACAAGGTCCACTGGTTTATAAGTGGCGCAGAGCAACTAAGCGCGCGTTTGTGTCGCCTTGCTTGCTCTGCAAACTTACCAGCAATGATCCAACCTATGCGGTAACTAGGGGCAGCTGTTTTTGAAAACGACGCGCAGGTGATCACTAAGCCCTTTTTTGAATAGGCCTGTGCAGGAGTGGCACGCTTAGCTGTAAAATGTAAGTCGCCATAAACATCATCCTCAATAAGTACCACGTCGCGTTGCTCTAAAAGTGCCACTAATTGCTCACGCTTGGCATCAGGCATAAAACTGCCAACTGGGTTATTTAATGAGGTTGAAAACACACAGGCTTTTATATCATGCTCATCGAGTGCTTGAGCCAAATCATCTAGCCATATTCCTTCATCGGGGCACAGCGGTACTTCCAGCGCCTTTAAACCTAAGCTTTCAATTAATTCGATAATGCCAAAATAACAAGGCGACTCGATAGCAATAACATCACCGGGTTTAGCGACACACTTAAGGGCAATCGCCAACGCTTCTTGAGCACCATTGGTGATCACTAATTCATCGCTATCAACCCCAATGCCAAAGTCCAAATAGCGATGAATGAGTTGTTTTTTAAGTGGTGCAAAACCATCCATCGGGCCGTAATTAATTGCCGATGCGCCAGCCAGTGTCATTACTCGGCGCATTGTTCGTGCCAGTGCTTTATCTGTTGGTGCAGCGGCTACAGGGTTAGCGATACCAAATGGCACCACATTAGCCTTATGGATAGCGCTATAGACTTGCTCTATTAAGCCTTGCTTATTGACAGTGGTAGGCTCTCGACTGAGCCTAACTCGCTTTGGACGGGACTGATTTAACTGTGAAGACTTTAAAAAGTAGCCTGACTTTTCTCTGGCTTCGATCAGCCCTTGCCCTTCAAGTAATTGATACGCTTGCTTTACCGTAGGAATACTAATGTTGAGCTTGTCTGCCATTTTTCTGAGCGAAGGTAATTTTTCACCCGGTAATAACGAGCCTTGCAAGCATAGATCCCTAACTAGCTGAATAACTTGTTGATATAAGAACTCACTGTTACTACGACTGATAACTTGTGACATAGCCCACCAAACTGTATAGGTTGCATTTCTAGTTTTCTGTATATGTTAAGTATACAGAAGAGGATTAAAATGAACATACTTTCAATTTTTGGGTACTAACTATGAAAAGCGCCGCTCTCTACCTTGCTACAGTGCTGATCTGGGGATCGACTTGGCTAGCTATTGAGTTTCAACTAGGTGATGTTGCTGTTGAGGTCTCTTTATTTTATCGCTTTGCCATTGCAGCCATTTTAATGTGGGCCTTTGTGCTCGTGAAAAAGCTCCCTATGCAATATTCACTGCGTGATCACGGATTTTTTGCATTATTGGCTTTATTTAACTTTGGTTTAAATTATTTAGTGCTGTATTGGGCGCAGAACTTTCTCACCTCAGCAATGGCCTCAATTGCCTTTTCGATGTTGCTATTAATGAACATTATTAACACCCGCTTGTTCTTCGCAAAACCGATTGCTAAGCGAATTTACTTTGGCGCTCTACTCGGCGTAATGGGTATTGCCAGCTTGTTTTGGCCACAAATTCAGCAATTCGACTTGAGTAATGGTGCATTGGTCGGGTTACTACTTGCGTTGTCTGGGACCTTTGTGGCTTCATTGGGAAATATGGTCAGTGTTCGAAACTCTCAGCGTAATATTGGCGTACTTCAGGGCAATGCCTGGGGCATGTTATACAGCGCTTTAGGGCTAGCTGCTTATGTTTTAGTAAGCGACGTTGAGCTGACATTGAATGCCCCAACCAGCTATTGGGTATCGCTCTTCTATTTAGCAGTATTTGGTACCGTAATCGCATTTGCTTGTTACTTCGCGCTACTTAAAAATATCGGCCCTGAGCGAGCAAGCTATGTAATCGTATTGTTCCCGCTGGTTGCAGTGGTCTTAAGCACCTTTTTTGAAGGATTTGAATGGCAAGCGAATACCTTTATGGGCTTTAGCTTGGTGTTATTCGGTAATGCTATCGTGCTAACTCCAACTCGACAAATTAAAGCATTTTTTGCTGCGCGTAACTTACAGCAAAGAAGCTCCATCCCCAGTTAGAAGTGACTATGTCGCCTCTAACACCAAGCGCTGGCAAATTTGCCGGCGCTTTTTTATGGCATATGAAAACGAAGTGCTTGTTTGTGTATCTTAACGTTAGCCGGAGTAAAACCAACAAGCTCACCATCGGCTTCTATAGCCAACCCTTTCGTTGTGACCTCGGCAGTTGTTAACCGGGTATATTCTAGCGCGTGCAAACCATGATGCTTTACGAGCAGCAAATACAAAAAGCTGACCAGGTTTTTCAACAAACCGCCAGCTGGCATGCAGTAGCAATCAAGCTGACCATCATTTAACTTTGCTCGAGGGGCAATCTTTAAGCCACCACCAAAGTAATGATGATTAGCAAAAATCGTCGCTAAATTACTGTAGTTGAGTGCTTTACCATTAAACTCACCCTGAAGTGAACGTGCCTGAAATGAAAATAGCTGTTTGATGCCCTGCCAAGTGTAGCCAAACGAGCTAAAACTTCCGGCTTTATTTAGTTGAGTCACGACTTCGGCGTCAAAACCTATTCCCGCCACATTAATAAAATAGCGCTGATTGATTTGCCCAACATCGATTAACTCCGTACGGCTATTAAAAACAGCGTCATACCAAGCCTGTTGCTTACACGCAAAGCCACGAGCAAAATCATTTCCTGTGCCTGCCGGAATTAACGCGATAGAACAGCGACTCGTCATTAATGCATTAACGGCTAAATGCAGCGTTCCATCGCCACCAATCACCACAACTTGGGTCTGGTTTTTAGCCAAAAGCGCAATATCAGCGCAATCATTCTCAAATTTGCCTGTGGTTAAATACAATTCAGGCTCAATCTGTCTTTTGTTACATTCTTTTAGTAGCCAATCAACACTGTTTTTATGATTTTTTTTGTCACTTGGCTTTATTATTATCAACATCAACGGTTACTTCTTTTCTTGCATGGCAAAAACACCACACTCGTTCAAATTATATTAATCTGAATAATTAATCACTTTCTCACTCTAAAAACGCATAAATAAAAAAGCCAAAAGCCAAAAACCTTTATTTACTTGCACTTCAACGCAAACGCAATTGCATAAGCATGCAAAATACCACTAAGACAAAAACTTAACCCTATGTTAATAAAAGGATTTTGGATTAGAAAAAGTTATCCGAAAGACTCAATTTTTATCGTTTTATTTTTGTCCAGTTTGATTGCAAAATACTCACGTTTTCAACCAAACACAACCCGGAGCAAAGTAATGAACCCAATTAATACATTAAATCAAAACGCTGCAACTCATGTTGCCGTAAAACCAACAAACCGCAAAGCAAAAATGTTGGCAAAACTAAATCGCTACGGCAAAAAGTTAGCTCTTGGCGGCGCAGTACAACACAAGTAATCCCCAACCATGGTTACTTTATCGGTGCAGTAAACACCCAACCACTAACGAAGATCCTTCTTTAGCTCCTCCGTTTACTGCTCCACCCCTCTTCTTTTAAGTTAAAAACAGCAATAAATTAAACCTTTTTACAAAAAACTCCCTCTTTACGCTCAAAAAACAAGCAAACAAACTTTTTCCTATTTACACAGCCGATTCAGCTAAGTATTATTCTCGCATCACGACGTGGAGAGATGGCAGAGTGGTCGAATGCACCGGTCTTGAAAACCGGCAGGGGTTTGTAGCCCCTCTAGGGTTCAAATCCCTATCTCTCCACCACTTATTTTTATTTGTTGATTAATTTCAGCAAATTACAATCAGAATTATGCGCTGGAGAGGTGGCCGAGTGGCCGAAGGCGCTCCCCTGCTAAGGGAGTATAGGGTTTGTAGCTCTATCGAGGGTTCGAATCCCTCCTTCTCCACCATTTTATTGTTAAAAACCGCTTTTTAGCGGTTTTTTTATGCCCGAAAACTTGCACTCCTCATTATATTTCATGCATGCTAAGTATCTATTTGCTACACAAAGTGATGCTATGTTTCGTTTTGCATTTTTTACTCTTGCCCTACTTGCCAGCGCCAACAGTCAAGCCACTATTTATAAGTGCATGATTGACGGTGTTGCCACTTTTACAGAGAAACCTTGTGGAAAAGATGCAGTAATCGTGAAAATTGCACCGCCACCAGCAACTAGCCAAACACCAGCTACAGAGCAGCCGCAAAAGCCAAACAAACCTGCCGACTTAAGTGTTGAAGATTATTTAAAAATTCAAAAAGCCGATCGCGAAATAGACCGCCTTCAGCTAGAAATCAAAGAGCTACAAAAGAAGCAAAGTGAGCGCATCGATAAACTCAATAATATGACGCAAGATGCCGCAAATAGGTTAGGCGCAGCGTCTATTGATGATGCTATCAGCAAACAAAGTGAGCGTATTAACGCTTACTATAAAAGCCAAATCAGCATCCTCGAAAAACAGGTAGCACAGTTAGAAGAAAACAAAAAGCAGCTCAAAGAGCGAGGCACGCAATCCAATTAGCTTAACTTACCAAAACTGGTCAGACATGATATAACAACATTTGCTGATTTAGTTTAGGGGTCAATTGATTTGCACATTCACACGCTCGAAGGTTATATTCAAAATATCTATTTAGTTGAATATCCAGATAAATTGATGCTGCTTGATGGGTGTTGCCGTGCTGATGTTGATACAGTATTTGACTATATTACCGAACAACTAAAGCGCCCTATCACTGACTTAAAACTGATTGTAGTCACCCATATGCACCCAGATCATGCCGGTGGAGCGCATGCACTAAGAAAGTTAAGTGGCGGTAAAATAGCGACGTCGAATGCTCCAGGTCAATGGTATAGAGGCATTGATGGTTTCTTAATGCATTTAACCGATATCGCTTTAGCTTGGTGGGTCGCAGGTAGGTTAAATAAAAAACGGCACAACCTTTGGTACAGCCGCCATCTAGATGCAGATTATTACCTTGCTACTGATGCAACCCTACCCGGCTTTGACGATTGGCAAGCACTACATAGCCCAGGTCACACTGACCGAGATATTAGCCTTTATCATATTCCTAGCGAGCGAATTTACATTGCTGATTTACTGGTAAAAGTAAAAGGACAGCTTGTGCCACCCTTTCCTGTTTTTTACCCAAAGCTGTATTTAAGCTCTTTGTTGATGCTAAAAGCGCTACAACCAAAACGGATTATGTTTGCCCACAGCAACGAAGTCAGTATTGATGACATCGACTTTGAGCAAATTTTAGCGCTGGTCCCCGAAAAACCAATGACGCACTGGCGTTCTGTCAAAGCAAAAGCTCGACAAGCTCTTAACGTAATACCAACTCGCAATAACACTTAATTAAGCGTTTTGTTATAAAGCGCTTTTCACAGTCGCGATAAAAGTATCTATATCCTGCTGATCATTATAAATATGAGCAGAGACTCTTAAGCCTAAGTGACGTTCATCAACCGCAATATTCGCTGCAATAAGCGCAGCTTTAACAGCCGCTTGTTGCTCGCCAAAATGCATAATAGCCGTTCCAGAGCATTTGTCAGCCTGTATTGGTGAGCGCATATAATCAGCCAATTGGTCATGAAACTGAGCGAGCATTGCTAAGTTATGAGCGCGTACTTTCTCAATCCCAAGCTCTACAAAGTAATTAATACTATGCGAAGCCAGAATATAAGGTGCAACTGAAGGGGTACCGCCCCAAAAGCGCAACGCGGTTTGATGATAAGCAAAGTGCTTAATATCAAATTCAAAAGGATTTTGATGAGAAAACCAGCCAACATCTTGTGGCTGACAAAGTGATAGCTGCTTGCTGTTAACCCATAAATAAGCAGCACCCGGTCCACCACATAGCCATTTGACACTTGAGCCCAGCATAAAATCGGCATCAAGCTTAGTTAAGTCGACCTCTAAAATGCCCGCAGACTGCGCAACATCAAGTAAGCTCAATGTGTTGTGTTGCTTTGCGATATTGATAATTTCATAAATAGGCGCTTGCTGACCCGTATTTGAATAAACATGGCTAATAAAGACTAAATCAATATCATTATTCGCTAAATATGACTGCCAAACCTGCGCATCGGTTAAGTCTTCATGCTTATCAATAAACACGATTTCAGCACTTTCCGGTAAGGCTTTTTGCATCGCAAAACCCATGCTTGGAAAGTCACTTTCTGCCATTAACACTTTGCAATTCTCTTGCTGCAGTCGCGGGTGCGACATCAACAGCTTGGTTAAACCGCTCGATAAGTTAACTTGTGGACAAAATAACTCACTTTGCGAGTTAAATAATTTAGCGAGACTACTCGTAAATGCCTCAACACCTTGCAACCACTGTTGCCATGGTTCTTTATTTTCATTTTGCCAAGCAGCAAAAAACTGCTGATGAAAATGCTGCTCAGCAGATTTTAAGGGGCGCCCAACAGAGTGGTTAAGCAAATAGCTGCCTTGTGGAATTACAAAATCGTTTTTGTTCATTACTTAATCCACTGCTTTAACTTAGTTAAATCATCAAACCGAGTGCGTATATCGTCCCGTTTAGCTGCCGCACGGCGATCACGTAACTGCTCTAATGAGTTAAGTAACACATGCAAAGGCGGCCCACTGGCTGTGACTTTATCCATATGTTGTTGCTGCATTTGCTGTGAAGGCTGCGCAATGTATTTACTGACCAATTGATTATGGTGGCCAATGGCTGTATCACCATGCAGTTTACACACTTGAATGAACAGCTTTAAGTTAGTTTGTAACCATTCGCTATCGCGCTCAGCTTCTGCCGCTAAAAAGTCATCCATAATGCTTGTCATACGCATGCTTTCACGCAGGATCTGCTGATCTTCAGGCATCATATACAAGAATTTATCCACCAGCATTTGCGAGTAGCTAGGTTCATTGGCAAAACAAAGACCAAGTAATAAGTCGATGACGTTAATGCCCGCAAAATCACCGGCATTCGCGCCACGATATACCTCTTTGCCTACTCGATACGGTTTGTAATACGGGCGTACACAATAGAAAAAGCGGTCTGTATCGAGCTTGTTGTATAGCGTATTGTTCGACTCAATCACATCAAGCAATGCTTGTTTTGCCACTGCGAGTAAATCTGCCGCGATAGGGTGCGATATCCCTAACGGCTGAATTTTTAGTAAAGCATCTGCCGCGCGCTTATACGCTAAAATGCCCTTGGTATTGTAATCGACAAAGGTTTTCTCATCTTCAAGGTCAGTAAAGCGCTTATACAAACCATCAACCGCTTTATTGTGGGTTGTTAAATGCGCCGTTGCAAAACGCGGGGTTACACCAATAGATGCACCAATGTGCATTGCCAACGCAGAAGCTTCAACTAGCGGAGAACTTGTTTCACGCGAAGGCTCAGTGATCTCATGACGACGGCATGCCGCCATATACAAGCCTACATTACCTAACAAATCGAAGGCGTTATCAAAGCCTTCATCGGTATTGCCCTCTGCCAGTAAGGCACGAATATGCTCATTACCCTCTTGCTCTAATTGACGCTTAAGGTGCTCACCGACACCCTCTACATTCGCTTTATCGTCTTGTTGCCAATATAGTTTTTCTAATTCGCTGTTGATCTCAACAAAACGGGTGCGAAGCCAGCTATCAAATGCCTTGGTGTTCTCAGTCACAGGCTCACTCCAAAATAATTATATTGCGGTAATGTTAACAGAGTTCAATGAGTGCTAATCGCCAAAATATAGACTAGAATCCACCTAGATTAGTGAAAATCACTCAAATAAAAATGAAATTAGATAAAAAAGACCAACAATTACTTAATGCTTTGCAGGATAATGCGAGAACTTCTGTCTCGGAGCTGGCACACTCGGTTAGCCTCTCCGATACCCCTTGCCTACGCCGCATTAAAAAGCTCGAATCAGCAAATGTGATCAGTGGTTACCATGCTGCCATCAATCCTAAAGCCGTTGATTTAAATGTGTCTGTGTATGCCTTTGTTCGCTTAAACCAGAACTCAGTTGCCGCTGCTGAGCAATTTGAACAGCAGGTTGAGAAGCTTGACCATGTGCTTGAGTGTTCTGTTATTTCAGGCAGTTATGATTACTTGCTGAAGATCGTTGCCGCTGACTTAGAAAGCTATGAAAGCTTTGTGAAACATAAATTAGGTAGTATTGATTGTATTGCTAACATCGAATCGACAGTAGTCTTAAAACAAGCGTTCACTAAGCGTCATTTACCGCTCGCTTGACGCAGCTTGCTTGCAAATAAAACATAACTCAATAAGCTAAAAACAGGCTTTAAAAGGATGCTTAAAATATGAAATTCATCAACTTAGTTGCTATCTCTTGGGCCATCAGTGGGCTATTTAGCAGCTCATTAATGGCGCAGCAACAAACCTGCCTTACTCAGCTTGAAGACCAAGAACTGATGATGAAAAGTAAGCGCGAAGGACTGTTTAGAGAGCCATTACCACGCACCCATAGCACCTTTAGCTATAATATCGAGCAAGCATTTAGTGACTATTTAACAGCGGCTTACCTGCAAATTAGTAGCGAAAACCCGCGTGCTAGTTTGCCATGCCCTGTTTACACAGACACCTATCAGCAGCTTGTTGCACAAGGCGCTCGACCAGCTAACGCGACTGTTGCCGATTTAATAAGCCCATTTGAACTTAAACAGGCCGATAGCCGTAAAGCCGTGCTCTTGATCCACGGTTTAACCGACTCACCCTTTACCTATCACGACCTTGCACAAGTGTATTATCAACAAGGGTATACGGTACGCACAATTTTACTACCTGGGCATGGTACCGCTCCTGCAGCACTTAGAGACATAGATGCCGATGATTGGCAAAAAGCTAGCGTGTATGCCATTGAACGCACATTAAAAGACTTTGATCAGGTGATATTAGGGGGCTACTCAACCGGCGCTGCACTGGTTATTGATTACTTAACTCAAGGCCCTGTCGATAATAAAATTACTGCTGCTATGTTGTTTTCACCGGCAAGCGAGCCACACAATAAAAACGGTTGGCTGGCGAAATGGGTCGATGCAATTCCATTTGTGAATTGGATTGATAAAGACGCGGATCTTGATTTTGCCAAGTATGAGTCGTTTCCATTTAGTGCAGCCTCAGCTAGTCACGAAGCAATGAGCCGTATTAGCCTCGATGAACTACGTCATCGCCAACTCCCTAACGTAGCGATATTTAGCACCTTTAGTGATGTTGACACCACAATAGATAACCAAGCGACATTTAAGATTTTAACTAAGCTGCACGACCCAAAAACGCGCAAGAATAACCAGCTTGATCGCCTTGTATACTATGGTGACGACAACAACATCCCAGCCAGCTTTCCAGCTGATTACCAAATAATTCGTGATGACTGCGACACCGATGACTGTAAAAAAATCAAAGGGATGTCACATATTAGTATTGTTAATAAACCCAGCAACCCTTACTACGGTCGCACAGCATTGTATCGCAATTGCGGAAGCTACTTAGATGACGACACGCTTTATACAGCCTGCAAATACCAAAAAGACGTTGTGATGGGTGAACGCACAGTCGAAAATTTACAAGCGCACAAACCCTTTGCACGACTCACGTTTAACCCTTATTTCGATAAGCTTGCTATGCATATCAACGGTTTCATCAAAGATATTGAATCGGCTGCACAATGAGTGAGTTTAGCCACCGCTGGTTTAATCAAATAAGTGAGATTGATGCCACTCTTTGGCAATCATTTTTTGATGATACGCCCTTTACTGATCACGCATTTTTAGCGGCTTTAGAACAAACAGGCTGTGTGAGTAAAGAATCAGGCTGGCAACCTATGCACCTAGCAATTTACCAGCAAGAACAGGTCGTAGCCTTACTACCCGGGTATCTAAAACACCACTCTTATGGTGAATATGTATTTGACTGGGCTTGGGCTGAAGCCTATCAACAACATGGCTTAGAGTATTACCCCAAATGGCTGTGTGGCGTACCATTCACACCTATTGCTGGGCAACGAATTAGTATAAATCACAATAAGCCCGCTGAAGTCTATGCGTATATTCAGCACATACTCACAGCAACAGCAGCGCAGTTCGGCTGGTCAGGTTGGCATATAAATTTTTGCCACCAGCAACAAGCGACTGCATTAACTAGCGATACCGTAATGCAACGTCATGGCGTGCAGTTTCAGTGGTTTAATGAAGGCTATAATTGCTTTGAGGACTTTTTAGCTTCACTCACCGCAAGAAAGCGTAAATCGCTCAAAAAAGAACGCGCTAAAATAACTGAACAGCAGATAGCCGTAGAATGGATAGATGGTGCTGACATCAGCAAACAGCACATGCAGCAATTTAGTCATTTTTACCGCCAAACCTATTTAAAGCGCTCAGGCCACAATGGTTATTTGAATACCGCCTTTTTCGAGTTATTGCAGCAAAGCATGGCCGACAAACTGGTGCTAATGTTCGCTAAATATCAAGGAGAGGTGATTGCCGCCACACTCAGTTTTAAAGATCAGAATTGTTTATATGGTCGTTACTGGGGAACGAACTATGAGCTCGATAGTTTGCACTTTGAGCTTTGCTATTACCAAGGCATTGAATACTGCATTGCCAACAAACTTAAACAGTTCCATTCTGGCGCGCAAGGTGAGCATAAAATAAGTCGCGGTTTTAAGCCCGTATCTACCTATTCACTGCATCATATTCAGCACGGTGATTTTGCAGCTGCCATTAGCGATTTTATAACTAGAGAACGCCAACATATGGCGCTCTATAAAGCCCAATGCGAAAGCTTACTGCCTTTTAAACAGCAATAATTGGTTGTTCGCTGGCATTTGCACATCTTCAACAAAGAATAAGCCAGCTTGCTCTGCAAGTTGGCAAATCGCTTCAAAATCACGAATCGCACTATTTGCATCTTGCTGTTTTAAAAAAGCATCGAATTCAGCATTACTGGCACTGGTATACTTACCTTGGTACTTAAATGGTCCATAAATACACAATTTACCTTTAGGCGCTAAATGCTTTGCTACACCTTGAAAAAAACGCTCAACCAGTGGCCAGCTAATTATGTGCATTGTGTTCGCAGTGAAAATGGCATTCACTGTTTCAACCGGCCAAGGATCATTAAGGTCAAGTGTAAGTGGCGCATGCAAGTTAGTTAATGCAGCTTCTTGATGCCATTGTAAAATCCCCGGGTGATTAACCTCGCGATCACTACAACGCCACTGCAAATGTGCTAAATGCGTTGCAAAATGCACACTATGTTGCCCAGTACCTGAGCCGACTTCTAATACATCCGTCACATCAGAAAAAAACGCTTCTAATACGTTTAAAATAGGTAATTTGTTGTTTTCACAGGCTTGAGAGAAGGGTTTATCCATACAAATTAGTGCACCATGTTTGGTAATTAGTGCACAACAGTAAAGCAAAAATAAATAGCAAAGTCGCGGTGAATTTATTAGTTAAAAATATAAAAGCAATATTTTCAATAAGTTATGATGTTGAACAATATTGGTACAGCTTATGCTATCTCATAAGTGAATTAACCAATAGGAGCAATATTATGTATATCTCACCCTACACCGCTGTAGATGCAGCACTTGCAGCCAGCGAACGTGCTGAAAGCGAAAAAGCCGCCTTAACAAGTTGTGACGACAGAGCAACCGTGATCGATCTTCTTTCTCAATGTAACAAAGAAAATGTACAGGCGCCGAAAAAACATGAAACAGACCAGATTTTTATTCTCGGCTACAATTAATCACACACAGTTAATCCATTCAGTCTTAGCTTCATTATATAAGACTTGCACTAAAACCGATTAACTGTAATGATAACAATTATCATTACAGTTAATCGGTTTTTCTATGCACTCTCACAATGCTATGCTCCATTATCAGCGGCAAATGAAATGTGTTTGCCAAAGACCAGGGCTACATGCCCCTGCACTTGTTGCTAACTATGTTGAAGCGGGTTTAAATATTGCACGCTATTACGAAAAGCATCACAACTTTATTTTGCAAGAGCTGTATCTAAGACGCACCTTTCATGAACTACTTGAAAAGATGTGTGATTCATTAGTGCATAATGCAATTCGTAAACAATGTTTGGCTCAGCTTTATAAACCGCAACTTGCGCTAAAGCGTTACTACAAAACTCATAACTGTATTGAAAAGTATTTCAGTTTGGAGCGAGAAGCGTGCCTTCTCAGCCAAGAATTTAACCCGATTTAGGAGTGTTTATGAGCCAATTTAGAACCGAATCAGATAGCATGGGTGAGCTACAAGTCCCTGCGAATGCCTTGTATCAAGCTCAAACGCAACGCGCTATCAACAATTTTCAAATTAGTGGCTTAGCCATGCCTAAGCAATTTATCACCGCCCTCGCCTACATTAAGCAAGCTGCCGCACAAAGTAATGCTGCTTTAGGCCATTTGAGCCAAGGCAAAGCCAAAGCCATTGAGCAAGCATGCCAAGAGATCATCGACGGTAAACATTTTTCAGAGTTTCCGGTTGATGTATTTCAGACAGGCTCTGGCACTAGCTCAAATATGAACGCCAATGAAGTCATTGCAACGCTGGCGAGCCAACTTGCTGGCGAAACCATTCACCCCAACGATGATGTGAACATGGGACAAAGCTCAAATGATGTGATCCCCACTGCGATTGCTGTAAGTAGCGCTATTAACATCATTTATGAGCTGTTTCCTAAACTCGATAAACTCAGTCAAAGCCTACAAAACAAACAAGCCGAAGTGGGCCATATTGTGAAAACCGGTCGCACTCATTTAATGGATGCAATGCCTGTGAGTTTTGCACAAACACTGGCTGCATGGCAGTTACAAGTGGATCATGCAATGGCAGGGATTCGCCAAGCACTCGAGCGAGTTTGTGAACTTGCACAAGGTGGCACAGCAGTTGGTACCGGTATTAATGCCGATCCAGCGTTTGCTGGTGAGTTTTGCCAACACTTGAGTGAGAATGTAGGTATTCGCTTTAGCCCAAGCAAAAACTTCTTTTATAACATCGGGTCACAAGATGCCATTGTTGCGCTTTCTGGTCAGCTAAAGGTACTTGCCGTAGCACAAATGAAAATAGCCAATGACTTACGCTGGATGAACTCAGGCCCACTTGCAGGTCTTGGTGAAATTGAACTTGAAGCTCTACAGCCAGGTTCATCAATTATGCCGGGTAAAGTAAACCCTGTGATCCCTGAAGCGGCAGCAATGGTCAGCGCACAAGTAATTGGCAATGACGCGACCATTACAGTGGCTGGTCAAGCGGGTAACTTTGAGCTCAATGTTATGCTACCTGTGATTGCCTTAAACATTTTGCAAAGTATCGAACTGTTGGCAAATAGCAGTGAAGCACTGGCAGATAAAGCGATTGCCAGCTTTAAAGTAAATCAAAGCAATGTTGATAAAGCGCTCGCTAAAAACCCAATTCTGGTTACTGCACTTAACCCAGTGATCGGCTATAGCAAAGCCGCAAAAATTGCCAAATTAGCTTATCAAGAAGGTCGCCCTATTATTGATGTTGCTGCTGAGCATACTGATATTTCGCGCGAAGAACTGAGCGAGTTACTGAACCCAGCCAAACTAACCGAAGGTGGTTTGTAATACCTATTTATTGCAGATAGGTGTAAAACTTTTATCTTATTGTAGCTCTGTGAATACAGAGCTACTTACTGAAAGCTAACGTTTTTATTGCTCCACTTTGAGCAATGTGTATGATAGTGAGTACTTATTCAACGATTTTTAGGTATGTTATGCGCTATCCACTATTGGCAATTTTATTTCCTGTGTTATTAACTGCGTGCTCGGACGCTGCAACTAATGAGCAAGCCGAATCAACGGCAACAAGCAATAAACTTGTCGAGGCACCAAAAGCCGTTGAAATAAAAAACTCTGAGGAAGTGACCAAAGCAGCCCCAGATAAAGCCACTATTAGCTCTGCCCATGAGCAACTTAAACAATTAATCGATGATCCAAGCTGTGACAACAGCAGCCAATGTAAAGTATTGCCTGTTGGTAGTCGTGCCTGTGGCGGCCCAAGTAGTTTCATTGTTTATTCAACCAAAACAGCGGACACTGCTGAGGTTGAAAAACTTGCAAAAGATATCACCGCCCTTGAAAAGCAATTTAACGCAGCAAACGACATGATGAGTATTTGTCAGCATCTAACCGCACCAGGTGCGCAGTGTTCTGAGAATACTTGTGTTAGAATCGAAGGCTCAGCGGCAAGTGTATACTAAGGAATAAGCAATAATGGTTCGTTCATCGATTTTCAAGAAACTTTTCATCACCACAACTGTATTAGCAAGTATTGCTTTAAGCGGTTGCGAAACAACAACGTCGGGTAGTTCTGCGCGCGTTGATTTAGGTGATTTAAACGATCAGCTGAACGATATCGTTAGCAATAATAGCTGTACTGCGAGCTTTCAATGTAAAGTGTTAGAAGTTGGTGAGCGAGCATGTGGTGGCCCAAGTCGCTATGTGGTCTATTCAACGTTAAACAACACACAAGAGCAAGCTGAGCAACTTGCAGAGCGAATTACAGCGGCTGAGAAGTCATCTGATCAAGCATTAACTGTTAACGATTGCTCACCAGTTCTGCCGGTACAATCGCTGTGTATTTCACAGCAGTGCCAAGCAATCGAGATTAAGTAAACAATGCAATAAGGCCGGAGACTATCACCACGCTGATGATACAAATCCCGGCCTTATATATGTACTTAACCTGCATTGTATTATGCACCCAGTAAGCATAAATGTAGCGAACAAAGTAACTTGCTGCAGTACCAAATAATGCAAAAATAACTAAATACGCAAGTAAAATAATATCCACAGTCATGCCACTTCTTTAAAACATCTAGTCTCAGTGTAAGGGCTTAAAGAAGTAAAGGCAAAACCTTAGCTTTTTTTACTGTGTTCAATGAGTAATTCAGCCACGCGCTGCTTCACAGCACGCTTATCATCAGCAGTAACACCAAACCGCTCAGCCAATAAGGCAATCTCTTCATCATTTAAGTTAAACGATAAACGCTGTCTGGTTTTTTTTGACTTAACGTCGAGCTCCAAAATCTTACGGATCATATCTGATGGCGTAAGCTCTTGGTCAATGGCTTGCTTCTTAATTGATTTTTGCACTTCAGAGCTTAAATCAAACGCCATTTGCGTGGCTCTAACGGCTTGCTCCTGACGCTGCCATTTGGCTTTTGCATCACTCACTTGGCATCCCCAGGAAATAAGTCAACAATATCGCTAATTGGTCTGGTTAACGTCAGTGATACTTCTGTTTCACCGCCTTCCCAAATCTCAATATTTAAACTATGCGATTCATCATCAGAGCTTAAACAGATCATTTCACACGGTTCACCGCCTTCATCTTCATAACGAGGTAAAGGCTTATTGCGGTAGTCCTTATTATGGAAGTAACACACATAAGGTGCTTCTGATTGTTTGTAACTCGATGCTAGGAAGTGACTAAAACGCTCCGGACTATTTTGCACGTTAATTGCCGTTAATTCGTCTTCATCAAAAATACGTGCGAACTCATCAAGGGTAAAAATCTCATCAACATCATCACGTTGAATTTTGATCGCAAAGTTTGCCCACTGTTCACCGTCATCTGACTCAATTTGCAAAAACACCACTTGGCCCGATTCGCTTTCGAGTACCAACTCATACTCTGCACTACGTTGGTACTGATACGTTTGCACATCAGTAACTCGCAGTGTCTGTCCTTTTAACCAGCTTGGGTAGGCGAACGAATCAATCACAGTTAGCATATCACCAACAAGTAATTGGCTTGGATCAGTAAGCTGACGCTCTGGGGCTTTTTTAGATTTGAAAAAGTTAAACATTGGCTGACTCCTTGTTGAAGCAAAAAAGGTAACCCAGTGAGTGGGTTACCTTTTGTCTTTGTGTTAACTGATTAGCTATTTTGTTTTGCTTTAATACGCGCCAAAATATCCGCGCTTTTCGGGTTGGTATCACCAATACCCGCTTCAGCCATTTTTGCTTTTAAATCGTCGCCGTTAGTATCAGCTTCTAGTTGCTTAGCCGCACCTAACTGGTCTTGGCGGTCTTGCTGGCGTTGTTTAATACGCTCTAGAGACTCACGTGCTGATGTCATTGATGAGCTATTAGTATTCAGCGTGCTGTTTACAGCCATTGTTGCTTGCTGAACACTTTCTGTCGTTTTAACCATTGTTAATTGACGTTGGTTTTCTTTAATCGACTTTTCAGCTTCTTTAACTTGCTGCTTTAGTTGCACAATGTGGTTACTAAAACCAGCTAAAACTTCTTCGTGCTCTGCTTTCTCAGCTTCAAAATCACCGATTTTTTCTGCGATTTCTAATGCAAGAGCTTCATTGCCTTTTTCAAGTGCTTGGCCTGCATACGCTTCATGTTCTGCAATTGATGCATCTAGTGCGCTAATTTTACGCTTCGTTTGCATCTCTTTTGCCATTACTTCGGTAAGGCTTTTCTTAGCGCGTTGTAAGGCATTTTGTGCATCAGCAATTTCTTGTTCAAAGATACGGATACCGTTTGCATCAACAACTGCTTGTCCTGCTTCACGAGCGCCACCACGTACAGCTGTAAATAGTTTCTTTAAAATACTCATAATCTTAACTCCAGAAATTGCTAATTAATCGTTTAAATAAATGGTCACGGCTTCAAGTGCATCAATCGCATTGTCAGCCAGTGTTACCAACTCATGGGTAATATCATCAAACGATGAATTAACCGATAGCGCGCCAAAAATAGCGTATTTATCATCAATTTTTGCAAATGCGCTTAATGGAATTGGCACATTTAAACGTAGTAACGTTTCGTTTAACTCATTACGCATATCTGCTTGTACTTCGTTTTCAGCAAACAGGTAGCTAATACACAGTAATTGCTCTTCTGTTTGAGTAACAAAGATAGGTAACTCATCATTCCCATCGACGATAACTTGTAACACATCTTGTTCACCTTCGTTGGCAATCAAGAAAGACTCAAAGCTCACACCTTCTGTTTCAAAAGAAGCCAGTTTGATTGATAGTTCATTTAATTCCATGTCTCACCTTTTTACGTTTTGACATATTATGTCTGAGTTAAGATTTGCATAGCCGACATATTATGTCAACTATAAAATATCAATTTTTGTACAATTCGGTTTCAACTTGCCACGCTTGGCGGTAATAATCATATAAGGTTCCAGAACCTAATCTATTGACTTCAATCGTGTTTACTTGTTCAAAAAAATGATTCGGAAACACAAAAGAAGCCAGTAAATATTCTTTACTTACCCAACGAGATGGCACCGGTAATTCGTTCGTTTCGCGAATTCGCTGACTTGCTGATTTACCAGCGGTGGTTGCGATAGTCCAACCCCATTGACCGAACGAAGGAATATTTTGTTGGTATTGCTCAACATAACCAAAGCCAGCAGCTTTCATTGTTTTAGCAATACTTAAAAATGCTTTCTTCGCATGATAAGGCGATGTTGATTGCACGGCCACAGCCCCATCAGGTGCCAACAACTGACGCACATGATTATAAAAATAATCACTGTACATCTTATTAAGATCTGGGTGATTAGGGTCTGGTAGGTCAATTAAAATGGTGTCAAAGCGCTCGCCTTTGGCAAGCATTGCTTCGACTTCTAAAAAGGCATCTGCAATACGAATATCAGCGCGAGGATCGCTCATAGAGTGCTTATTTAGCGCTGTTAAACGTGTTCTGATTTTCTCTGGCGCATCATAGTCGCCGACATCATTACCAAATAAGTTTAACAGCTGACCATCTAAGTCAACCAAGGTGACATGCTCTACTGGCCACTTCAAAACATCACGAAGTGCAAGCCCATCACCACCCCCGATGATCAACACGCGGTCATGACGATTTGAAGCCAACATAGCAGGATAGACAAGCATAGAATGATAAATTTGCTCATCCACACTTGAAAATTGTAAACGGCCATTGAGGTAAAGATCGGTAATTGCATTGGGCTGATTGCGGCTCAAACGCTCAGTTAAAACTAGGTGCTGATACTTAGTTGCTTGCGAGTAGATAACTTTATCTTTGTATAAAACATTGCTTAGATTTTTCATCCAACTGGTGCCAAGCACGAGCACAAATGCAAAAAACACCAACAACAGCACATGGCAAACTAACAGTAGCTTAGCGAAGCGAACATGTTGATGATAGCGCCATAAAAACACGAGACCAGCAATAATATTAAACAACGCCGTCCAAGCTGCTGCTTGCATAATTGGCATTGCGAGCATAATGCTCACCCAAATCGCAGCACCGACACCGGCACCGATATAATCCGCCCCGTAAATAGTTCCCGCATTATTTTCTAAAAAGCGGCCATAGACTTGCTGGCGAATACGCGCAATTAGCGGGATCTCCATACCAATTAATAGCCCAAGTAATAGACCAAACACATAGGGTAAAAAACGAGACCACTCTTGTAGCTTTTCAAATACATAGCCGTTAAGTACGGTATCTGCAGGCAAGTTGAAAATTTCAGAGAAGATATGCGGTAATGAATAACTCACAGCGATAACACTCGCTATCGCTAAAATACAGCCCATGCCGACCAAAGCAATAATACTCTCTAGCCACGCGAAAGCAGTAAACGCATCTTTAAACCATCGCGCTAAAAAGGCACCGATACCCATAGCCACAATCATGGTACCAATCATGGCATAAATGGCACTCTCGACTGAGCCTAAGACACGACCGGCATAATGAGATAGCAAGTATTCATAAATAAGGCCGCACCCAGCGAGTACGGCCATAACTGTTATTAATAGAAAGTCATGCCCAAGTAGATTGGCTCTACTTGGGGCGCTTGTTGTAGTAGACACTTAATTAGGCACCTAACAAGGTTGCCATAGTCGAACCAATCGCAAATGAGATTGCTGCAGAGATAGCAGCTACACCCACGTTCTTCTGGCGGTTCACTTCATCTGAAATATCACAACCAGATAGGATGATTTTGATAGTCACTAAGTGTAGTAAAATGAAGGCGACTAAACTCACTGCAGCACTTAATGCCCAGTAACCTAAACTAGCTACAATGTTGTCAGCCGCATAAGGAGCAATACCTGATGCAGCCGTTAATGCCAATGCACTACCCACTAAAAAGCCAGCATAACGAATACCTACTGCTAAGTTACCGTCAATAACCGCTTGCTGTAAGCAATCACCACTGCGATTAGTACGCTTGAATAACTGCACTCGATATTGACTGATCAGAAGCATCGCAATACTGCCAATGGCAAAAGCTGCGATCACAATTGGAATACCATGCCAGCCTTCCGTTGCCACCCAAAATAAAGCTGAGCGAATAACAATAGCCACACTCACCACATGGCCAAAATCAATCAATGCAGCAGTCGCATTACCTTTTACAATTTCGTCATGCAGGCTTACTTTACGAAGCGCTACCTTGTCTTGGAAGAAGTGACCTAGCTTGATAAGCACAATCGCCATCACACCATAACCTAGCATTTGTAATGCTTCTTGTTGTAAAGTCGGTGCAAATGCGCCGCTGCTCACGCCACTTAAAACAATAGCAAGTGCCACAAGCCCAGCCGCAAAACTAATACCAAAAGCAAAATTGTCACGCTCAGTTATTTCATCATTAGCGTGTAAATTAGATACCCAGCCTTTGATAAATTTTAGGCTGACAAATAAAGCGATAATGATTGCAAAGTCGATTGCTAAAGCTTGCAACGACCAAGTTGTTATTCCATTAAATTCATACATGTGTTGTAACTCCGGTGGTTATTCTTTTCACTACTTACCGCGGCTAATGCCACGTGATGTTCTGCTCGAGCTGTTACGTAATGACCCAGAGCTTCTACTGTAACTACTGCTAGAAGCATAGCTACTACGTGTGCGTGGCGGCGTATAGCTGCTACGGCTTAATCCAGATGCGCCACTACGCTTCTTGGCATACGGACTAGTGAATTGTTTACCTTGGCGTTGATAAGACTGACGTGTACGTGTCTCTACCGTTTGTTGTGCTTTAATCTGTTTTGGGCTCGAATAACGATAACGGCCATAGTCATTGTAATAGCTGTACTTTCTGTGACGGCTCCAGCGACCATACTCAACTCGGTCGAATACATCACCCAACATGCGATACATACCGTACCAAACCCAAAAGCTGGTACCGCTACTATTCGTTTGCCATTGTCCATAGTTAGGGTTACCAACTAATTGGTTGCCAACACTTTCACCTTCAGCGGCCTCACTAATTGCGCCAACACGCGCCAGTGACCCCTGCGACATATCAGCAAGCATATTGATAGGATCAGTAAGCGCATCTTGAAATAGCGATGGCTTGGCAGCATCACGAATGAGATCAAGTTGATGAAGAGTATCTTCATAAGGGGGTATTAGATAAGTAGACTTCACATCTGCTAAGCGTTGTGTAAGACCTGAATAAATAGCCCCTTCACGAGTGGCATCAAGACTAATTACACGGGCAAGCTCAGAAAGTTGCGGTTGCTGCTCAGCAAGCACCTTGCCGTATTGTTTAAGTATCGTCGCATTACGCAAAGAGCCATTATCAAGCGCTTTACCAAGTTGATTCAATTCAACTTCAGCTTTTTCTATGGATTGTTGTATTGTTTGTTTCAGCTGCTCTTCTTTCGACTCACAGCCCATAAGCAAGCTTACCAAACAAAACAGGCTAATAAGTTTCCAAGCTTTTATTTGAGACATTCATGTCACCTGATTGTGGTTTAAAAACGCAAATAGTTTTACATAGCTCAGGTACTAAACCAAGACTAAAATTGCAACAAAGGGTAAATTGGGTCACGAATTGCTAGTTAGCGAGAGTAAAGTTAGAAAGAGTAAAGTTAGAGGGTCTGGCGAAGGTTGGGTAGAGCGAAGCGAAACCCAACACAGAGCTATCAGCTTTCAGCCGTCAGCGATCAGCCGCACGATGTGGGTGTTTGGTACTGCGTCTTCCTCTGGCTCTAGGCTCTAGGCTCTAGGCTCTAGGCTCTAGGCTCTAGGCAAAGTGTACTTGTAGGAATGGCTTTAGCCATGAATATGTTTGTTATGGTCTGAATTCGGCACTGAAGTGCCTCCTACGGGGGGTGTTGCTGAGGGAGTCTCTGAACATGGCACCCCCACAGTTAAGCTGACGTCTGAAAGCTGACAGCTGACAGCTGACAGCTCAAGACGCAAAAAAGCCCGACTCTTTCGAATCGGGCTTTCTCTTATTTGGAGCCTGGCGATGACCTACTTTCACATGGCAAATGCCACACTATCATCGGCGCTGTTTCGTTTCACTACTGAGTTCGGCATGGGGTCAGGTGGGTCCAAAACGCTATTGTCACCAAGCAAATTTGGTTCGTTAATCGCCTTGGCAATTAACTAAAATCTGGAATTCTGATATCAAGTAAATGTCTACTTTAGTAACTTAACTTCTGTCTGTTACGCTGTCATAAAACGCGTTTGGCGTTGTATGGTTAAGCCTCACGGGTAATTAGTACAGGTTAGCTTAATGGCTCGCACCACTTCCACATCCTGCCTATCAACGTTGTAGTCTTCAACGGCCCTTCAGAGACTTTAAAAGTCTAGTGAGAACTCATCTCGAGGCCTGCTTCGCGCTTAGATGCTTTCAGCGCTTATCAGTTCCGAACGTAGCTACCGGGCAATGCCATTGGCATGACAACCCGAACACCAGCGGTTCGTTCACTCCGGTCCTCTCGTACTAGGAGCAACCCCTCTCAATTCTCAAACGCCCACGGCAGATAGGGACCGAACTGTCTCACGACGTTCTAAACCCAGCTCGCGTACCACTTTAAATGGCGAACAGCCATACCCTTGGGACCGACTTCAGCCCCAGGATGTGATGAGCCGACATCGAGGTGCCAAACACCGCCGTCGATATGAACTCTTGGGCGGTATCAGCCTGTTATCCCCGGAGTACCTTTTATCCGTTGAGCGATGGCCCTTCCATTCAGAACCACCGGATCACTATGACCTACTTTCGTACCTGCTCGACGTGTCTGTCTCGCAGTTAAGCTGGCTTCTACCATTACACTAACCGTACGATGTCCGACCGTACTTAGCCAACCTTCGTGCTCCTCCGTTACTCTTTGGGAGGAGACCGCCCCAGTCAAACTACCCACCAGGCACTGTCCGTAACCCCGATTAGGGGCCAACGTTAGAACATCAAAACTACAAGGGTGGTATTTCAAGGACGGCTCCACAAAAACTAGCGTTTCTGCTTCAAAGCCTCCCACCTATCCTACACATGTAGGTTCAATGTTCAGTGCCAAGCTGTAGTAAAGGTTCACGGGGTCTTTCCGTCTAGCCGCGGGTACACAGCATCTTCACTGCGATTTCAATTTCACTGAGTCTCGGGTGGAGACAGCGTGGCCATGGTTACACCATTCGTGCAGGTCGGAACTTACCCGACAAGGAATTTCGCTACCTTAGGACCGTTATAGTTACGGCCGCCGTTTACCGGGGCTTCGATCAAGAGCTTCGTCCGAAAACTAACCCCATCAATTAACCTTCCGGCACCGGGCAGGTGTCACACCGTATACGTCATCTTGCGATTTTGCACAGTGCTGTGTTTTTAATAAACAGTCCCAGCCACCTGGTCACTGCGGCTCCCGTCCGCTTAGAGAGCAAGTCTCATCACAGATAGGAGCGTACCTTCTCCCGAAGTTACGGTACGATTTTGCCTAGTTCCTTCACCCGAGTTCTCTCAAGCGCCTTAGTATTCTCTACCTGACCACCTGTGTCGGTTTGGGGTACGATTCGGTATAATCTGAAGCTTAGAGGCTTTTCCTGGAAGTATGGCATCAACAACTTCACACCCTTAGGTGCTCGTCTCGTGTCTCAGTCTTAAGAGTCCGGATTTTCCTAAACTCTCAACCTACTCACTTTCACATGGACAACCAACGCCATGCTTGTTTAGCCTGCTCCGTCCCCCCATCGCAATTATACCAAGTACGGGAATATTAACCCGTTTCCCATCGACTACGCCTTTCGGCCTCGCCTTAGGGGTCGACTTACCCTACCCTGATTAACATGGGATAGGAACCCTTGGTCTTCCGGCGTGCGGGTTTTTCACCCGCATTATCGTTACTCATGTCAGCATTCGCACTTCTGATACCTCCAGCATACCTCCCGGTACACCTTCAACGGCTTACAGAACGCTCCCCTACCACTCAAACAAAGTTTGAATCCGCAGCTTCGGTGCATAGTTTAGCCCCGTTACATCTTCCGCGCAGACCGACTCGACCAGTGAGCTATTACGCTTTCTTTAAAGGATGGCTGCTTCTAAGCCAACCTCCTGGCTGTCTGGGCCTTTCCACATCGTTTCCCACTTAACTATGACTTTGGGACCTTAGCTGGCGGTCTGGGTTGTTTCCCTCTTCACGACGGACGTTAGCACCCGCCGTGTGTCTCCCGGATAGTACTTTACGGTATTCGGAGTTTGCAAAGGGTTGGTAAGTCGGGATGACCCCCTAGCCTTAACAGTGCTCTACCCCCGTAAGTATTCGTCCGAGGCTCTACCTAAATAGATTTCGGGGAGAACCAGCTATCTCCCGGTTTGATTAGCCTTTCACTCCTAGCCACAGGTCATCCCCTAACTTTTCAACGTTAGTGGGTTCGGTCCTCCAGTTGATGTTACTCAACCTTCAACCTGCCCATGGCTAGATCACCGGGTTTCGGGTCTATACCTTGCAACTATACGCCCAGTTAAGACTCGGTTTCCCTACGGCTACCCTAATCGGTTAACCTCGCTACAAAATATAAGTCGCTGACCCATTATACAAAAGGTACGCAGTCACCCTCGAGGGGCTCCTACTGCTTGTACGTACACGGTTTCAGGT
>NZ_CP077770.1:0-35000 GCF_019134595.1 Pseudoalteromonas shioyasakiensis | reverse complement strand
TACGACATAATGGCCACAGATGAATACGCCAAACCATTATATGATATGCATCCTCAGCCTTTGGATAGAATTCGCCAAGTATTCTTTGAATTTTTATCGGGCTGGCTGGGCGGCCCTGACCTATTCGTTGAAAAATATGGTCACCCAATGCTAAGAAAGCGTCACATGCCTTTCCCTATTGATCAAGACTTACGTGACCAATGGATGCATTGTATGAATAAAACGCTTGATATCGAGATTGATAACCCACTACTTCGCGAAGGGTTAAGACAATCGTTATCGCAACTCGCCAGCCATATGATCAATCAAAACTAACTAAGCTTTGCGCTATATCAATGTACGCTTTTTCTAAATAAAGATAATAAATTTTCCTTAATTTAGAAAAAGCGTCGTCGAATGAAGTCTATCCAATTTAAAATTTATGCCTTGTTAGCACTAACAGGGGTATTGGTATTATTTGCCAGTATATTTAGTAGTGCCCAACAACAACATGAATTAGCACGAGATACCGTTGAAAGTAACATAAAACTGCTTGCCGATAATTACTTCGATTCTATTAATACCATGATGCTGACAGGCACGATGGCTAATCGCGAAATTCTAAGTACTAAATTAAGAAGCCATCCTAATATTGAAGATGCCCATATCATTCGTAGTCCAATCGTTAATAAAATTTATGGGCCAGGAAATGCCAACCAAGTTGCGACTAACGATGCTGAGCGAAAAGCACTAACAGGCACTGAAGCACTATTTATTGATAATCAAAATAGTACGATGACTTATCTAAAACCTATGTTTGCTCGCAGTGACTATAAAGGAACAAACTGTTTAGGCTGCCATCAAGCACAAGAAGGCGATGTGTTAGGTGTAGTAAAAATTAGTTACTCTCTGGCTGATATTGAGCAAGAGGTATCGCAAAACACCTTAATGAACACGCTACTATTAGCGGCCATTTTCATTTCGGCTTTCTCACTACTAGCAGTGATGTTTAGAAAAATTTTCATCAAACGCTTAAAAGTCATTAGCCATACCATGCACTTGGCAACCACCAATAAAGATTTAAGCCTCACGGTAGACGACAGTAATAATGACGAGCTTAGCTCTCTTGCCACCAGCTTTAATCACATGATAGGCGCATTTAAAGATAATATTGCCCAAGTTTCTCATTCTTCTAAGGTATTGATCCACTCTGCCGAAAGCATCTATGCCTCAGCGGATGCTACCGAGCAAGCGATCTTAAAGCAAAAGCAAGGGACAGATTCGGTTGCTGCCGCCATCAACGAACTAGAAAGCTCATCAAGTGAAGTAAAAAACACCACCCATTTTGCGTCTGAGAAGTCAGAGCACAGTAATCAACTTGCGCAGCAAAGCTTACATGTTGCTGAGCACACTGAGCAAAGTATTAATCAACTTGCGGCAGATGTTAGAGCAGCTGCCGAGCAAGTAAGTCAACTGCAAACCCAAACGTTAGACGTTGGTAAAGTACTCGAGGTGATAAGTAGCATTGCCGAGCAAACAAACTTACTTGCACTTAATGCTGCCATTGAGGCGGCTCGTGCTGGTGAAGCTGGCCGAGGTTTTGCTGTGGTAGCCGATGAAGTACGTACTTTAGCGACCCGCACCCATGACTCAACCGACGAAATTCGCCGCACTATCGATAAACTGCAAAGTGAAGCAGCACAAACCGTTAATACCATGAATAACTCTTGCGAAGAAGCAGACGAAAGAGCTGTGCAAGTTAAGCAAGTTGCTAAAGCTCTACGTGATATTTCTTCACAAATGAGCGAAATAAACCAGCTTAACGTGCAAATTGCTGATGCCACTGAACAGCAAAACCTTGCGGCTGAAGAAATTAACCAAAGCGTTATAGCAATTAGTGACAATGCCGAGCACTCATTAGTCGACGCCCATGAAAACCAAAAAGTCAGTGAAGAGCTGTTGTCGTTAGCTCGTTCACTAGATGAGCAAGTAAGACGCTTTAAATTAAGCTAAATTGCGCGTTTTTCGTACAACTGCTAGAGTTGTTATATGCATTTCATAGTAAATAAGGATGTTTAAATGAAATTTATAACAACTCTTTTAGTCTGCATTGGGATTATTGCGGCGTTACTATTTACCTATCAACACAGCGTGAATGATACTGCTGATCAAATAAGCACTGTTAATGAATATATTTATCATGATGATATTCAACAGATTGCTCAATCTCTTCTCAGCCAAGGTAAAACCTCAAAAAGCGATAAGTATGAACAAAGTATTGTTGACGGTTTTGATAAGCTTATTCAGCACCCTGAATATTTTGAGGTGAAACTTGATTTCTATGCCTGTGATATCAGTCAATGCTTAGTACAGGTTAGCGCCCCCATTGATACAACACCTGATAAGCTAGAAATACTAAAAGCAGAAGTGCTATTTAGTGTCTTGGCAGAGCTGCCTAGCAGTGACAGTGTTGCCACCCTCGTAGAGGGTGACAACGCAATGTTGATTAGAGTGGTTTCAATACTTGATTAAAGCTGCCATTGGCGTGCAACTAAATCAGACTCTTTGCTATTTAACCAATCTTGCGGGCGTAAATAGTACTGATACAGCTTAGCTTCTGGGCTATCTGCAGCAGGTACATAATTATACTCCCAACGTGCTAATGGTGGCATCGACATTAAAATAGACTCAGTACGTCCACCTGTTTGTAAGCCAAATAATGTGCCGCGATCCCAAACAAGATTAAACTCAACATAACGACCACGACGATACAATTGAAAGTCACGTTGCTGTTCGGTTATTGGCGTGTCTTTACGGCGCTCAATTATAGGAAGGTAAGCATCTAAATAGCCATTTCCTACTGCCTGCATAAAGGCAAAGCTTTGTTCAAAGCCTAACTCATTTAAATCATCAAAGAATAAGCCACCAACACCACGGGTTTCGCTGCGATGTTTTAAATAAAAGTAATCATCACACCAGTTTTTATATTTGTCGTAAACCTCTGCGCCGAATGGCTGACATAAATCGCTAGCCACCTGATGCCAATGTTGTACATCTTCAAAAACAGGGTAATAAGGTGTTAAATCAAAACCACCACCAAACCACCAAATTGGCTCTTCGCCTTCTTTTTCGGCAATAAAGAAACGCACATTGGCATGGCTAGTTGGAATATGTGGATTATTAGGGTGGATCACTAATGACACACCACATGCATGAAAACTACGACCAGCGAGCTCTGGACGATGGGCTGTTGCTGATGCAGGCATTGAAGCACCAAATACATGCGAGTAGTTTACCCCACCCTGTTCGATGACATTTCCACCTTGGATAACACGAGTACGGCCACCACCGCCTTCTGCACGTTGCCAATTGTCTTCAACAAATTTTGCTTTGCCGTCAGCATTTTCAAGGCCCTGACAAATTGTATCTTGTAAGGCCATTAAATAGGTTTTAACTTGTTCGAGTAGCTCGCTTTGCATGTTTATCCTCTAAATACTTTACCGGTCGCTGCATCTTTGATCACACTTGGTTGGCTGTTGCCACCTAACGGCTCATCAACATAAAAATCTACTGTGTCTGCAAATTCGCTTTTCGCTTGTGCGATAGTCATTACCGTTTCTTGACCGCTTAAGTTTGCACTTGTTGAAACCAACGGCTTACCAAATTGCTGACACAGGGCTTTTACCGTTGGATGATCAGTAACACGTACCGCAATAGTATCAAACTGACCTGTTAGCCACTTTGGCGTTTCTTTTGCTGCTGGCATCACCCAAGTGATAGCACCTGGCCATTGTGAAAAGATATCAGCACGTTTATCCATCGGGATTTTGGCATCATCTACATACTTTAATAACTGGCCATAATTGTCAGCAATTAATATTAAGCCTTTTTCTACAGGACGTTGTTTGATGGCTAAAAGCTTTTCAACCGCAGCTTGGTTATCAGGATCGCAACCAAGACCAAAAACAGCTTCGGTTGGGTAAACAATCACACCGCCTTGCTGCAAAGCGTCAATTGCATTGGCTGGTTGTGCAACAGGATCAGACAAAGAAACTCTCCTAAATAAACAAATTACAAGTGCATTAAGATTCGACTAACTTATGCATACACGACTTCTGCGGGCATTGTAACACAACACCTGAAGCGGTTTTCTTTTCGGTCATAATTGGCCACTGGCAGGCCGGGCACTCAGTCGCCACAGGTTTGTGATTAAGCGTATATTTACAACGCGGATAGCCATCACAAGAATAAAAGGTTTTGCCAAACTTATTATTACGCGCAACCAGCTGGCCTTTTTTGCATTTAGGGCAAGCAGGTAATTGAGGGGCATCGTCAGGCTCTTCGTCATGAGCAATATAGTGGCACTCAGGATAGCCCGTACACCCAATAAACATACCGTAGCGGCCATTTTTTATTACCAATGGCTTACCACACTCTGGGCAGGCACTGTCTTCGAGCACCTTTATTTGTTGGCTATCGTGATGAGCTAATGGGCGGATGAAGTCACATTTAGGGTAACTGGCACAGCCTAAGAACGGCCCTGACTTTGAGTTGCGCATAACCAATTCAGAACCGCATTTAGGGCAAACCTCATACTCTTTTTCGAGTGCATGCTTATCTGCAGAAAAAAGAGAATGGTCGATTTTACTCATAAGATTCCTGTGGGGTTGGCTAATTTTCGCCTAATATACCCAAACTCAACAAAGATACAAGCAAAGTCTACTTAGTGTAATACATCAGCTGGCTCGTCAAATATTAAGTCTTCCATTTGTGCGTAAGCTTGCTCTGACCCTGGTACATTAAATAACACCATAAGCACCACCCACTTTAGATCTTCCAAAGAAATAAATGGTTTATCTAGAGCACAAAGTCTATCTATCACCATTTCGCGGGTTACGGTGTTAATCACGCCAATTTGCTCGATAAACATTAAAAAGCCGCGACACTCTACACTTAACATTTGGCATTCACTATCAGTGTAAATACGCATGGCATGTTGTGGCTGGGCATTAAGGTACGGGTAGATATCGCTTTGTTGTAAGTCAGCAAGTTGCTCTAGCCAATCAAGTGCTTTGTAGATTTCAGGTTTATTGAAGCCAGCACGAACTAACTCATCGGTAAGTTCGTTCTCTTCAGTAAAGATTTCAGCTTCACTATGGATATAGTTTTCAAAAAGATACATGAGGATGTCAAACATGTTTATGTCCTCCAAGTCTTATATAACCATCTAGTACTCGTTCGATTTTATCTGCGAGCTCTAAGTCGAGTAACCGAGCTTGTACTTCGTCTACAGGTAATAGGCTGCGCTGTGTTATTTGGTCAACACTTGTTACCTCATACCCTATACTTTTGAACACTGGGCAGTCGGGTTCATCTGCTATAGGCTGTTCTATACTATATAGACTGTTTTCACAGAAAAAGCTCACTTCATCAAGAATATCACTAATATTTTCTGTCAATTTAGCGCCTTGCTTAATTAAGAAATGGCTTGCCTCTGATAGTGGGCTTTTTATCGACCCCGGCACTGCAAACACCTCTTTATTTTGCTCAAGTGCATAGCGTACGGTAACCAATGAGCCACTTTTAATTTGCGCTTCGACAATCAATACACCTAATGACAATCCAGAGATAATACGGTTTCGGCGCGGGAAATTAGCGGCATTAGCAGCGGTGCCAGGTAAGAACTCAGAAACCAACAATCCCCGCTCTGCAACCTGTTTTATGAGTAAGCGATGACGTTTGGGATAAGCGATATCGATACCCGTGCCCAGTACGGCAATGGTGTTTCCTGACCCTGCTAATGCGCCTTTATGGGCAGCACCATCAATTCCCATAGCCATTCCGGATGTCACTGTCATACCAACAGCAGATAATTGATGGGCAAACTCAGCAGCGACTTCAAGCCCTGTCGGTGTGGCATTGCGGCTACCTACAATTGCAATTTGCGGTGACAGTAATAACTCTGTGTTACCTAAACAAAATAATAAGATAGGTGCGCTGGCTATTTGTTTGAGTAAGGGCGGATAGCTGCTATCAAAATAGCTTATTACTTTGATTTCAAGTCTTGCTATTAGCTCTTGGTAGTGGGTCACTAATTGCCAGTCGGTATTGACTAAGTTATCGGCTTGGCTTTGTGATAAACCAAGCTGTTGTAGCTCTGAACTAGATAGCTTAAATAGCTCATCCAGTGACTGTTTTTGACTTAATGCAATAAGGCTTTTTATCCCAAGCCCTTTACATAAATAAAAGGCAAGCCAATGGGATAGCTTGCCTGAAACCTGTGCCATGCTCCCTCCTTAGAGCGCCCAAATTGTGAGTTAGTTTATAACTGCATAATCTCCAACTCGGATCGGGTGCTGATTCTTCACAATCAATGCGTAGCTAACGTTGTCATATACCTTAAACACCATTAGCTCACCGACTTTTTCCTTTGGCATGTGCCATACATTACTGTCTTCATCGCTTTCAATTCCTAACACATCATTTGCATCAGTCATGAATTTCTCAAGACTGTTAGAATCTTCGCGGTAACGAGGCCCATTGCGGCCGTCATACACTTCAGGTGATTGACGCTGAATATCAAGTACAAAACCCGGTTTCACTTGGTCTGAACCTAAGTTTAGTACAACAATATCCATGGTACTAAATTCACGCATTTCATTAGCTGCGGCGATAATAGTGCCATCTAAAACAGCTTCAGGGCGTTTCATAGTGAAATAGGCTGGCATCATTTGCCCTTCCATCGCCGGCATTAAGAAGTCATGAGGTTTAATTTCTTGTTTTACCAACTCAACTTTAACTGAGGCAGGTACGCCGTTTTCCACATCACCGCTTCTAAATGCGCGAACAATCGCCACTAATTCCGCTTTATTCGCTAGTACTTCATTGGTATTTGGATCAACAAGATCATTGCCTTTACGGTACACGCCATAAGCTTCGTTAAGTGTTAAGTCACCTTTAACGTAAAGCGTATGGCCCATGGTATTCATTTTGGTATTAACACTGGCACCCAGAATATATGGTTTTTGTGCAATAACATCGGCGCTAATCGCTTGCTCATAACTCAAATATGGGCGCAGCAACTCCAAAGGCAATGTTGGCACAGCTTGCTTGCCTTTTGGTGTGATCCGCCCTTCTGGAGAGAGTTTTTTATAACGCGGATTTTTAACTAAACGAGGATTTCCGTCTTTATCGTAAATTAAAGTGAGCGCATCACCCGGGTATATTAAATGCGGATTCGCAATTTGCGGGTTCATCTGCCACAAATCAGGCCATTGCCAAGGCTCATCAAGATACACGCCCGAGATATCCCAAAGTGTATCGCCTTTTTTGACAACATATTGTTTTGGTGCGTCTTTTTTTATTGTTAACACATCAGCAATTGCAGGAAAAGCACTGCTAAAGGCTAACAAAGCCGCAACTAGTGGGTATCTCATTAGGCTTCCTTGAGTTGTTTTTAGATTATTATCGACCAAAACCTGTTAAAGGTGAACACGAATGGCTAAAATAAGAGCATACAATACCCTAAATGAATCACAAGTGTAAAAGGTAACTATGGCTAGGTTAGAAGTTTTGAGATTTCCGGATGAGCGTTTACGTACAATCGCGAAAGAAGTACCAGAAGTAAACGATGAAGTTCGTCAAATCGTAAAAGACATGCTTGAAACTATGTATGACGAAAACGGTATCGGCTTAGCAGCGACGCAAGTAGATATCCACCAGCGAATTGTGGTGATCGACGTATCTGAAGAGCGCGACCAACCGTTAGTGTTAATCAACCCAGAAATCACCAAAAAAGATGGCTCAACAGTAAGTGAAGAAGGCTGTTTATCAGTTCCTTACTCATACGCAAAAGTTGACCGCGCAGAAACAGTCACTGTTAAAGCGCTAAATGAAAACGGTGAAGAATTCAGCCTAGATGCTGACGAGCTATTAGCGATTTGTATTCAGCATGAGCTTGATCACCTTAAAGGCACCCTATTTATTGATTATCTATCGCCTTTAAAGCGCCAACGTATCCGTAAAAAGCTTGAGAAAGAAGCTAAGCTGGCTGCTAAATCATAAGTTAATCAATAGGAATACCTGTGACACAACCATTACGCATTATTTTTGCTGGTACGCCGGATTTCGCTGCGCGCCATTTACAAGCACTGATTGACTCAGAGCACGACGTTGTTGGTGTATATAGCCAACCAGATCGCCCAGCGGGCCGAGGTAAAAAGCTAAAAGCCAGTGAAGTTAAAGAACTGGCACTTGCTCATGATTTACCTGTATTTCAACCGCAATCACTAAAATCAGATGAAGCGCTTGCAGAGCTTACCAGCCTGAACGCCGATATTATGATTGTGGTGGCGTACGGCTTACTGTTACCAAAAGCGATTTTAGATGCACCGCGCTTAGGCTGCTTAAACGTGCATGGCTCGATTTTACCGCGCTGGCGTGGTGCTGCACCGATCCAACGTGCTATTTGGGCTGGTGACAATGAAACCGGTGTAACAATAATGCAAATGGATGAAGGCTTAGATACCGGCGATATGCTACATATCAGCCGTTGCCCGATTGATAGCACAGAAACCAGTAGCTCTTTATACGATAAGCTAGCTGCACTGGGTCCTGATGCACTGATCAGTACTATCAATCGTCTTGCTGCAGGTGAAATCACCCCAGAAAAGCAAGATGACGCACAAGCAAATTACGCCAAGAAGCTATCAAAAGACGAAGCCAATATTGATTGGTCAATGGATGCTGCGCAAATTGAGCGTAATATCCGTGCCTTTAATCCATGGCCTGTTTGCTTCACTGAAATGGCAGGACAAACGGTAAAAATTTGGCAAGCCGAAGTTGTATCGCAAACTGCACAAGCCGGTAAAATCATTGCTGCTGATAAGCAAGGTATTACCGTTGGCTGTGGGCAAGATGCACTTAAAATCACCCTTCTTCAACCACAAGGTAAAAAACCAATGGCTGTTACTGACTTTTTAAATGGTCGAAGTGATTGGGTTGAACCTGGCTCAGTATTAGGTCAAAGCAATGAGTAATGTAAGAGCACTTGCTGCTGAAACCCTCTACAACGTGGTTGATAAAGGTGCATCGCTTAATCAAGAGCTGCCTTTTGCAAGCCAAGGATTATCGCCGAAAGATAAAGCCCTACTACAACAAATTTGCTACGGTGTGCTGCGCTATTTACCTAGCCTAGAAAATTATTGCCAGCAACTTTTAGATCAACCGCTAAAAGGCAAGCGCCGTATTTTCCAGTTCTTGTTGTATGTGGGTATTTACCAACTTCAACATATGCGTGTACCGCCTCATGCAGCAATCAGCGAAACGGTTAATGCGCTTCAGCAAATGCGCGCACTGGGTTTAAAAGGCCTGATTAACGCTATTTTACGCAGTTTCCAACGAGAACAAGCCGAGCTTGAAGAAAAAGCAAAGCAAATTCCTGTTTGCAAATTTAACCACCCAGGTTGGTTTATCAAACAAGTTACTGCAGCTTACCCTGATACCTGGCAAGAAATCCTTGAAGCGAATCAGCTGCAAGCACCTATGTGGTTACGTGTAAACCAAGCGCAATATAGCACCCAAGAATACAGCGAAATGCTTAAAGCAAATGATATTGAGCATACCCTTAATGCTGATTTTCCTGATGGTATTAAACTAGCTAAACCATGTGATGTATACGCACTGCCAGAATTTGATACCGGAGCCTGCTCAGTTCAAGATGCAGCAGCACAATTAGCAGCACGCTTTTTAGATCCACAAAATGATGATGTCGTTTTAGATGCCTGTGCAGCGCCAGGTGGTAAAACGTGTCATATCCTAGAACTTGCTGATGCCGACGTATTAGCACTTGATAGCGACAGCGAGCGCCTAGAACGCGTTAAACAAAACTTAGTCCGTATTGGTTTAACTGCTGATCTACAATGTGCCGATGCTTCACAACCGCATATCTGGTGGGATGAGCAGCAATTTGACCGTATCTTGCTTGATGTGCCTTGTTCAGCTACTGGCGTGATCCGTCGTCACCCTGATATTAAATGGCTACGTCGTGCATCTGATATTGAAGATCTGGCTAATTTACAAGGCGATATCCTAAATAGCATCTGGCCTCTACTTAAGCCAGGTGGTACGTTAGTTTATGCGACCTGCTCTGTATTACCGCAAGAGAACCAACAACAAGTTGCCAAGTTCCTTGCCAATAATCCAAGTGCTGAACACATACCTCTGCATGAAAACGACACGCCTACGTTACCTGGTCTGCAATTACTGCCTGGTGAAAGTGACGGTTTCTATTATGCAAAGCTAGTAAAAAAACACTAATAAGAACAAGCTATGAAAATAATCATACTCGGTGCCGGACAAGTTGGTGGCACACTGGCAGAAAACCTCGTAGGTGAGCAAAATGAGATCACCGTTGTCGACATCGACGGTAACCGTTTGCGAGAGCTACAAGATAAGTACGACTTACAAGGTGTTACCGGTCACAGTGCGCATCCCGATGTATTGCGTCGCGCAGGCGCAGAAGACGCCGATATGATTATTGCTGTCACCAGTTCAGATGAAGTGAACATGGTTGCTTGCCAAGTTGCTTATAGTATTTTTAACACACCAACTAAAATAGCCCGTATTCGCTCAGAGCAATACTTAAAGTACCGTGAAAAGCTATTCCATAACGATGATTTACCTGTTGACCACTACATTGCTCCAGAAGCGCTGGTAACTAAGTATATTCGTCGCTTAATCGACTATCCGGGTGCTTTACAGGTATTACAATTTGCCGATGGCATGTTATCGCTGGTTGCGGTGAAAGCCTATTACGGTGGTTTGCTGGTGGGTTATGCACTTTCAGCCTTGAAAGAACACATTCCGAATGTCGAAACCCGTGTAGCGGCTATTTATCGTCAAGGTAAAGCGATTAAACCGCTTGGCACAACCGTTATCGAAGCAGACGATGAAGTGTTCTTTATCGCTGCAACAAAGCATATTCGAGCAGTCATGAATGAGCTTCAGAAGCTTGAACGTTCATACAAAAAAATCATGATTGCCGGTGGTGGTAATATCGGTGCGGGCCTTGCGCGTTCACTTGAGAAAAACCATAGCGTTAAGCTGCTTGAGCGCAATAAAGAGCGTGCAGCACAGCTCTCTGAAATGCTTGATAACACGGTTGTATTCTGTGGCGATGCCTCAGATCAAGAGCTGTTATCTGAAGAACACATTGAACAAGTGGATGTGTTCATCGCAGTGACTAACGACGATGAAGCAAACATTATGTCTGCGATGCTGGCAAAGCGTATGGGCGCACAAAAAACCATGGTGCTTATTCAGCGTGGCGCATATGTTGACCTAGTACAAGGCGGTGAAATTGATATTGCTATTTCACCTCAGCAAGCCACTATCTCGGCGCTGCTAACACACGTACGTCGTGGTGACATTGTTAATGTTTATTCGTTACGTAAGGGTGCAGCAGAAGCCATTGAGGCTGTCGCTCACGGTGATGAGCATACTTCTAAAGTTGTTGGCAGAGCTATTGCTGATATTAAGCTACCAGCTGGAACAACCATTGGTGCAATTGTGCGTAACGATGATGTACTGATTGCCCATGACGACACGGTTATTCAATCAGGTGACCACGTCATCATGTTCTTGATTGATAAAAAGCACATTACAGTTGTTGAAAAGCTGTTCCAAGTAAGTGCTATCTTCTTGTAAACGAAAGCTTATAAACGAAAAAAGCAGCCATGACAGCTGCTTTACGACTCTTGAAGTGAAAGTACCTAACTTTTCTAAAAGATTCTATTGAATTTGAGCGAACTCTTCTTTAGAAAGTTCGCCATTACCATCGCTATCTAGCTCTGGAAATAACTTTTCAAGCTGCATATTTGCAGACGCTTCTTCTTTGCTGATCACACCATCACCGTCGGTATCGAATGTTGAAAAGCTTACGCCTTGTGCAAAGGCTGCTGATGATGTTGCTAGTGCTAAAATTGCGATTGTTGTGCTTAACTGTTTCATAATAACTACCTTAAATTTTAAAAGAGTGAAATCCGTTTCTGAGATCCTTGTTTAGTGGAAACTGGTATAAAGACTCATTTAATTCAGTTATTCGGCTTCAGAGAATTCTGCTTCAGTAAGAACGCCGTCGCCATTCACGTCTAATGTTTTAAACTGCGACATAATTTTTGCGTCAACGGCAGCTTCACTTTTGCTAACCACGCCGTTACCGTCTACGTCTAGAGTGTCAAAATCAGTTGCTGCAAAAGCTGCTGAAGAAGATGCAAGTGCGATTAAAGCTAATGTTTTGTTTACTGTTTTCATAATCATATTCCTTTAATTTTAAGAGTGTTAGCTGATCACACTTCCAGTGTTGTCCTTTGTCATGGATTCCCTTATCCATTTAGGCTGTCTTTGGCAGCTCAGAACTAATCAGCTAAATAAACTGGTTTTGCTTAATCACATTAAGCTTTTGAAAATTCTTGTTTCGATAACTCACCGTTACCGTCAGTGTCTAATTCACTGAATTTGCTCATTAGCTCTGCATCTACCGATGCTTCGCTTTGGCTGATAACACCATTGCCATCAACATCTAGAGTATTGAAATCACTCATCGCAAACGCTGCTGATGAAGATACAAGTGCCATAAGTGCTAGTGTTTTATTTACTGTGTTCATAATGTCATTCCTTCAAAATGTGTTGTCTTGAGTTAGAAGTCCTTTTCAGTGTGTCCTTACAATGAAATTAAGCTTTTGAGTACTCTTGTTTAGACAGCTCACCGTTGCCGTCTGTATCAAGCTCTTTAAATTGGCTCATTAACGTTTCGCTTACTGATGCTTCGCTTTTGCTGATAGCGCCATCGCCATTAACATCCAATGTGTCAAAGTCAGCGGCAAACGCTGCTGATGAAGTTGCAAGAGCTACAAGTGCTAAAGTTTTGTGTAACGTTTTCATAATCACTATTCCTTCAATGTTGTCTCAACTGTGATAAAGGATATGTTCCTGAATCAGTTTTTCTCTGTGTTCGCTAAGACTACTTCAACTTCGATGCCAAAGTTAAAAAGAACAATAAAATCAATGCATTAAATTGAAATATCGAGAATTAGGGGGAAATAACGCGATTTATTTGTTGCTGTTTTGCAACAAGCTCGGAGGTTGGTTTTACGCTTCCTTTAAAATCAATAAGTTACAAAGATTAAAATGGAGGCAATAGCGATTAACTCGAATTAGAAAACAGAAAAATTAGAAATTTGAAAATAAACTCTATCTGAACAACAAAACTTAAAGAAAAAAATAGAAATTAATTTAATTAATAGAACATTGATTTTATTGGTTATTTAAATTTATTTAAAAATTAATTTTGATATTTATAGGATTAAATCGGGGGAAATAGCCATTTTGTTGCAAAATGGCGAATTGGTATTAGTTATCCAGCACAGAAAGGTCAATTAAGTGCTCTTTCATAAACGCTTTCATTTCATCTTCACTGGTATCAAGCTGTACACCGAACATAAAACCACCCGCTCTTTTGCGCACGCTACATACTGTGCCATTAAACTCTCGTTTACTGAGTGTGATTTGGCAGCTTTGCCCTTTAAAAGCGCTTAAGTCCTCCTTGCTATTAAGATCAAACTGCACGCCTGTGAGTGAAATATCTTTGATAAGCCCAGCTAGTTTTTGCTCTGCAATCACTAAGTTTGCCGAGAATAACGTAGGAATACGCGCTTCACTACGCAAGCTATAAAGCTGTACTTGCTGCGGAAAGTCGAGAAAAATTAAACGATGTGGATGCGATGCCAAGGCGCTTATTTGCTGACGAAAAGCAATTACTTGCCCACCGCCCGCTTCAAGTACCGCGCGTATAACGACCATCACCCCATCTTTGATGAAATCACTACCATTTGCTAAGCGCTTTGCTGATGGATAATTGATAATGATGTACTGATCATTCATCAAACCAATAAATTCTGTTTTTACGCGTTTACTGTCGGTTGGTGTAGTGATTTCAACATCCACCAAGCTACCTGCGGGGATACAGGTTAGCTTTTCTAGATTACGTTGTTTTTGAGTTTTTGGCACAGTAATGCCTCCACTTCTAGATAGTCACCTTGCTTTTGTTAGCCTCGCCAGAAGGTTGGCGTAAACAACACTAACAGGGTGAATATTTCTAAACGACCAAATACCATCGCAATAGTAAGTAGCCATTTTGCCGTATCAGAAATCGCTCCGTAATGAGCAGCGACTTCGCCTAAACCTGGGCCTAAGTTATTTAAGCAAGCAGCTGTTGCTGAGAATGCACTGATGTTATCCATGCCGGTGCCCATTAGCGCCAACATAATAATGACAAACACTAAAGCATACGCAGAGAAGAAGCCCCAAACAGCTTCTACAACTTTATCTGGGAGTGCTTTTCGGCCTAATTTAATTGAATAAATAGCCCTTGGATGCACTAGACGATTGAGCTCACGAATACCTTGTAAGTAAAGTAAGAACACCCGCACGACCTTCATACCACCACCGGTAGACCCGGCACAGCCACCAATAAAACTTGAGAAGATAAGTAAAATAGGTAAGAACAATGGCCATGCAGAGAAGTTATCAGTCGCAAAGCCCGCAGTGGTACTCATTGATACCGCTTGGAACATAGCTTGATCGAGAGTCTCATCACCATCGGCATAAATATTATTTGATGACAGCACAGTAAAGCAGACAATGACCAATGCTAATTGAATCAATAAGAACACTTTAAATTCAGGGTCGCGTAAATAAACACGAATATTGCGCGACGATACAGCGGCATAATGCAGCGAGAAGTTAATGGCTGCGATCAACAAAAACACGACGCAAATAAAGTTAATTAATGGGCTATCAAACTGCCCCATTGATGCATCGTAGGTAGAGAAACCACCAATCGCAATTGTAGAGAACGCATGACATATTGCATCAAACCAATCCATACCTGCAGCCCAGTACGCAAGCGTACAAGCAATCGTCAGCGATACATAGATATACCAAAGGTGCTTTGCAGTATCGGCAATACGCGGCGTCATTTTTGAGTCTTTAACCGGACCGGGGGTTTCTGCACGGTATAGCTGCATACCACCGACCCCTAGCATAGGCAGTACCGCGACCGCGAGTACGATGATCCCCATACCACCTAACCATTGCAGTTGCTGGCGATAAAAGAGGACTGATTTAGGTAGGTATTCTATGCCCGTAAGTACGGTAGCCCCTGTCGTTGTCAGCCCTGAAAAGGCCTCAAATACAGAGTCAGCTAAGGAAAGATTAGGTTCTTGTAAGAACACTAAAGGCACCGCAGCGAAGGTACCTAGTACCAGCCAGAACAAGACTACAATCAAGAAGCCTTCACGGGCTTTAAGATCACCATGTTCATGACGGTTTGGATAATAAGCAGCTAAACCAATAACAACACTAAAGATGAAAGCGAGAACGAATGGCACACCACCACCGTCTTTGTAGATCAAAGACACCAGTGCCGGAGGCACCATAGTGATACTAAATAACGCCACCAGCTGGCCGAGAATTTTTATTATGGTACGAAATTGCATCTAGGCGTATCGCTTTCTTATTAAATGTTTAGCTAATACAGTTTATTGTCTTACAGCCTTAATTGTAAGTAAACGGAATGTATTATTTTTACATTTCAAACTTTTCTGACTTTTAGGCTAACTTCGCCATGAGTCAATTCATGGATATCATCAATCGCTTGCTGTGCTTGACGGCTATCGATTTCAATGTGCCATGTGATGTTCTCTGCAAATTGTTTTTCGATATTTAGCACCTGATACTGACTTTTTAATAACTGCTCGATTGCACCTTGTACGCTGTAATCACTTTGGCCAACCAGCTCAACACTCGGTACTTTGGTAATGGTTTTAAGCTCGCGCATGGCATTATTTAAACTACCGCCGTAAGCGCGAACTAGCCCACCTGTACCAAGCTTGATGCCCCCGAAATAACGGGTTACCACCGCTGTAATTTCACCAATACCAGAGCCTGTTAATACATTAAGCATTGGCTTACCAGCCGTGCCATTAGGCTCGCCATCATCAGAAAAACCATACACATGACTGCCACCGGGGTTACCTGCAACATGTGCCCAGCAATTATGACGAGCATCGCTGTATTTATCTTGAATTTCTTTGATAAAGGCTTTTGCTGCCGCAAGATCTGGGGTGTGGGCAATATGCACAATAAAGGTGCTTTTTTTGATTTCTTCTTGGTAAAAAACCGGCTCAGCCGGATATTGGTATTCAGACATAATTGCTTATCTAAAAAAATGGGGCCTATTGGCCCCGATATTCACTAACCTTTATCGTTAATCTAAGTGTAGATCACGGGTCATGTTTTCTAGGCTATCTTCATGAACGATAATATTATCTTCAATACGGATACCGCCAAATGGCTTAAACTCTTCAACTTTTTCCCAGTTAATAAACTGTTTGTTGTCAGTTTGCGCAAGGTCACCTAATAACGAGTCGATAAAGTATAAACCAGGTTCAATAGTAAATACTTGGTTCTTTTCGATTAAACGAGTGCAACGTAGGAACGGATGACCTTCAGGTGGTGCTTGGTGCGCACCTGTATCATCAGCCATAAAACCACCCATATCGTGAACTTGTAAACCAAGGTGATGACCAAGACCATGCGGGAAGAACGTCGACGTAATACCGCGTTCAACAATTTCAGCCGCAGGTAACTTCACAATATTAAAGTCGCTTAGCACTTGCGCTACACGCTGGTGACAATCTAAATGTAATTCACCGTATAACAAGCCAGGTTTTAATGCTTTACCTAAAGCGATTTGGTGTTCAGTCATTACTTTAATTAAATCGCTAAATTCACCTGACTTTTTAAAGTCATAAGTACGTGTGATATCAGCTGCATAACCATTAAAGTTTGCACCAGCGTCAATAAGGAAAGAGTGATGCGTTTGCGGCGCTTTTGGTTCAAAATGCGTGTAATGTAAAATTGCACAGTTCTCATTTAGTGCAACGATATTGCCGTAAGGCATTTCGTTTTCACTTTGACGCGTAGCCATAAGGTAAGCTTGCTGAATATCAAACTCAGAACCACCAGCAAAAAACGTATCACGTGCTGCTTTGTGGCCATCTACCGCGATACGGTTAGCTTGACGTAAACACTCAAGCTCGTACTGTGTTTTATAAGCACGATGAAAATGCAAGTAGTTCATCACGGGTTCTGGGTTCATAATGCTAAAGCCCAGCGCTTGTGCTACTTCTAGGTATTCACCGATATAGGCAAATTTTTCTTTGTCGTAAGGAAGTAGCTTTTCTACCTGATCTGGCTGTACTAATAATTCAATATCAAAATACTCAGCCCAAAAATCACGTGGTTCGTCAGGTACTTTATGCCAAAAGTCCACAGGACGATAAAAAATCAGTTTCGGCTTAGATGCACCATCAACCACAATCCAGCAATGTGGGTTATCGATCACTGGTAACCAAGCTTTAAATTGCGGATTCACCTTAAACGGATAATACATGTCATCTAAAAACTGGCGTTTAGCCTGACCTGAGTGAATTACTAACCCTTCTAAACCTTCACGCTCTGTAATTGTTCGAGTGCGTTGTTGCAAGGTTGCAATATGTTCGGCGTATAGCACCGCTAATTTATCCATAGTAAACCCATCTTTAGTAAATTTAACTTGTTAGAAGTCTATCATAGCCAGCACCATCCCCCAACTGACGGAGGATAGTGTGACAAATCGAGTTTAACCGCCCATCGACATATCAAGGATTGGCGCTAAGACATTGCCGTCGCGTCCTAATCGAGTGTGATAAACCTGTCTGTAGGCAAACACATTCTTAACGTAGTTACGTGTTTCGGTGAAAGGAATTAACTCAATCCACAGTTCCGCTGGCATAGCTTGCTCTGGGATCCAGCGTTTAATACGATGGTAACCCGCATTATAAGAAGCCGTTGCGAGGATTTCGTTGCCATGATTTTTCTTTTTCAAATACTGCAAATACTCGCTACCAAGACGAATATTAGTACGAGGCTGATATAACTGCCTACGCGACACTGAACTCTTATTCATATATTTAGCAGTGCTTGGCAACAACTGCATTAAACCATGGGCATTGGCATGAGAGCGCGCATCGGGCGCAAAAGAACTTTCACGGCGAGAAATTGCAATACTCCAAGCAACATCAATATGACTACGATTACTATAAGTGGCAAACACATCTTTAAACGCAAATGGGAAACGTAAGTCGACATAATCCCACTCTTTTATTTGCGCCAAGGTGTAGATAGTACTGTCGTACCAATCAAGTTCAGCTGCAAGCAATGACGCAGCAAGCTTTTCTTCTTTGGTTGATGTATCCGTTAAATAATTCCACTCACGACGCGCAGATGTAAAGCGCTCAAGCTCATATAATGCGCGAGCTCGCTTAAAGCCTGGAGCATTGGCTACTTCAAGCTTTAGCTTATTACTAATATTAATGTCTTTGTTATTTAAACTAACCGGGATACCCAAGCGTGCAGATGCTAAAAAGCCATAATAATCACGCTCTTTAGCCACTGTTTGCCAGATTTCACGAGCACGCTCGACTTCACCACGTTGATTTAAGCTATATGCTAACCAATATTGTTGACCTAGGCTCAGGTTTTCTTTACCGGTAAAAAACGCCACAATGCCAGACCAATCTTGTCTCTCTAACATATTGCCAAGTTGCCATTGCATTAACTTTCTAGTTTGACGGTCTTTAGGCACTTTATTTAACCAAAAGCGCGCTTGCTGGTGGCCACTTGAAGCAAGCGACAATGCAAAACTGTAGTAAACATCCGCTTTTTGCTCATCAGTGTAATCGAACATGGTTTCGAGCTTTTCCCAGGCACGCAGTGCAAGGTCTTTATCTCGCCATACTAGGCGCTTAACTCCATAAATCGCAATCTGCCCTTCTTTAGCAGATTTTTTCTTGTAGCGATAAAGGCCCGCTGAAGCACTAGGATCTTTGCGTACCTTTAAATATAAATCAGCTAAGTATTGGTCTGCACGAGGCAGTAATGTTTTTAAGTATGGAATTAAGCTTGATGAGCCACCTTCGGCAGCCAAGCTAATGCGCTGCCAAACACGCTCTTCGGTCTGATAACCTTTTTTCTTCCAAAGAGAGAACAACTTATCACACTCTTTTGGTTGTGATTTTCCTACCACCCATAAATCAGTAACTTGATTCATGATGGCTTTTTCAGGCGCACCTAAGTCCAGTTGAAAACTTAAATAAGGACAGGTTAATTCGTTATTGCTTGTTTCGCGATAGTTACGAATATAAGCCGCTTTTTTGTTGTACTTTTTTAAGTAGTTAAGCCATGCCTTACGTACAGGCCATTCCAGTGGCGTGTTTTGGTAGACATTAAGATAGTTCTCGATTTCTGTCTGGTGTTTAAGACTCGGGTTGCGTTGCCAATAAGCCTTTTCGACATAAGGTTTCAACGGGTGATCAAGACCATTTGCCGCCTCTTTCATGTCTTGATAATCACCGTAACGCGCCTTTTTTTCTGCTTTTAAAAAAGCGTCATGTTTATCGTTGGCTTCAGCTGCAAAAAAAGGAAAAAGTAATGCGGCAGCTGTCCAACCAAGGAGTTGTTTTTTCATGATGACCTTTAAAAAAAATTAAAGAATTAATAACAAAAAACTTCTGCTACACCTTAGCACCAAACCAGCTATATTTTAACCAATCGCGATAAAGCGCAGTAAATTTTTCGTTGCATTTTAATTTTAAAGCAAGCACACTGATTGAAATGCAAACTCATCGTACCAGTCTTAGTTAATAAACTAGGGAGAATAATAATGTTATACAAAAGCGATTCATTTGAAGTTGCTTTCATCAAGGACAACATCGCCGAGTTTAAGTTCTGTGCAGACGGCTCAGTAAATAAACTTTCGCAGCAAACCTTGCAAGATTGCGCTTTAGCATTAAAAGAATTGGCAACAAACTCAGATATCAAAGGCATGGTGTTCACCAGCGATAAAGATCATTTCATTATCGGTGCCGACATTTTCGAATTTTTACCTACCTTCACAAAGCCTCAAGAAGAACTTGTTGCATGGATCAAAAATGCAACTGACGTTTTTGATGCTATTGAAGATTTACCTTTCCCAACGCTAAGTGCTGTAAACGGCATGGCGCTTGGCGGTGGATGTGAGTGGGCACTTGCTACCGATTATCGCGTTGCTAGCTCTAACGCTAAAATTGGCCTACCTGAAGTTAAACTAGGCATTATGCCTGGTTTTGGTGGTACAGTTCGCCTTCCACGCCTTATTGGCGCTGATAATGCGATGACATGGATCACTACAGGTAAAGAAAACCGCGCTGCTGATGCCCTAAAAGTAGGTGCATTTGATGCGGTAGTTAGTGCTGACAAACTTTTAGAGTCAAGTATTGCAACACTTGAGCAAGCAATTGCTGGCAAGCTAGATTGGCAAGCAAAACGACAAGTAAAATTACAGCCACTGAAAATGAACCGTGTTGAGCAAGGTATGAGCTTTGCGATGGCTGAAGGCATGGTAATGGGTCAGACAAAAGGTCACTACCCAGCACCTGTTATGGCTGTAAAAACAATCAAAGCTGCAGCAAACTGTGAACGCGCTGAAGCAATGGCGATTGAAAACACTAACTTTGCTAAATTAGCAGCAACAAGCGAAGCTGCGGCGCAAACAGGTATTTTCTTAGCTGACCAATACATTAAAGGTAAAGCGAAGAAGCAAGCTAAACACAGTGAACTTGAGATCAAACAAGCCGCTGTATTAGGCGCTGGTATTATGGGCGGCGGTATTGCATACCAGTCTGCTTATAAAGGCACACCTATTATCATGAAAGACATCAATCAAGATGCACTTGATTTAGGTATGGGCGAAGCATCTAAGCTACTTGGCAAAAAAGTACAACGTGGCCATATGGCGATGGATAAGATGGTTGCTACCTTAGGCAAAATCAAACCAACGCTAAACGATGCAGACTTACAAAGCGCAGACATCGTTGTTGAAGCTGTGGTTGAAAACCCTAAAGTTAAGCAAGCCGTTCTTGCGGGTCTTGAAAAAGACTTACCAGCGGGCACTATCCTAACTTCAAATACCTCAACAATTCGTATTGACGAGTTAGCATCAGCACTTGAAAAACCAGAAAACTTCTGTGGTATGCACTTCTTTAACCCAGTGCCAAAAATGCCATTAGTAGAAATCATTCGTGGTGAAAAAACATCAGAAGCAACAATTAATGCGGTTGTTGATTACGCATTAAAACTTGGTAAATCACCAATCGTTGTAAACGACTGTCCTGGTTTCTTTGTAAACCGCGTACTATTCCCTTACTTTGCAGGTTTCAGCAAACTTGTAGTTGAAGGTGCTGACTTCACTAAAGTAGATAAAGTAATGGAAAATGTATTTGGTTGGCCAATGGGTCCTGCCTATCTTCTTGATGTTGTAGGTATCGATACAGCTTACCACTGTACAGGTGTTATGGCTGACGGTTTCCCTGAGCGTATGGCTCGCCAAGATAAAGACCCAGTTACTGTATTTGCAAACGAAAAACGCTTTGGTCAGAAAAATGGTGCAGGTTTTTACCAGTACGCGCCAGACCGTCGTGGTCGCCTGAAAAAAGCAAAAGATGCTACAGCAACAGAGTTACTAAGTGCTATCACTGATGCACCTAAAGATTTCGATAAACAAGAAATCATTGACCGTTGTATGATCCCGATGATCAACGAAGTACTACTTTGTTTACAAGAAGGTATCGTAGCGTCTCCACAAGAAGCTGACATGGCGCTAATTTACGGCATTGGTTTCCCTCCATTTAGAGGCGGTGCATTCCGTTACTTAGATCAAACTGGTTTAGCGAACTTTGTTGCGACAGCAGACAAGTACGCTCATTTAGGTGCGATTTACCAAGTATCAGATGAAACTCGCAAGTGGGCCGAAGAAGGCCGTGTATTCTATAAGGTGGAAGGATAAGAAACATGAATAATCCAGTAATCGTAGATTGTATCCGCACACCAATGGGTCGTTCAAAGAACGGCGTATTCAAAAACAAGCGTGCGGAAGATTTAAGTGCTCACTTAATGAAAGGTTTGTTAGACCGTAACCCAGCCGTTGATCCAGCATCAATTGATGATATTTACTGGGGCTGTGTACAGCAAACTTTAGAGCAAGGTTTTAACATTGCTCGTAACGCAGCACTACTAGCCGGTATCCCTCACTCAGTACCAGCTGTCACTGTTAACCGTTTATGTGGTTCATCAATGCAAGCATTACACGATGCTGCACGCGCTATTATGACTGGCGCTGGTGATACCTACATCATTGGTGGTGTTGAGCACATGGGTCACGTACCTATGACTCACGGTAATGATTTTCACCCTGGTTTATCAACGTCTGTAGCACAAGCTGCTGGCGTAATGGGTTTAACTGCAGAATACCTTGCTACGCTTCATGGCATTAGCCGCGAGCAACAAGACGAATTTGCTTACCGCTCACACCAACGTGCACACGCGGCAACTGTTGAAGGTCGTTTCCGTCGTGAAATCCTAGCAATGGAAGGTCACGATGCAGATGGTTCTTTAATCTTAGTTGAAGACGATGAAGTAATCCGTCCTGAGACAACTGTTGAAGGCTTATCGCAACTACGCCCTGTATTCAATCCAGCATCAGGTAGCGTAACAGCAGGTACTTCTTCTGCACTTTCTGACGGCGCATCAGCAATGCTTGTAATGAGCGAAGAGAAAGCAAAAGAGCTTGGTTTACCAATTCGTGCGCGTATTAAATCAATGGCTGTTGCAGGTTGCGATCCATCAATCATGGGTTACGGCCCTGTTCCTGCATCGCAAAAAGCACTTCAACAAGCAGGTATCACTATTGACGATATCGATGTTGCAGAGCTTAACGAGGCATTCGCAGCGCAATCTCTACCTGTGTTAAAAGACTTAGGTCTGATGGATGTGGTAGACGAAAAAGTTAACCTAAATGGTGGTGCAATTGCACTTGGTCACCCACTAGGTTGTTCTGGTTCACGTATTAGCACAACGCTTGTTCACCTAATGGAAGACAAGAACGCTAAATACGGCCTAGCAACTATGTGTATTGGTTTAGGCCAAGGTATTGCAACTGTATTTGAGCGCGTGGAATAACGAGCTCACACCAAACATCTTGGTGATAAAAAGGCGCACTGATTTTTTCAGTGCGCCTTTTTTATTTGCTTTGCTTTCGCTTATTGAAACTAGCGGCAATAGAAAGTTAAAATAGCTGCTTATTATTCGTCTCTTTCACCTAAAAGGTCAGCCATGAGTTTTGATAATCCCGATCACCAATTAGATGCACTTGGCCTTCGTTGTCCAGAACCCGTGATGATGGTGCGCGGTGCAGTACGTAAAATGAAAGATGGCGAAACCTTACTTATCATCGCCGATGACCCATCAACCACCCGCGATATTCCAAGCTTTTGTACCTTTATGGATCACACTCTCGTGGCAAAAGATGTAGAACAAGCACCGTATCGATACTTAGTGAAGAAAGGGTTGTAACGAGCTATCAGCTATCAGCTATCAGCTATCAGCTATCAGCTATCAGCTATCAGCTATCAGCTATCAGCTATCAGCTATCAGCTATCAGCTATCAGCTATCAGCTATCAGAAAGTTTATTTGTTAAATTGATTAAATCTAAATAATATTCTAGGGAAACTTTGTGTATTCCGAAGAAGGTCATGTATGCCTGTAGTAGCTGCGAATCGCTTATACTTCCTCTCCCATCGTAATTAAAAGTATTTAAAAAACCAACATTACGTATAGAATCCTCTCGATTTAATACTTCTGAAAAGTCTTTGAAATATGTATAAATACTGGTATCGGAGAAATTTTTCTCAAACCTTAAAAGTGCTTGCTTATCATAACCCGATAAGTTGAGTAGCTGTTTAAAGCTATAAAAGTTATTAGAATTTGAGGTCATTTTTTCTAAGCTATTTGGAATATTGAGCTGTTCTCCTGAGACTCTTAATGTCGTTGCATTATGATCAAAATTAAATTTCTTTCCACATAAGGTTGAGTAAAGATAGTCATATTCACTTTTGCTAAACATATACAAACATAGCAAAACCGATAGCACTACAATATCTATAGACTTTTCGTTATCAATTAACTCTATAGATGTTAGTAACCTATTAGCTAATTGAATTGATGATCTTGGGGGTAGCTTTTTCCAATTAGAAATACTCACAAGAAGTGATGATACTTGACGTTTTAAGCATTCATTATTTTGAGATATAAATGGGAATAGTAAGATATTTTTTTCATTCAAGTCATCATGATTCAATATTGAAAAATCACTATTTATTTCAAGCAGGCTTGGTGAAACAGTTACATCTAAATGATATTTAGTGTCAAAGAAACGTCTCAGGTAACTATCAGCATTAAAGTTATTTCCATAAAGAGCTTTTATTGTGTGTTGTAGCTCTTCTGTATGAGTTGAAACGACGATTACAAGTCCTTCAATATCAAATATATGCTTAATTGCCTCAAGCATTTCAACTGCGTAGGTTGGTCGACATCTATCAAGTTCGTCTATAAATATAAATGCAGGGTAACTTCGCTTGTTCACACTTAAAGAGTTCTTGGGGTTATCCACGGCGAACTTAATAAGTTCTTTAATCGTGGCTTTTAGCTCTTTTACACCAGATTTATAATCACTATGCTCTTTAAACGCTTGTGTCGCCATAGCCTCCATAGCAGCTGAGAGATCCAATGTTTTATTTGTTGATGCAGGTTTCTCGCTTTCTTCACTAGACTCTTCAACAAATAAGTCTTCAATATCAAAGCCACCATAGCGTTTAACGAGCGCGGCTAATATTTTTGGTAATATTGAGATCCCAATATTTTTAAAACGCTTTTTCTTATCTCTAGGTAAACAACTTTTATTAATGCTATCTAAAAGCTGCTCTTGGATTTCAGCCAATACTGTAATAATTGGTGAGTCCATAAAGTCATTAGACCATGCATCGATGTAAACAACTGGATAATCATACTTTAAATCTTCAGCCCACCTTTTTATAAAGTAGGTTTTTCCAGCTCCCCACTCAGCATTTACATTTATCACATAGGATGATTTATTAGCACTTTGAGAGATGACATTAGATCTTCTTGTAAGAATTTTTGTTAATAAGTCAGCATCCTGCTTTCTATTCAACTCATCAGAAGGGAAAGTTACTCCGTTGATCACTATCCCTTCATTCCAACCTTTCTTACTCATGTCATGTCCTTATAACTATTTTCAACGCTCACTCGATCGGCTTAAAGCTGACAGCTGAAAGCTTAAAGCTATTTCTTCGTTACTGTCACTTTTGGTTGATTACTATTGCGGTAATCAAAGCTCACGACATACACGCCTTTTGCAGCGGGTTTAAAGCTGAAATAATTGTAGATGGTATTACAGTCGGCATTGGCTGCTTGCCCTAGAACCAATGATTGCCCTGCTGGGTCCATATCACTGTAACCACAGTTATAGCCTTCGCTAAAATCAGCATCCGCTACTTTGAATTCATAAACTTTACCAGGTGTTGAAAACTTTACTTCGGTTTGGAATATGCCCGGTGCAACTTGCTCTAACTGATACTGAGGCTCGGCATCCCACAAGGTAAAGTCACCACGTAAGTACATAGTACGGTCAAGCTCTTTACTTGGCAGAATATCGTCGATGCTTGGCATTTGCATTTGGCTAGAACAGGCAGTTAATAAGCCCGCTAATGCTAAAGTAATTACACGTTTCATTACTGTTCCTTTTGCTACAAAAAAGCCAGCACTGAGCTGGCTTTTATTAATTGGCTACTGCTTACTTCTGAAGTACAGAAATATCAGCAATATCTAAAAACAGACGGCTTAGTTGGCTTAATAATGCTAAACGGTTTTGTTTAACCGCTTCGTCATCGGCCATTACCATGACGTTATCGAAGAAGTTATCAACACTCTCACGGATACCTGCAAGTTGTGATAATGCTTCTTGGTAATCGCCATTTGCATATAAAGGTGCAAGCTCAGTTGCAAACTTAGCAACGTGTGACGCTAATACTTTTTCTGCGTCATCGCTTAATAGGCTCTCATTTACATCACCTTGTGTTGTGATGTCATTTTTAGCCAAGATATTACTAACACGTTTATTTGCTGCTGCAAGCGCTTCTGCTGCGTCTAATGTACGGAAGTGACTTACCGCTTTAACACGACGGTCGAAATCAACTGGTTTAGTTGGACGACGAGCTAGTACGGCTTGGATCACATCAACTTCGATACCTTCATCTTGATACCATGCGCGGAAACGACCTAGCATAAACTCAAATACATCAGTTGATACGTTTAGGTTCGTTAGCTTTTCATCGAATAGCGTTTGTGACTTAGCAACAAGATCTAAAATATCTAGCGGTAATGATTTTTCAACCATGATGCGTAGTGCACCAATTGCAGCACGGCGAAGTGCGAATGGGTCTTTGTCGCCTTTTGGCGCTTGACCAATACCAAAAATACCCACCAGCGTATCAAACTTATCTGCAATTGCGACCGCACAGCTGATCACATTTGTTGGTAAGTTATCACCCGCGAAGCGTGGCATATATTGTTCATTTTGCGCGAGTGCAACTTCTTCTGCTTCACCATCGTGACGAGCGTAATGCATACCCATTACACCTTGTACGTCGGTAAATTCCATAACCATTTCGGTCATTAAGTCTGTTTTACTTAATAAACCTGCTCGCTTAGCAAGCTCGGCATCGGCACCTAATTGCTCAGCAATGTAACCTGCAAGTTCACTAATACGCTCTGATTTGTCTTTCAGCGTACCAAGTTGCTTTTGGAATAAAACAGTATCTAGTGACTCTAAACGGCTCTCTAGCGTTTTCTTCTTATCTGTTTCGTAGAAGAACTGTGCATCAGCTAAACGAGGACGAACAACTTTTTCGTTACCAGCAATTACCACGCTTGGATCTTTACTTTCGATATTAGAAACAAATAGGAACTTGTTAAGTAAGTTGCCATCTTGGTCTAATAACGGGAAGTACTTTTGGTCGTCCTTCATAGTATAGATAAGCGCTTCTGAAGGAACATCTAAGAATGCTTCTTCGAATGTTGCTGTCAGCGTTACTGGCCATTCAACCAACGATGTTACTTCTTCAAGTAAGTCTTGATCCATCGCTACTTTTGCATTTACAGCGCTAGCTGCTGCTTCAATCTGTTCGCGAATTTGTGCTTTACGCGCTTCGAAGTCAGCGACAACGTAAGCAGATTTAAGAACATCAAACACATCATCAGCGTGGTTGATTGTTACTTTTTCTGGATGATGGAAACGGTGACCTTGTAATTGGTTGCCAACTTGCTTACCAAGGATTTCGCCTTCAATTAGCGTGCTACCAAATAAAATAGTCGCTGTGTGCACTGGGCGAATAAATTGTGTTTTATTTGCACCCCAACGCATTGGTTTAGGGATAGGTAATTTAGCAAGTGCTTTGTTTACAGCATCACTCATAAGCGATGTAGTTGCTTGACCTTCAACCTGTGCTTTATGTAATAACCAAGCGCCTTTATCTGTTTCTAGTGTTTGAGCATCGCTTACATCGATACCACAACCACGAGCCCAACCCATTGCTGCTTTTGTTGGATTACCATCGGCATCAAAAGCGGCTGCAACTGCAGGACCACGCTTTTCTACAACCTTGTCACTTTGTTTTGCTTCAAGTGCAGTAACACGCAAACCTAAGCGACGTGGTGATGCGTACCAGTTAACGCCTTGGTGATTTAATTCTAAGCTTGCAAGCTCAGCTGCTAAGTTCTCAGCAAACGACTCAGCAAGTTTACGAAGTGCTTTCGGTGGCAGCTCTTCAGTGCCAATTTCTACTAATAAATTTTCTGCTGACATGCTAATTCTTAATCCTTACAAAGCGGGAAACCAAGAGCTTCACGGGCATCATAGTAACTTTGCGCACACGCTTTAGATAAAGCACGAACACGTAAGATATAACGTTGACGTTCTGTTACTGAGATAGCGTGACGAGCGTCTAATAAGTTAAACGCATGTGATGCTTTCATTACTTGCTCATAAGCAGGTAATGGTAAGCCTGCTTCAATTAGCTTTTCGCTTTCTTTTTCACAGTGATCGAACTGTGCAAATAAGAACTCAACATCCGCTTGTTCGAAGTTATAAGCTGACTGCTCTACTTCATTTTGATGGAATACATCACCGTATGTCACACGTCCCATAGGGCCGTCTGCCCATACTAGGTCATAGATACTATCTACGCCCTGAATATACATTGCTAAACGCTCAAGACCGTAAGTGATTTCACCGGTTACTGGTGAGCACTCTAAGCCACCTACTTGCTGGAAGTAAGTGAACTGAGTTACTTCCATGCCGTTTAACCAGATCTCCCAACCTAGACCCCAAGCACCTAATGTAGGCGACTCCCAGTTGTCTTCTACGAAGCGAACTTCATCTGTTAGTGTATCAATACCAACAGCAGCTAAAGAGCCTAAATAAAGCTCCTGAATGTTTTCTGGTGAAGGCTTTAATACTACTTGGAATTGGTAGTAGTGCTGTAAACGGTTCGGGTTTTCACCATAACGACCATCAGTTGGACGGCGGCATGGTTGAACATACGCGCTCGACATTGGCTCTGGGCCAATCGACTTTAAGAAAGTTAACGGATGAAATGTCCCTGCTCCCACTTCCATATCGAGTGGTTGAGCAATCACACAGCCTTGCTGTGCCCAATAGTCCTGTAAAGCCAGGATCAAACCTTGAAAGGTTTTAACGTCATATTTTTGCATATTTGGCTTATAGTATCTGGTGCGTTTAGTCTGAAAATTGCTCTCAGTATACCTTGTGTGCAGTAAGGTTTTAAGCAGTTTGTGCTTTTTCAGCAATAAAAAAAGGAGCCAGTTGGCTCCTTTTTAATTCTTAATTTAGCTTTATACGTCTAGGTTAACTACACGTAGCGCATTCGTTTCGATGAAGTCACGACGCGGCTCAACTTGGTCACCCATCAGAGTCGCGAACAATTGGTCTGCAGCTACTGCATCTTCAATTGTTACTTTCAACATGCGACGTGCACCTGGGTCCATAGTGGTTTCCCAAAGCTGATCAGGGTTCATCTCACCGAGTCCTTTATAGCGTTGAATATAAAGACCACGCTTCGACTCATTAATTAACCACTCTAATGCATCCACAAAGTTATCAACAGCAAGAGTTTTCTCACCGCGTTGAACATATGCCCCTTCTTCAAGTAAGTTAGCAATGTTTACGCCTGTCGCTGCAATGCGTTTGTAGTCACGCGATGTGATGAAGTCATGGTTTAGTACATGTGCTTTATCCACACCATGCTGGCGAATATTCACAACAGGATAATACATGTTGCGCTCAGTATCGTGCTCAGTACCCGCGTGGAAGATAGTTGCATCTTCATCACGTGCAATTAAGTCGTCAACAAGAGTGTTAGTCCACTCTTTAACTTTTGCTTCATCTGCTAAATCAGCTTCGGTAATTTCGCTTTGATAGATTAAACGTTCCATAACCGAATTTGGATATTTACGTTTTAAGCGCTCAATCACTTTAACTGTATTTTGATAATCGTGAACAATTCTTTCTAATTCTTCACCTTCAAGTGCAGATGCACCTTCACTTGTATAAAGTGCAGCATTATTTAATGCTAATGACGTTAAGTAATCAACAAGCGCTGGATCATCTTTAATGTAGCGTTCTTGCTTACCTTTTTTCACTTTATAAAGTGGTGGTTGCGCAATATAGATAAAGCCTTTTTCTACAATCTCTGGCATTTGACGGTAGAAGAAAGTCAGTAGTAAGGTACGAATGTGAGAACCATCCACGTCCGCATCGGTCATGATAATGATACGATGATAACGTAGTTTTTCTGGGTCATATTCATCACGACCAATACCACAACCTAGAGCTGTGATTAGAGTTGCTACTTCTTGAGAAGAAAGCATCTTATCAAAGCGCGCTTTTTCAACGTTAAGAATCTTACCTTTAAGTGGCAAGATAGCTTGGTTTTTACGGTTACGACCCTGCTTAGCTGAACCACCTGCAGAGTCACCCTCCACTATGTATAGTTCAGAAAGTGCTGGATCTTTTTCTTGGCAGTCTGCCAATTTACCTGGTAAACCAGCTAAATCCATAGCACCTTTGCGACGTGTCATTTCACGTGCTTTACGCGCTGCTTCACGAGCTCGTGCCGCATCAATAATTTTGCCAACAACTGTTTTAGCATCTACAGGGTTTTCTAATAAGAACTCTGTTAGTTTTTCTGCCATTGCTTGTTCTACAGCAGACTTAACTTCACTTGATACTAGTTTGTCTTTAGTTTGCGATGAGAACTTAGGGTCAGGAACTTTAACACTTACAACCGCGGTTAAACCTTCACGAGCATCATCACCCGTTGCATTGCTGGTTGTTTTCGCTTTTTTGTTAAAGCCTTCTTTTTCCATGTAGTTATTTAGCGTACGCGTTAATGCCGCTCTAAAGCCAGCTAAGTGCGTACCACCATCACGTTGTGGAATATTGTTTGTGAAACAGTAAATGCTTTCTTGGAAGCCATCGTTCCACTGCATTGAAACTTCTACACTAATACCGTCTTCTTCACGCTCATGGGTAAAGTGGAAAACACTTTTATGTACAGGTGTTTTATTACGGTTTAGATATTCTACGAATGCTTGAATACCACCCTCATATTTGAAGTGGTCATTCTTAGATTCTTCGCGCTCATCTGTAAGAATGATACTTACACCAGAGTTCAAGAACGAAAGCTCACGTAGACGCTTTGCTAAAATATCGTAGTGAAAGTTAAGGTCAGTGAATGTTTCACCACTTGGCCAGAAACGTAATTCAGTACCAGTGTCTGTTGCGTCACCAATTACAGCTAATGGCGCATCTGGTACACCCATAGTATATGTTTGTTGGTGAATTTTGCCTTCACGACGAATGGTCAGCTGTAGTTTTTCTGATAGTGCATTTACTACCGAAACACCTACACCGTGTAAGCCACCTGATACTTTATATGAGTTATCATCGAACTTACCACCAGCGTGAAGTACCGTCATGATAACTTCAGCCGCTGAAACACCTTCTTCTTCGTGAATAGATGTAGGAATACCACGACCGTTATCTCTTACAGAGACTGAACCGTCTAAGTGAATCGTTACAAAAATATCATCACAATGACCAGCTAAGGCTTCATCGATAGAGTTATCAACAACCTCAAACACCATGTGGTGTAGGCCTGTACCGTCATCGGTGTCCCCTATATACATTCCTGGACGCTTTCTTACTGCGTCTAATCCTTTAAGTACTTTAATACTCGACGAATCGTAATTCTCAGACATGGTTAATCCCACTTATCTTGTTATTAGGTTGCCATGTTTCACGTGGAACATTTTTAGTTCTCGTTGCATGGGTTCCACCACAGCAGAAATACTTTCAGATAAAATCGATGAGATAAAAAGTTGCGAATCGCAATGAGTCAAAAGCTGACCCACTTTTTCTTTTGTATCTTCACCCAGTTCTGAAGGTAAGTCATCTATTAGCAATATAGATTGCTTATCTGTTTCTGACTCAATTAAGCTATTTTGCGTTACTTTTAACGCATAAAGCAAGAGCTTCAATTGACCGCGAGAAAATGTATTTTCTACACTGTTACCAGAAACACTAAAACTAAAATCAGCTTTATGCGGACCTTTACTTGTGAAACCTTGTTTGGCATCACGTTCAAAGCTTTGCTCAAGCGCCTCAGAGAGCGTTTCACTCTCTTTCCAACCCGCATGAAAGTTAATTTCTAAATCGCTTACAAGCGTTAATTCTGCACACATTTTATCAAAAAACTGCTGCTTAAACCTACTTATATACGCGATTCTTAGATTATTTATTTGTTCAGCTAGTCTAACAAATTCTTTATCCCAAAACTTGATCTGTTCGAAATAATCTCGAGGTTTACTTTTTAATAAAGCATTACGTTGTTTTAGTACTTTATTAAAAGACTGCCACAGATAAAAAAAGTCATGTTCCACGTGGAACAATCCTAAATCGAGAAATTTTCTACGTTCTTTTGGGCCGCCAAAAAACAACGAATAGCTTTCTGGAGTAATAACTTGCACCGGCACTAGCTGAGCTAATTCAGAAATTTTACGGCTCGTTTTACCCTGAATCTTTAAAGATGTTTCACCCGCTTGGTTTTTACTTATACCAATCGGAATAGACAAATCATGCAACGCTTTGCGACCATGAATCACAAACTTGTCTTGTTGGTGCTGAATGATATTTTTATGTTTGGCGGTACGAAATGATTTACCGTGAGAAAGGAAATATATCGCCTCAAGGAGACTGGTTTTTCCGCTGCCATTTTCACCATAGATAATGTTTATGCCATTAACAGGCTCAAGTGTCAGCGCCTCAATATTCCGAAAATTATTGAGGCTTAAATGACTTAAACTCATATAAGCTTATAGGCGCATCGGCATTACAACGTACATAGCTTCTTCGTCACCTGCACCTTCAATTAGCGCACTGCTATTAGAGTCTGCAAGTGTAAAGGTTACATCTTCTGTTTTTAATGTATTAAGTACATCAAGTACATAAGAAACGTTAAAGCCAATTTCAAGTTCGCCGCCTTGGTACATTACTTCAACCACCTCTTCAGCTTGTTCTTGCTCAGGGTTGTTTGCAGTAATTTTTAATAAACCTTCAGACAAGTTTAAACGTACACCACGGAACTTTTCATTCGATAAAATAGACACACGTTGGAAAGCACTGCGTATCCATTCACGATTAGCAGTAATTACTTTGTCACCACCACGCGGCAATACTCGACGATAATCAGGGAAACGACCATCAACTAGTTTACTAGTAAATGTAAACTCAGTATCAATAATACGAATGTGGTTAGCACCAAATTGAATAGTTACTAGTTCATCATCAGCCACCATTAGGCGCATAATTTCTTGCACACCTTTACGTGGAATAATTAACTGACGCTGTGTATTTAAAGACTGTGGTAATTGCTTTTGTGCAATTGCCAAACGGTGACCATCTGTAGCCACTGTTTTAATATCTGCGTTATCAACTTCAAATGACATACCGTTTAAGTAATAACGTACGTCTTGATTCGCCATAGAAAAGTGCGTGCTCTCTAAAAGTTTACGCAATTCTAAACGCGTTAGTTGAAACTCAACTTCACCATCCCACTGCTCAAGATTCGGAAAATCTTCAGCGGCCAGCGTAGTTAAAGAAAAACGACTTTTACCACTTGTTAGTAGTAACTGATGATCTTGGCTACTTAACGTAAGGTCTGAGCCATCAGGTAAACTTTTACAAATATCGAGTAACTTTTTAGCTGGTAAAGTTAATTGCGTATCTGTGGTATCTTCACCGACAAACACACTCGCCACTAACTCAATTTCAAGATCGGTCCCCGTCATCGAAAGTTGTCCGTTTTCAACAACTAACAGTACGTTCGATAAAATCGGTAAGGTGTGCTTACGCTCAATCGCACCAGACACTTGAACTAAAGGTTTTAAAAATTGCTCTCTTGATATTGTTATTTGCATAATAAAGTCGGCCTTAAGATGACAAGGTTCTTATTAAGTTTTGATAATCTTCTTTCACTTCGTGGCTTTCATCACGTAGTGATTTAACTTTACGACAAGCGTGTAATACAGTTGTATGATCACGACCACCGAAGGCGTCGCCAATCTCAGGTAAACTGTGATTTGTAAGTTCTTTTGATAATGCCATGGCCACTTGACGTGGTCTTGCTACTGAGCGGCTACGACGCTTAGATAGTAAATCTGATACACGAATACGGTAATACTCAGCAACAGTACGTTGAATATTATCTATCGTTACCAGTTTATCTTGCAGCGCAAGTAAGTCACGTAGCGCTTCTTTTACAAAGTCGATCGAAATCGGACGACCAGTAAAGTTTGCATTAGCTATAACGCGGTTTAACGCCCCTTCTAATTCACGCACATTTGAGCGTAATTTTTTCGCGATAAAAAAGGCAACTTCGTGAGGTAAATTTATTTTACTTTGCTGCGCTTTTTTCATCAAAATAGCAACGCGCGTTTCAAGTTCTGGCGGCTCAATAGCAATTGTTAAGCCCCAACCAAAACGTGATTTAAGGCGATCTTCAACCCCTTCTATCTCTTTTGGATAGCGGTCTGAAGTTAAGATAATTTGTTGATTTCCTTCAAGTAAAGCGTTGAAGGTATGAAAGAACTCTTCTTGTGAGCGTTCTTTATTAGCGAAAAATTGAATGTCATCGATCATCAATGCATCAACACTTCGGTAATAACGTTTAAACTCTTCTATGGCATTATTTTGTAGCGCTTTAACCATGTCTTGCACAAATCGCTCTGAGTGCATATAAACAATTTTCGCGTCTGGCTTATTAGCCATAATACCGTTACCAACTGCGTGTAATAAGTGAGTTTTACCTAAGCCAGTACCACCGTATATAAATACAGGGTTAAATGCTGAACCTGGGTTATCTGCAACTTGAGTTGCTGCAGCTTTTGCTAGTTGGTTTGATTTACCTTCAACAAAGCTATCAAAGGTGTAATTTTCTTTAATGTTTGATTTATAACCTGATTTTGGTGCAGGTTCGACCGCTGATTTTTCAGGTTTTGGCTGTTGCTTTTCAGCAGCTTGTTGTGGAATAGATGCGCTTGTTTCTGCTGCAGCCGGTGCTGATGCCACTTGGGCATTTAAAATAGGTTTACTACCAACATCAAAACGTAATTCAGGTGCTTCATCACCACAAATTTCAACGAGTAGTTCATTAATACGGTTTAAATACTTTTCTCTCACCCAATCCAAAACAAAACGGTTAGGTGCATATATAGTCAACGTATCTTCGGTACTTTCTGCTTGAAGTGGTCTTACCCACATACTGAATTGCTGTGAAGGCAATTCATCTTGCAATACATATAAACAACTTTGCCAAACCGACAGATACAC